>CAYTQR010000172.1:0-1583 GCA_964440045.1 uncultured Planctomycetaceae bacterium | reverse complement strand
ATACAAGACATAACATCTCAGCAGTTGCGACAGTATCCACAACCAATAGGAGATAGTTTCCGGGAGACTGCCGCTAAGATTTTCGGTGTAAAACCCGAAAATATCATCTGCACCAACGGCGGCGATGACTTGCTGAACATTGCGATAAGGGCATTTTGTGATGAGAGCCGTCCTGTCGCTTATCCGACGCCGACATACTCACTTTATCCTGTGCTGGCACAGATACAGAATTGCCCTTTTATTGAAATACCATTCGATGAGGAATTTAATCTGCCAGCCAAACTCGCCTCGACAGGCGCCGCACTGACAATTGTCTGCAATCCTAATGCACCAAGCGGAACGTTTGTTCCGAAAGAAGAACTTATTCAGCTTGCAGAAGAACTCAAAGGAAAAAGTATTCTGCTGATTGACGAGGCGTATGTAGATTTTGCTGAAGATAATTGTCTTGAGCTTATAAAAAAATTCGACAATGTAATTATTCTTCGCTCGATGAGTAAAGGCTATTCGCTTGCTGGGATGAGATTCGGATTCGGCATCGCAAATGAAGGCCTGATAAAAGGTCTTTTGAAAGTCAAGGACTCTTACAATGTAAATGCTGTTTCTATTGCCGCGGCAACCGTTGCGATAGAAGACCAGCAGTATTTCAAAAACAACATAAAGAAAATCAAGATAGACCGGAAAATCCTGACTGAACAACTAAACAAACTCGATTTCGAAGTGTTCTCAAGTCAGGCCAACTTTTTACTGGCGAAACCGTCAAAAATGCGGGCTATCGACATTTATGAAAAACTAAAGGATAGAAAAATATATGTCCGATATTGGGCATATCAAGATATAAAAGATAAGCTGAGAATCACGGTAGGCACATCAGAACAAAACCAGATACTGATTAAAGCACTAAAGGAAATTTTAGCCGAGGGACAAAATAATGGCTGACAGAAAAGCAAAAATAACAAGAAAGACAAATGAAACGGATATTCAGGTCGAGATCAATCTTGATGGTGCCGGCAGATATGAAATCGATACCGGCGTAGGTTTTCTGGACCATATGCTCTGTCATTTGAGCAAGCATAGCAAGATAGACCTGAGGCTAAAAGCCAAAGGCGACCTTGAAGTTGACCAGCATCATACGGTCGAGGATGTCGCGATATGCCTGGGGCAGGCGCTCGTCGATGCGCTGGGCGACAAGAAAGGTATCGTACGTTACGGCAACAGTTCTGTGCCGATGGAAGATGCTCTTGCAAATATCGCTGTTGACCTGTCGGGCAGGCCTTTCTGCGTTTATAATGTAGAATACAGAACGGAAAAAATCGGTGAATTCGACGTCGAGTGCCTCGAAGAGCTTTTAAGGAGTTTTGCAAATCATGGCAAACTCAACCTGCATATTACCGTTCCACACGGCATAAACAGTCATCACATCGCCGAGGCGATATTCAAAGGACTCGGCCAAGCTCTGGGACAGTCTGTTAAAATCAGCGGCAAAGATATTCCGAGCACAAAGGGGACTCTTTAAATGTCGCCGTGCCGGCGACGGCTAAACTTATGAATGATATAAACTACGAATACAGGACAGGGATAGGAAC
>CAYTQR010000171.1:606-1591 GCA_964440045.1 uncultured Planctomycetaceae bacterium | reverse complement strand
GTCCTCAGAACATGGATATGAGCTCATTCTTTTACTTGGGGATCCGTCCTTTTTGATATGGTGTGTATAGTATTCAATGCTCCGGGTTTTTCTGTTAATATCGCGCCAGCCAATAAAACAGGCTTCTCAATTTCTTGAAAAATCTTTTTTCTTAAGCACTTTCTCATTTGGTTGGTATTTTGCATTATTGTCCAAATAATCCTCTACAAATTCTCTTTCATAATCTTTCAAGGCTGACAATTCCTCATTGAACCGATCTCGTAACGCATTCTCCTTTTTCTGAATTCCTGAGAGTTTTTCTTTCAATTTATTTAAGTCCATTTTCCATTACATAACGCGCGGCATTACCTGGACCAAAAGCCGCAAGGCTTTTGGGATCGGGTGAATGCCCATGTTAGATGAAGAAACATATTATTGTATAAAGTTCACTTATAATCAGAGGCAACAGCGGCAAATTGATTCCCTCTTCCAGTTGAGATTTCAAACATAAACAACTGACCCTTTCGATTATTTGGATCGACATATAACTGAAAACTACCGCCTTCGAATTCATATAAAGTGGCTTTATTGCCGTAAATATCTTTCTCAGCCCTGCCTAAAACTCGCACTGCATCGAGCATTTTAAAAGCTTTATCATTGAAATTCTTTTTCAATATGTCGTACGCTTCAGGATCAGTTAAAATGCCAACATATGCTGTAAGCAGTTGACTCTCACCAGAGTCTAAAATCATCGGGAATGTTGCTTGTTCACCATTAGGTTTAAATAATCCTCCATTAATACCAGTATAAAATGATTCTCCTTGAGAAGTCTCGTTTGTCAATCGAACTCGAAATAGCCTGTATTTGACAACAGATAGCTTCCTGCTACCTGTATTGGAAATTATCAGTTGCCAAGGCACTTGACTTACTTTGCCAAAATGAGCAAGGTCGCGATCTGATAATTTAATCGTACCACAATTGATATGTGGATTGCTATCTATAGATA
>CAYTQR010000171.1:0-596 GCA_964440045.1 uncultured Planctomycetaceae bacterium | reverse complement strand
TTCTTTTAGATATTGCCAAAAAAACAACGACAGAGCCAAGACCGCCACAACTAAAGAAAGTACCGATATCAGCCGTGCAAATTTGTCACTCGATGGTTTAATTTCTTTTGATTCCATGATTTTTTGAAGCTAAATTGATACATCTGGCCATAAGCGGCGGGCATGTGTGTCCGACAAAATCACTGACTTTCAATTTGCATGAAGATCTACAAGGCAACCGGCAAAGCCGCAGGTTATAGTCCGTCCGTCTTCATGGCGTTGTTGGGCAATTAGTAGAGTTGCTTATCACTTACCTGCCGGAATGTGCAGCCCTTGGCAGCAAGACTGGCAGTATACTTTACTTCACGTGCTACCATCTTATTGGCATATAGTGTTATTTCGATGTCCAACCGTCTCTTAAAACGCTTGTCCTTTTTCATTTTTATGATGAAGTGGCCAAGAATCTGATTCAGCTCTCGATACACCACCCCACCGAAATTGCAGAAGTAGATCTTTTTACCAGGATTGAGATCCGAACTGTCATAGAACTTATTAGGGGTAATACTTTCGCAGGCAGTCACGTTCTCAATTTTGACGGACACAGTCACATGTTCAGC
>CAYTQR010000170.1:0-1642 GCA_964440045.1 uncultured Planctomycetaceae bacterium | reverse complement strand
GGATAATATGTAATGATGACAAAGCCGAGAATGATTCCCCACCAGCCGACCATTTCAAGCCTTTTGTTGCAGCGGCGAAAGGCATCCGGGGCTGCCCGCTGGGTAAAATGGCCGAGACTGAATTCAAGAATCAGCATCGGAATACCAACGATGCAAATGGCAATTATATAAGGTATTAAAAAAGCTCCTCCGCCGTAACTGTATAATTTGTAAGGAAAGCCCCACAAGTTGCCAAGACCTACCGCTGAACCTATGGCAGCGAGAACAAAACCTCCCCGGCTGCCCCAATTTTCACGCTGTTCTTCGAGAAGTTCCATTTAATCCTCCCTGAAACAGAATTGGCTTATGCTAATGGTCGATGCCGAGAACGCCAAGGGTGTCCCGCTCAATAATTTCCCGAATTTTTGATCGAGGCACAGTAGGCAAATTAGTATCGGCAAGCAGTTTATTAAAACCGAGAAGTGTTTCAATACAGCTTTGCGCTTTTTGCAGAGGCAGGCCTGAGCCGAAAAACAATTTGCCCAGGACATCCGCTTCGTGAGCAGAAAGAACAATATTATAAACTTCCCATGTTCTCTGCGGCTGAATGGTCAAATCGCCGAAAACATTTTCGTGCTTTGCAAGCATGCAGAGAGTTTCATGAACAAACGGCAGACCCATTGAGCCGATGATAATTTTAAGGTTACTGAAAGTGCGCGCGACTTCATCGAGCAGATACGGCCTTGCATAATCGAGCGCTGAATTCGGCGTAAAAGGCGGACTGTTGTGGAAGAATAACGGCAGATTAAGCTCGGCAGCAGTTTCATAAAACTGCATCGCCCTGCTGTGCGTCGGGTGGAAACCTTCACGGCAGCAATAAAGCACAGCTCCATCGAGTTTGGCACGGTCTTTTAACTTCGACCAATGTTTAACTGAAATATCATCAGTAACCGGATTGACCGAGGCAAAGGCGAACATTTTTTTGGGATGTTTGGCAACATATTCGCCGAGGAGCTTGTTCGATTGATTCTTGTCCTTCTCGGGGGCTGCCAGGACGATACAGGCATCGACATGCTCGGCAGCAGCGAAATGGTCTTCCGGCCTGATGTTGCAGCCCGGAAAACTCATATGCGTATGACAATCAACTATCATCCCTGATTCCCAGAAACCAGTACAAAATAATAACTTACAATCAAGAGTATAATATCGGTAGTACCGGCGGGCTGTCAAGAACAATAAACTTGCCTTTTGAAGGCTGAAAGCTAATATGCCGACTATGCCGAAAGAAAAAGGAAAGCTGAAAAACATCCTCGAAGGACTGTACCGCAAGTACAACCGCAAGAAATTTATACCGCCTGACCCACTGCAATTTGCCTATCATTATAAAAGGCCTGCGGATATGGAAATCGCAGGTTTTTTAGCGGCTATGTTCGCGTATGGAGCCGTTGAGCAAATCGAAAAATTCCTTACCGCCCTGCTGGGCAAAATGGGAGCCAGGCCTGCAGAATTTATCAAAAATTTCTCGGCTAAAGACAGGAAACTTTTTAAGACCTTAAAATACCGTTTCAATACGAGCGAGGATATAATCAGCCTGTTTGTTATCCTCAAAAAAGTGTTAAATCGCCACGGCAGTATCGAGAATCTTTTTCTTAAAGGTTATAGC
>CAYTQR010000169.1:0-1687 GCA_964440045.1 uncultured Planctomycetaceae bacterium | reverse complement strand
CGGTCAGGGTGCTGACAGCAGTTTTTTTTGCAGGCCTTATTTTGAGCTTGTGCTTTGCCGGGTCGGCATTGAAAAGTTCCGAGGGGTTTGCCTCTGACAGAGTCGCAAAACTTAATCCTAACATAGCCTGCGCTGGCGAACTCGCCGAGCTGCCTTCGATAGGCCCAAAAAAAGCTCAGTCGATAATAGATTGTCGTATCAATACAAGCGCATTTAAAAACGCCGATGACCTTGAAAAAGTCAAAGGGATAGGCAAAAAGACAGTTGAAAAAATAAGACCCTGGTTGGAATTTAATTGAGATAAAAAAATGGCGGATTGGGAAATACATAAACCATTGGGCACGTGCAGCGGAAGCGGCAGGGCAATAGAGCCGGGCGAAGATTTTATCGCTACGCTTGTTGAGGCCGAGGGCGGATTTGAACGGAGAGATTATACGGTCGAATACTGGATGGCGAACAAGCCGGCGGTTTACTGCTACTGGAAAAGCACAATGCCGAAAGATGATAAGAAGAAAAAGATATTTGTTGATAACGATATGCTGCTGGCGTTCTTTGAGAGATTGGCGACAGAAACAGACGAGGAAAAAGTGAACTTCCGTTTTGTGCTAACGCTTGTTTTGATGCGGAAGCGACTTGTTAAATATGATTCTTCGCAAACTGTTGACGGCAAAGAGATATGGAAAGTTAAAATTACAGGGCGTAATGAAACGGCGGATGTGGTAAATCCGCAACTGACGGAAGATAAGATAGGACAGTTATCCGACCAATTGGGGCAAATCCTGCAAGTAGAGTTCGATGGATAGGAAGAGACCGAGATACGAAGTTTTTTTGTTTCTGTTTTCAACTTTTCTGACTGGTTGCGGGGTGCAAAAACGGATTTGCCCGCCTCTTTCAACAGCATTAGAGGCAAGTACTGCTTTGAGAGAATATGCCGGCGGTCTGGGGCCGTTGAGGGCGACAGGAAGCTGCAGTTTGAATTACAAAGACGAGAAGGGCAAAGATGTGACACAATCTTTTCCCGTGAGAATCTGGTTTGAGAATAGTAAAAGGTACTGTTTTTACGGCGACATTTTATTTGACCCCAAAGCGATGAGTTTTGCGGTGGACGGCGATAAATTCTGGATTTACGCCAAGCCATTTGAAGTGTATATAAAAGGCGATATTGACGAGAACAATGGAAAGTACTTTTCCAACCCGGCGGTATTTCTTGATTTTCTACAGCCTTTAGATTCTGTATGTGATTCTGTTGATATAATGGATTCCGATAGTGTCTATGATGTGTTGATTTGCCGGGGCGTCAAAAGCTGTGCGCAAAAGAAGATATTTATGGACCGTTGTAATCATCTTGTAAGAAAAATCGAATATTACAATTGTTCTGATAATCCTGCTTTGGTTGTCGAGCTTGATAATTATAAAAAAGTGGCAGGAATGGAAAGTCTTGTTTTTCCGCGCAAATTGACGTATAGTTACTATCAGGGACAGAGTTGCAACGACCGCAGGGAGATTAAGCTTAATTCTGTCAAGTTATGGCGGCCCAGCGAAGTGCAGCTTAAAGCACTTTTCAGTCCGCCAAAGACGGATAGTTTGGAAAACAAGGAGACTAAGTGATGTTGAAGAAAAGTCTTGAACAAAAACTTGCCGATGAGGTGTTTTTTCTCGATGGTGCGATGGGTACACAGCTTATAGC
>CAYTQR010000168.1:877-1809 GCA_964440045.1 uncultured Planctomycetaceae bacterium | reverse complement strand
CTGTATTTATTGACAATGCCGAGGCTGTATCCGAACTATTAGAAACAAAATCACAGCAAATACGCTTAATCGTAAGCGCTAATGATAAAAAACTTAGAATAGAAGGAGGTAGCTAATGGCTGAGAAACGATCAACAACGACGAAAAATTTATTGGTACTCAAGAAGGAAACGGCTGATCTTGTATTAGACAAAATTAAATATTTTCAGCAGCAAAGAGAGCTGGATTTGCCGCCGAATTATTCGGCAGCCAACGCCTTGAAATCGGCTTGGCTCATCCTTCAGGAGACAGTAGACAAGGATAAAAAGCCGGCCCTGTCGATATGCACAAAACCCTCAATCGCAAATGCACTTCTTGATATGGTGATTCAGGGCTTGAACCCGGCCAAGGCCCAGGCGTATTTTATCGTATATGGGAATCGATTGACCCTCCAGCGGTCATATTTCGGAACGAAGGCCGTTGCGCTCCGGGTTGCGCCTGATATTGATGATATCTTTGCAGAGGTAATTTATAAGGGCGATGAACTGGAATACAAGATTGAAAAAGGCCGCCGAATTATCGAAAAGCATGTCCAGAAATTCGGCAATATCAATAATGCCAATATCGCCGGGGCCTATGCAGTGGCCGTTAATAAGGACGGTGAAGTGGTCAGATCGGAACTTATGACGATTGATCAGATCAAACAGGCATGGAAACAATCGAAAATGAAACCGGTCATGGATAACGGTGATCTTAAACCAGGCAGCACACACTCAAAATTCACCGACGAAATGGCAAAGAAAACCGTTACAAGCCGGCTAGCAAAGCATTTTATCAATGCCAGCAATGATTCGGATCTGGTTATCGAGTCTGTAAAACGAACCGATGAACACGCCATTGAGGCTGAGGCCGAGATTGAAATTGAAGAATTCGCTAATAGCGAAGTAATTGATC
>CAYTQR010000168.1:0-867 GCA_964440045.1 uncultured Planctomycetaceae bacterium | reverse complement strand
CAGCCGAAGATCAAACAGACGAACCAAGCGAAGAAGAAAAGACGGAAATTCATGCAAGGGAAATGGCTGAAGCGGAAGTCATTCAAGAGAAGTTGAATGATCAAGACCATGTTGCAACGGGAAGTGGCCCTGGGTTTTAAATATGAGGAGAACTATGCAATATGAACGATATTGAAAAGCAAAAATTTACTGAAGATGTAATGCGTGAAATCGGCCTTGGCATCGACTCTGTTTTAAAAGATTTATTTATTGAGAAGATGGGATTTATGCTGGTCATTTTTGGTTTTAATCAGCCTGGAATTGGAAATTACATATCAAACGCGCAAACACAAGATACAATAAAGGCACTGCGTGAATGCGCTGATCGACTGGAAGCTAAAGAGGATATTCCGCCGGGGAATGGAATAATTCAATAATGCAATTCATATCCCATAAAGAAACAATTTATAGAATTCAGGATAAGGATGGTCGCGGTCCTTTTAAGCCTAGCTTTTCTCATAAATGGATACAACACAGATCGGATCGTGAAAATTTACTGCCATGGTTTGTTGAATTTGGCCCTTTACATAAAAAACTTTGCACGTTTGAAGTCGGCGGTACTGGATGTATGACAATCGCGCAGCTCCGCAGATGGTTTACCAAGAAAGAGTATAAAAAACTAAAAGGCTATGGCTATATTGCTGTCAAAATGGACATTGACAGGATTTTGGCATTCTCAGAAATCCAGTGCTTTTTTGCGAGACTAAAACCGCTCAATCAGGACGTTAAAAAAATTAGGCTATATTGATGGAATTTTTAAATCATTATTCATCAAGCGCGGGGAACTTGTATCAAGTGAAATCAGAAGCCGGACAGCTTTTGATTGAT
>CAYTQR010000167.1:0-1809 GCA_964440045.1 uncultured Planctomycetaceae bacterium | reverse complement strand
TCTGCTCTTTGACATAATTATTCGATAAATCGCGCTATTGCTGAAAAAGCGAAAATTCAGGAAGTATTCTTCCTGGATGACCGCCTTGACAATTTCTTCCGAAGGTATCGTTGAGGTGACTGTGCGGAGCCATCCCAAGTACTTATGCCAAATCGTCTGATGAAAGTTCAACGCTACGATTTGCAGGATACCCGTGGCTATGCAGGCAAAATTTACAAAGCCTTCAATTGCCTCTGTCGTTTGTTTGATTAACCGTTGGGAGCGTTTATCACAAACGGCAGATAAATCACTTACAGTTCGCTTTCCGACACGCGGCCAGACTCCGGTCCAAAACCGATAGAAAAACGCTCCGATCAAGTGTTTTAACACCTTAAAGATCACTTCGATCTTAAACCGATAACTGTAGGCCCGAATGATATCATAAGGAGATAAGGTCAAGTCGGAGCCCATCAAAATGAACTGGCCTGAGCCGTCGCACACAAGGACAAAACGCACCTTTTCTCCAATCGGTTTCCAGATCAGATCCAAGCATAGAAAGGATACTGTTTTGTATTGGCCGTAAAGTTCAATCGTCGTATCCTCAAAACGTTCGGCCATGGTCTCAAACAGTCCCATCAAATTCAGCTTGGGCCCATACTTTCGGGGCCTGCCGCGCCCGCCGGTTTTAGGAGGCGGATCCTTAAAGCCGACAACATTGCTTTTTGCCCGCGTGACGATATGTAGCAAACGGTTGCCGCTTTCGTCCAAAGCTTGCTTTGAAATCAAAAACACCGGTCCGACGGCAAAATAGGCATCCAGTACAATGATACACCTTTTACCCACAGAAGTTACCAGTTCAACGGCCATAGCAGCCATCAGGCTGGTGACGCTGACCTTTGATCGACCATTAACCACAGGTTCGGCTTTAGCCTGGAACTGTCGAATCCTTTCTACCCCTTCATGCAGTTCTGCACAAAGGGGGATGCAAAAGATTTTTTTTAACCCAACCGGCTAAAATACCGATCACCCCATGGTGATGACCATAGATATACGGGGCTTTGCCGGAGTTGTCCGACTCCTGATGGAGACTTTTAACACCCGGCATCTTTTCGGCTTCTTTGCAGATCTTGATGCCATCGCCGGCGAGCAACAGCCGTTCATCAATATAAATCAGCGGGCAATGTGAAAGAACGATTTGCCACCATGTTTTCAGAACATTTTGCAATTGCCAGGACGATGCCCTGAAAAATGACAACAGAGACGTATACAGCGAAGGCTTTATGTAGAGCCATCGCACAAATGAGCTGACACCATAATGGTCAAGCCTGACAATAAAACCGACAATCACAATGACAAACCAATCAAAAGCCGCCCTGCGGCTGAAGCAGGGCCTGAACTTTACCAATATGCGGCTAATCTCGTTTATCATGGCTCCCCCTTTCATTTGAATCATGCTCTTTCAAGGCAAAGGTATTGGGAGCTGTTCTGATAAACGGTTTGCCGGTTTTAACCTTTTTTAAAATAGCGGAAACAATGGAATCACGGTCCAGCTCTACCTCAAAGTCCCTTTTGGCCAACTGGATAATTTCCGAAACGTGCAAGGGCCGGCCCGCGATATGCAGTACGTTTCTTGCTATCTCTATTTTAGACGTACGTTTTGGTTTTGGCTTAACGCCTTTTTGAAATCGGTTGATGATTTTGAGCTTTGATTCTGCAATTTCCCTTTGATACTGTAAATAAGATTCAATTTGATCCATGCGTGTATCCTCCTTTCGTTTAGAATTATAGTGCAAGGATACACGCGGAAATAGGGTATGTCAACAATTATTT
>CAYTQR010000166.1:0-1881 GCA_964440045.1 uncultured Planctomycetaceae bacterium | reverse complement strand
GATGCGGCGTAACCTCACAGGTTATTGGCAGGCCTTGCTTTTTTGCCTGACGAATGAGTTCCACTGACCGTGCGGTGGAAACGTGCTGGGCGTGATATCGCATATTGGTCTTTCTTACGAGCTGGATATCCCTCCAGAGCATCATCTCTTCGGCAAGCGGGTCTATCCCGGGCAGACCAAGTACGGTTGAATTATAACCTGAATTCATCACGCCTTTGCCTGCCAGGGAATTATCTTCACAGTGCTGGGCTATAACGATGTTTTTAAACATCGAGGCGTATTTAAGAGCCTTTAACATCATCGCTGCATCCTGCACACCGCTGCCGTCATCGGTAAAGCCGACCGCACCGGCCTGAATCATAAAACCCATTTCGCTAAGCTGTTCGCCGGTCCTGTCTTTTGTTATCGCCCCCATCACATATACATGTGTTTTTCTTGCCTGCCTGCCCATTCTGTGGATGTATTCGATGCTTGTAGCATCGTCAATCGGCGGATTAGTATTCGGCATACACACGACCGAAGTAAACCCGCCAGCGACAGCAGCAGCCGAGCCTGAAGCAATTGTTTCTTCTTCCTCATCGCCCGGCTCGCGGAAATGAACATGAATATCGATAAGGCCGGGCAGAACAAGTTTGCCTTTAGCGTTAATTGTTAAATCAGCCTTTGTCTCAACCTTGCCGATTTCAGCAATATTACCGTCAACGGCCAGAACATCAGCCTTTTCATTTATCTCGTTGGCTGGGTCTATTACACGGCCGTTTTTTATAAGAATGCTGCTCATTTAATCTTCGAGCCTTTCTTTTTTGTCCCTGATTTTCTGCCGCATCATCGCACCCTGATTGACAAGAAATAGTACCGCCATTCGAACCGCAAGCCCGTTTTTTACCTGCTGAAGGATAACGCTGTTCGGGCCGTCAGCTACTTCGCTTTCCATCTCCAGGCCTCTGTTAATCGGCCCGGGGTGCATAACGAGGATGCCTTTTTTTGCTTTTTTCATCCTGTCAACGGTCAGACCGAAATAATGTGAATACTCCTTTGTCGATGGAAACGGATTGCTGCCGAGCCTTTCAAACTGTATCCTGAGCATATTGATTACATCAAGTTCGCCGATGATATCATCCAATGAATAGCTTACTTTCACCGGCAGATTTTCTACTTTTGCCGGCATCAAAGTAGGCGGGCCGACGAGTATGACTTCTGCGCCCAATTTTGTCATTGCGTATATATTGCTTCTGGCAACACGGGAATGAGCGATATCGCCTACGATTGCGATTTTAAGTCCTTCAAGCGAGCCTTTTATTTCTCTTATCGTATAAACATCGAGCAGCGCCTGGGTCGGATGTTCGCAAAACCCATCGCCTGCGTTTACCACACTGGCGTTTATATTTCGACTTAGGAACTTTGGCACCCCTCCGGCGCCGTGTCTTATAACAACTATATCGATGCCCATTGCTTCGAGATTTTTAGCCGTGTCAAGCAGCGTTTCACCCTTGCTTACACTGCTGTTTTTCCGGGTGAATTCTATGACATCGGCACTCAATCTGTTTGCTGCAAGTGTGAAACTATTGCGGGTTCTCGTGCTGTCCTCGAAAAATAGATTTACCACTACCTTGCCGCGGAGAGTAGGCGCTTTTTTAACGCTTCTGGTGCTTATCTGCTCAAAGCCTTTTGCGGTATCAAGAATATGTTCTATCTCTTCTCTACTCAAACTACGCAGCCCTATAAGGTGCTTGCGTTTCCAGATAAACTGATTTCTCTTCAAATTTTTAACCTGTCCGGAAATTAAGGACGTGTAAATAAATTATCTTCCATTTTTGACTGGCTGCGGCTTCGGCCGGCGGCGTCAGTAAAATTCGGACTACCAACCAGTAGGCCTGCATT
>CAYTQR010000165.1:0-2057 GCA_964440045.1 uncultured Planctomycetaceae bacterium | reverse complement strand
CTCATTCGACTTCTGTTTTTTAGCGTCATTCGTATCAGGCACACCGAAAGAGGTTATATGTACCGGTTTTGGAACCGGCGCATACCGGTCGAGCATTGCCGAAATCTGCATCATATCGCGAACATGCATACCCGGCTCGTCCCTGCCGAAAATCATCTGCACTCCAAGGGCGTCATAGTTTATCCCCGCTTGTGTCACCATATCGATATAAACCAAAGGCGGTACGGTATCGCTGTCCTGGGCATAATACTCACCCCACGGATGAACTATCTCGATCATCTTAAGGCTGCGGTTATCAGCTTCTCGCGCCGCAAGGCAGGCCGTCCTGGTGATATCGAGAATCCGCTCAAAACTGAACTTGAAATGGTTATAGGCGTTCAATCCGCCCAGAACAAGCCAGATGTGAATATACTTGGCGTATCGGGCAACAACCTTTGAAACAAATTCATAGCTTGCTTCACGAATAGCCTCAAAATCTTCCAGCCCTTTGAGCCAGTCGGGCAGAAACTGCTCGTTAAAGCACAACAGTGGTCCTACACAAAGGAGCATTCGTTTTTTACCCAGAACCTCGATACACCGGTCCAGTTCGCTAAAATCATATTCGTCTTTAACCGCCTCGATTTTCGACCAATTGACAGGTATCGAGACATGGGCGAACATATCGAAAGTTGCTTTAAGGTAATTCGCATTTCCAAGCTGTTTCGGGTCAATTGCACAGCCAATACTCGAACGCGTAAAATTGCGGTTCTTCTGCCTGACATCAAAAACAAGTTCAGCATGCTTAGCTGCAAGTCGTTCGGAAAATTTCATCGCTTTCGCAAGACACTTATCCGCCTGGACCGATGCCTTAGCAGGCTCATTAATATTTTCAAGAGTTTGAGTAAAAAGCTTCTGTATCTCAGCAACATGATTGCCGAAATCCTCTTTCTCCTCAAAAATCGACCAGTCCTCCCGCTTAATAGTAATTTCCATTAGCTTTGCTCTGGCCAGTTCGACATTTAGAACATAAGGCTGCTCGCGCTCAGGCAGGCGGGTTGTGTACAATATTACATTTCCAAAACCCTCGACCTGCCAGAGCAGGCTAAGGCCGGCCGGCTCAGCAGTCTTGGTTGTGCAGTCTATGACCCCGTTCTCAAAGGTTATGTTCTTTGAACTGCGAAACGGTATCCTGTCAAGGCCAAACAAAGTAACGCCAATAAGAGAAAAATCCTTCGTTATTTTGCCGCCCTTGAATACTTGGAATTTCACCCGCTAAACCTTAAAAAAACATCCGAAATACAGAAAATATATACAGATAGAGGATTATAGCATTAAAAATCCACAAAGCAACGAATTTTGGCTGTCAAGTTCAGAACTGGGGTATCACGATTTTTAGACACATTTTCGTATAACTTCCTCCTCTGAACCCCGACCGCAAGGGTCAGGGCTAAACAACCTCTGTTTTTAATAACCCGCCGATCCTTCAATAGAATTCCTGAACGCCAGAAACTCTTCCTCAGTCATAATATCAGCAATATCGCCGCTAAGCCAAACCTCGTCAAGCCAATCAAGAATCTCATCAATATCAGCCGGCTCCGGCTCAGAGACAACCATCGGCTCAACAGACATCAGCCCAATATCAGTTGGCATCATCAAACCACTATCCATAATCAATTCGCCGCCGCCGGCACCCTCCGCAAAATAAGCGCCGCCGCCGGCAGCGCCCATACCGTAATACTGAGACCAGCCGGCTGTCCACAGCCAGTCAGAACAAAGGACACCCAAATCCTTATAGTCAATTACATCATCAACAACAAAATCAACAATATCATTATAATCGCCGTTGCCTGCGCTCGTCAGCCACGATGCGGCAAGAACAGTAAAGTCAAGAAAATCGACAATGCCGTCCGGCGAATTCGGGTATATATCAGCTAAAGCATAATAAGATTCATCGGCGCCAATATCGATTCTTGCACCCTGTACTCGCTCCTCGCCGTCAATATCGGTTTCATTAGCATCCGCAACAAAATCCGGAACGCCGGCGTCAATGCAGGGCGAAATATCAAGAAGATGATAAT
>CAYTQR010000164.1:0-2181 GCA_964440045.1 uncultured Planctomycetaceae bacterium | reverse complement strand
GATTGAAATATTAGGAGGGCCTTATGCCATATAAGAAACAAATAGCGAGAAAAAGCAAATCGGTTATTTCAGAAAATTTACGAACCTACCTGTTGACCGGAGAACGGAAAAACAGTGATGCCGAAGTTTTCAGATTATCAGGATCATGGGATCTTTTACAGAAGGTATGGAATGCCGTCAGAAACGAACTCACAAAGGATTGGATCAAAGAGAATCCATGCACAAGGCCCTTCATTTTTTGGCTTTTGGCATCTGAGAGGCGAAAAAAGATTAGTGGCTCAGGTGGTTGGCGTCCCGGGATGGCAATTGATAGTGCTGGCCTTCCTCAATATTGGCAACTTAATTGGAATAAAAAAAATGCACCGATTTTTGAAAGTCAGGCGGCATATCTTCAGCGGAATGAATTGTTAAATGAAATTGAGAAGGCATATCTGGCGAAACATTTAGGGTTATTAAAGCCAGAAAAAATTGAATACGATGAAGATTGAACCATCCTAATTTAAAGGATGTTAAAATAGCCGAAGCGCTTCTCCTGCGAGATGCCGGGGACGCGAAGTTGATAGGGAAAAAATCCCTTTAGGGGTTGCTGCGAGAGGCAGCCGCTTTCTTTAATACGTCAGTGAGACGCTGACGTAAGAGATTTTTAAATTATCAGCGAAAACTTTTCATTTGTGCGAGAGGCCCAAATTGAAAGGGGGTAAGGTAGAAACGGTACATAGGCATTAACTAAATTCAGGGTTTTCGTAAGGGTCGATCAACCTAAGCGAAACGCAAGAAAGAACTAAGGGCAAGTGAGTGCTCACTCATTCACTTGCCCTTTTTCTTTGCCCCGAGCACACAAAATGAAAGGAAAAATCAAAATGAATTACGAAAAACAAAAAGAGGATATTAGAAAATTGGCGGCCACGATAGTCAGGCTTGAGCACCACGCGGACAGCCAGGGCCGAAATTTGAATCATCAGGAAGAGGGTCTCATTGCCGAGGCGCAAGGGAAAATCCAGGAGCTGCAAAAGGCGCTACCAGAAACAGCATTGACCTTACAAGGCCCTGGCAGCGCAATTTCTCACAGCACAGGCAAGTTTTTTTCAAATCTTGGCGAGCAATGCCAGGCAATCGCAAAGGCGGCAAAGCCAGGCAGTGAGATAGATCCAAGGCTTTATCAAATTAAGGCGGCCACCGGATTAGGGGAGACTGTCCCGAGCGAGGGCGGATTTCTCCTTGAGAAAACATTTTCGACCGAACTCCTCGCAGGTGCATACGATGTGGGGCTCGTTAACTCGCGTGTAAACCGCATGCCGATCTCCGCAAATTCTAACGGGGTAAAACTCCCAGCAGTTGATGAGACATCTAGGGCGGACGGTAGCCGATGGGGAGGAATTGAATCACATTGGCTGGCTGAGGCCGGGACAAAAACAAAAAGCAAGCCCAAGTTCAGGTTAATGGAACTTGAATTGAAAAAGCTGATCGGCCTTTGTTATTCCACAGACGAACTTCTGCAAGATGCCACCGCATTGGACAGTTTTTTGAGGCAGGCATTCAAGGATGAAATCGCATTTAAGACGGATAAGGCGATCATCTCAGGGACTGGTGTTGGTATGCCTTTAGGCGTTATGAACAGCGGCGCACTTATTACCGTTTCAAAGGAAGCAGGCCAATTTGCGGCCTCGATTATAACGGAAAATATCGTCAAGATGTTTTCCCGGATGCCGGCAAGAAACCGGAGGAATTCAGTCTGGTACATCAATCAGGGAATTGAACCCCAGCTTTTCACAATGAGCCTGGCGGTGGGAACAGGGGGCATCCCGGTATATATGCCCGCCGGCGGATTGAGTGGCGCACCATTCGGCAGCTTATTCGGGCGTCCCGTTATTCCGATCGAGCAGACCAGCGCATTGGGAATTACCGGGGATATTATTTTTATGGATCCCTCTGCATATGTCCTGATTGACAAAGGTAGCGTTAAGACAGATATCAGCATACATGTAGAATTTCTCCAGGATCAGTCGGTATTCAGGTTC
Source organism: uncultured Planctomycetaceae bacterium (assembly GCA_964440045.1). Lineage (GTDB taxonomy): Bacteria > Planctomycetota > Phycisphaerae > Sedimentisphaerales > UBA12454 > JAFGGI01. The sequence continues at coordinate 163 of CAYTQR010000164.1, read as the reverse complement.
GTTTACCGTGTCGACGGGCAGCCAAGCTGGGCAGCCCCCTTGACACCACATAGTGGTGGGGCAACCTTATCTCCATTTATAGCCTTAGAAACCAGGTCGTAGGATTAACCATTAACAGCCGGGGGCCTAAAAACCCCGGTCTTTATAAAGAGGTGACTTATGG
>CAYTQR010000163.1:0-2208 GCA_964440045.1 uncultured Planctomycetaceae bacterium | reverse complement strand
ACAGCGCACCCTGTACGGTTATTGGATTTCTTGAAGAGTAAATATTGAGGAGTTTGAGTTAAATGAAAGCAATAGTTTTTGGCGGATCCGGGTTTTTGGGAAGTCATGTTGCGGATGAATTGTCTGAGCGGGCATACGAAGTGGTGATTTATGACAGGCAATCATCATCATATCTTCGGGACAATCAGGAAATGGTTGTAGGGGACATCCTTGACCATGAAAAGGTTGCCGAATATGTAAAGGGATGCGATTATGTTTACAGTTTTGCGGGGATCGCGGGAATTTCAGACGCGCGCCTCGAGCCTTTGCGAGCCATTGAAACCAATGTCCTGGGCACCACGAATATTATCGACGTCTGCAGGCTGCACAAGGTTAAACGGTTTATTTTTGCAAGCACCATATATGTTTACAGCGATCTGGCTCCATTTTACAGAAGCAGCAAACAGGCATGCGAGTTGATTATCGAAGATTATCAACGGGTCTATGGACTTGATTACACCATCTTAAGATACGGCTCTTTGTATGGAAGACGAGCTAACCATTTCAATTACATTAATAAAATTGTGCAACAGGCTGTTGAAGAGGGCAAAATTGTACGCAAAGGTACTGGAGAAGAGATAAGAAGTTATATCCATGTGAAGGATGCGGCTAAGTGCAGCGTTGATATACTTTCAGGTGAATTCAAGAATCAGTATGTGATGCTCACAGGCAATCAGTCCATCAAAATAAATGATCTTTTAAACATGATCCGTGAAATGTTTCATGGAGAGATATCAGTAGAATACAGCGGTGAGCCCGAAGAAGGACACTATGAAATAACGCCTTATTCTTTCAGGCCAAGAGTCGCAAAGAAGATAGTTGCCGGCAGCTATTACGATTTGGGTCAGGGTATTCTGGATGTAATATATGAGGTATATTCAAGGTCGGATAAGAACGGCAAGCATCTCTCAAACATTCAAAGATTAGTGGAAACTGAGCAGTTATGAAAGAAACTCAGGCATTCTTTTTTGACTTTGACGGCGTATTGGCAGATTCAGTGGAAGTGAAGACCTGGGCGTTTGCCAGGCTCTTTGAACCTTATGGCGTCAAAATAGCGGCCAAGGTGGTTGATCACCATCGCCGCCACGGCGGTATGACGCGTGTGGAAAAATTTCGTCATTACTATATCGAGTTTTTGAAAAAACCTTTAGACGATGATGTGATGGAACGGCTATGCTCGGAATTTTCAAGACTTGTTGTAGATCAAGTAGTTGCCTCTCCTGAAATTCCGGGCGCTGAAGCGTTTTTGACGAAATGGCACGATCATATACCCTGCTTCGTGATTTCGGCCACGCCGGATGATGAGATTCGGGAGATTGTCCGGCGCAGAGGACTGGAGGGTTTTTTTAAGGAAGTTTTGGGTTCATCCGCAAGCAAAAGCGAAAACCTGAAAATCTTGCTAAATAAGTATAGGCATGACCCTGCAAAATGTATATTTTTTGGAGATGCGGAGAGCGACTATCGTGCGGCAAGAAACTGCGGAGTTGAGTTTATAGCCATTCTGCCGGGGCAGGATGCCCCATTGTTAAAGATCGCGCCCGATGTGAGATGGGCAAATGATTTTGAAGCACTAATGGACACGCCTCTGCTTATTGAGCCAGGAGCTTTGTAAGACGACAATTCAAATGAAGATAGACTTTAACTTTGGGGGGAAGATAAGCGCCCAATATGCTCGCTTGTTTAATCAGATTGCCGTTGATATTCACAAGCCTTTCACTGAATTTATCGACTCTATTTCCAGGCAGCACACAAAAAGCATCGACTGGTGGGTATCTTCTCCGTCAAGCAGGAACACCCTCGCAAGCCCGCTTTTTCATTACTGTTGCTGCATTGTCCTGCTTCAGGAGTTGATCAGGAAGAAGGAGCCGGTTTCTGAAATTATTGTCGATTCAAGGGCATTTAAGGAATTCCTGAAGAACTATCTGGAAGCTGAAGGGAAAGACCTAAAAGTCACTTTGGCCCGGCTTCCCATGAAACAGTGGCTAAAAGAGCGTATAAGGCCAATTTATGTAATATTCAGCAATATTCTCCTCTTTTTGTTTGCCTGGTTTACACGACCTCTACGCAAGCCGTTGCCGCCTACGGCGTTAACGTTGATTGATACATTTGTTATGCAGGGCTATATTGAAAAAGACCGAAATTATCCGGGCGTTTTGGATGCCCTTTCAG
>CAYTQR010000162.1:0-2241 GCA_964440045.1 uncultured Planctomycetaceae bacterium | reverse complement strand
TTGAGCCAAAGACAGGTTAATCCGAGTCTTTAATTTGCAACAGAATTTGCAACAGAATTTGCAACAGCAATGTACGGTTGCGCTTCGGTTGGCATCACAAGTCTTTAATTGACCTTCATTAATCGTTTATTCACAAATACTTACAAAACCCTTAATAGGACTGTCGGTCCGAAGGTTGAAGGTTCGAGCCCCTTCGGCCTCGTTTTAAAGCACATAATGACAAAGAATTATGCCACTTGTCATTTTTAACTCTTTGTTTTAGTGTTAATTTGCATTCATCTTATCGAGAGAGCCCGGTTCTGCAATATTGTCGTAAAATCGAGTACCAAATAGTTGGTCAAACCAAATCTTCAACCAAATATCTTAATCAATTCATCTGCGACTGCTTCGGCAGCAGCTTGTGCCTCGGCGCTTAACGGAGAGTTAAAATCAGTCTGCCCAGGCTGAATGCCTATAAGAAAAAACCGGCAATTAACTTCGCTGCTGATGCAATCACAAAAAAGCTTTAAAGAGACCAAATGGGTTGAAATGGAAAAAGATTCGGCCTGATGCGGGCTAAAGAGTTTGATTGTGCCTGCAGGGGCTGCAAAATCGACCGCGTCTATGATAATGACATTTTGCGGGGCTTTTTTAATCACTTGGCCGATGAAATTTTCCGGGACGGTGCCGACATCGATAATTTCTGATTTTATTTTGTCCTTGAGCAAATCGAAAACAGCACATCCTGCTGCATCATCGCCTTTTAATCTATTGCCTATACAAAGTATAACCGTTTTATTTGCATTAAGATTTTTAACAGGTTCAAAGACGCCAGAGACAGACATTTACAGCCTGATGTTCAATTCGTATTTACATGAAGGACAGAGTATCTTCATAAAATCGCCCAGCTGAATTTCAGCGTTTTTGCCCGACGACTGCTTTGCCTGTTCTGTAAGTTCGGCAATGTCCTTTTGGGCGGAAAGATTCTGGGCCTGTGCAATAACTAATGATGGATTTGTATATGCGAGAGGGCCAAGACGTTCGTATATCCAGGCCAGATGTTTTTTTACACCGACAATGGCACCGCACTTTTCACAAATCTGCAACTCGTGTTCATGTGTTTGTTTTGTGGTTTCCCTGTCAAGTGTCGCAAGGTCCCACTGGTCCGTCAGCTTTATGCCTTTTTCGGTTGTACAGTTTTCCTGACAATTGCCGCAAAAGATACAGCAGTCATATCGCTGTAAAATTTTGCGTACAGGCGGGTTTGAGTGGGTATCATCAACTATAGTAAGAGCCTGTGTAGGGCAAACATTTACACAGGCGCCGCAGCCAATGCATTCTTTTTCATCGAATTCCGGCTTGCCGCGATATCTTTCGGGAACCTGGCAGGCCTCGGCGGGAAAACGCGTTGTAAAACGCGGCGAAAAAACAGCAATCACAGCTTCCTTAAGTTCTCTTAGTTTTGGCCAACGCAATTTCTATCTCCGTTTATTTTTCTTCTGCATATCTGTCAACAATACTTTTATCAGTGAGTGATATTCCAGCCGAGTGGGCACCTCTGGCGATTGCATGGGCGGCGGTTGGTGAAGTTATCAGGATGAAAACAGCACATAAACCCGCTTTTGCGGCAATAGCACCTGAACCAATAATCAGAGCCGTGCCTACAAGAATCATTATTGTGCCAAGAGTCACACATTTTGTCGAGGCCTGGAGGCGGTTGTAAACATCCGGAAAACGTACAAGGCCTATACAGCCGGAGATATCAAAGAAGATTCCAACTGAAATCAGAATATAACCCAAAAAATCAATCATCGAAATTCCTTCCTTCCAGAAATTTTGCCAGTGCAAGTGATGCGATAAAGCTCAAAAGCGCCCAGGCAAGCGCGACATTGAGATAAAAATCCTGTTTTGTTTCAAGGGTCATTATCGCACAGAAGCCCACGATAACGATACCCATAATATCAATGGATACTATTCTATCGGCAGCGCTTGGTCCTCTTCCGATACGATACAAACACAGCAAAGAACAAATTATCAAGCCTATATAAAATATACCTGTCATAAAAAATCCTGCAAATTACTCAAAAATTTTTGCCAGAAAATATTCAAATTTTTTCGAGATATACTCAGTTGCTTTTTCAGTATCGGTGCTTTTTATATTAATCCAGTGGATATACATAGTGCCATCGTCAGTTAAATCAACGGTCAGCGTGCCCGGTGTTAGCGTTATTGAATTTGCAAGCGCGACACGGGCAGCATCTG
>CAYTQR010000161.1:0-2244 GCA_964440045.1 uncultured Planctomycetaceae bacterium | reverse complement strand
ATATATAAAATCCATCTGCCGCAGGCAGTTTCCTTAATTTTGATTTTTAAAATTTAATTTTTAATTTAATTATGCGATGGATTTGGATTGATAAGTTTATTGAATTCAACAGCGGCTCAAACGCCGTGGCTATAAAAAATGTAACTATGGCTGAGGAGCATCTGCACGACAATTTTCCCGGTTTTCCCATTATGCCCGAATGTCTGATGATTGAGGCAATGGCTCAGACTGCAGGTATTCTCGTAGGCGAAGCCAACGGCTATAAGGAGAAGGTAATCCTGGCAAAAATCAAAAAGGCTGTGTTTTTCAACTACGTCCGCCCCGGCGATACAATTAAACTTCACGCCAAAATCGAATCAATCGCTGCCGAGGCCGCCTCGACGAAAGGTAAAATCACCCGTGAAGAAGAAACTATCGCTGAGATTGACTTGATGTTCAGTCATATCGATAAGAACCTGGCTGGTAAACAGTTCCCCGAGGAAAATTTTGTATTCACCGATTTGTTCGGCATCGTGTTAAGAGCATCGGGCATTGACGCACCGCCTCTGGGGTCTTCCAAATGACCACTCAAATGCCGGTAATTACGGGCTTAGGAGCAATCACTCCGCTTGGATTAAGCTACCGGGACCTATGGCAGGGATTGAAAGAGGGAAAGTGCGGGATTGACAAAATCACGGCATTTGACCCGGCTGGTTTCACCTGCCAGATTGCAGGAGAGGCGCCGCAATTTAAAATTCGTGATTATGTTCCCAAATCGATGCGTAAAACGACAAAGCTGATGTCGCGCGATATAGAGCTTGCCGTTGTTGCAGCCGATGAGGCTTTTAACGATGCAGGGTTGAAAACCAAGGCAATTGATGAGTCAAATATAACTATCAATCCCGAAAGAACCGCAGTAATTTTCGGAGCAGGTTTGATAAGCTGTGACCTCGTCGAGCTTGCCCCTGCTGTTGCGAAAAGTATTACGGATGGTAAATTCGATATAAGAAAATGGGGAGCTGAAGGTATTGAGCATCTGACGCCTTTGTGGCTGCTCAAATATCTGCCGAATATGCCCGCCTGCCACATTGGTATAATCCACGATATTCAGGGGCCGAGCAATTCGATAACCTGCGCCGAAGCGGCCGGTCAGCTTGCTATCGGTGAAGCTGTGCAGATAATCGTCCGAGGCAGTGCCGATGTCGCACTTACAGGCGGCGGAGAGGCAAAGGTCAATCCTCTTATTATGTTAAGACAATGCCTTAACAACAGGGCCACAGCAGATTATAACGATAATCCAACCGGTGCCTGCCGGCCTTTCGATACTGATGCAAAAGGCTCGGTCTTCGGTGAAGCTGCGGGTTGTCTAATTTTGGAGAATCCGGAAAACGCAAAAAAACGCGGCGCAAAAATATATGCTCAAATCATAGGCTCCGGCCAAAGCTGCAGTGTAAATCCGCAATATGAACACCTCGAACCTGATGGTAAAGGCGTTCGGTATGCAATCGAATCGGCTCTCGATCAGGCGGAAATAAGGCCCGACCAGCTCGATTTGATTATCCCGCACGGCACAAGCATACCTGAAGATGATATAGCAGAGGCAAAAGGAATCAGACAGGCTCTCGGCAGTGCCGTTGATAAAATTCCCGTATTTCCGACAAAGAGTATGGTAAGTAATACCGGCGCAGCGTCAGGCGCTGTTGATGTTATTACAGCCTGCTGCGCAATTAAAGATGGTATTATTCCTGCCGCTAAAAACTGTGAAAATACTAATAAGGAATGCAAATTAAATATTACTAATGAACAAATTAAGAAAAATATCAATTATGTTCTCTGCTGCAGTTATACCTATGGCGGACAAACCGCTGCATTGGTATTAAAGAAATATGAATGAGAAAAGCGAAAATCGCGTTGTAATAACAGGGATGGGAATTGTCTGTCCGCTCGGCAATGACGTTGCGACAATGTGGGATAACATTTTAAATTGCCGTAACGGAATGGGTATGACTACAATTTTTGACGCTTCCGGCTTCCCGACAAAATTTAGCGCCGAGGTCAAAAACTACGATATTACAGAACATATAAAGAATCCCGACCTGCACAAAGACGGCAATCGCCATTGCAAATTCGCAGTTGGCGCAGCCGCTCAGGCCTGCAGGCAGGCAAAAATAGATATCGAAACCCCAACTCCGCAGGACGGCATTGACCGCAGAAGAATGGGTATATACTTCGGCTCAGGCGAAAGCTCTGTCGATAGTGAAAACT
>CAYTQR010000160.1:0-2288 GCA_964440045.1 uncultured Planctomycetaceae bacterium | reverse complement strand
CTGTTAGAGCTTGTTGCCTTACAGTCGGCCCTTCAGAGACGCCCAAAAAAGTCGTAGAAAGCCGGAATAGCTGAATAGTTTATCAGGAGTAAAAGATGAAAAAGAAACCCTCAACGGGCGCATCGGCCCAAAGTTCCTCAAACCTGCCTGTCAAGCTCGGCTCTGAGATTATCGTTGATACTCTGATTGAGCAGGGCGTTGATACGATGTTCGGCTATTTAGGCGGCGTGGTATTGCCTTTATTTGACAAGCTCTACGATGCCCCGATCAACTTCATTATTCCCCGTCACGAGCAGGGAGGCGCCCACATGGCAGATGCTTATGCAAGGGCAAGCGGCAAAGTCGGCTGTGTCGTCTCGACCAGCGGGCCGGGGGCGTGCAATCTTGTAACCGGTATCGCAAACGCGATGATGGACTCGGTTCCTATGGTCGCAATAACAGGCCAGGTCAGGACAAGCCTTATTGGCAACGACGCTTTCCAGGAAGCCGATACGACGGGTATTACCCGGCCGATTACAAAGCATAATATGATAGTTAAGGATATTAAGGATTTGCAGCAGTCGATTCGCCAGGCGTTTCATATAGCCGGTACCGGCAGGCCCGGCCCTGTGCTTATCGATATTCCGGTTGATATTCAAGTTGCCAGATGTCAGATGACACCTTTTGAAGGAGTTAACCTGCCAGGCTACAAGCTCCAGGCCAAAGGTCATCACCGTCAGATAAAAATGGCCGCAGAAGCGATAAATAAATCCGAAAAACCGGTGCTTTATGTCGGCGGCGGCGTTATAAGCGCTAACGCATCAGATGAACTGCGGGCATTCGCCCAAAAGGCAAATCTGCCGGTAACTATGACCCTTTTAGGATTGGGAGCTTACGACCAGATGAGGCCCGAGTCGCTGGATATGCTCGGAATGCACGGCACGGCTTATGCAAATTACGCGGTGCAGGAATGCGATTTGATGATCGCCGTCGGTGCGAGGTTCGACGACAGGGTGACGGGAAAGGTAAAGACATTCGCGCCGAACGCGAAGTTTATCCATATCGATATCGACCCGAGCAGTATCAGTAAAAATGTGTTTGCTGATATTCCTGTTGTAGGCGATGCCAAGTTTATTCTTGCCGAGCTGGCTAAAGAGGTTCAGCACAAAGAACGAAAACAGTGGTTCAACAAAATCGCGAATTGGAAAAAGCGTTTTCCGCTGCGTTACGATACAAAAAGCCCGAATATAAAACCTCAATATGTTATCGAACAGATTTGGGAAGCGACAAAGGACAGAGCTATAATTGTTACCGGCGTCGGCCAGCATCAGATGTGGGCGGGCCAGTTTTATAAACATACCAGGCCGAGACATTTTATAACCTCCGGCGGGCTTGGCACTATGGGTTTCGGCCTGCCTGCCGCGATTGGTGCACAAGTCGCAAAACCCGATGCCCTTGTTATCGATATCGACGGCGACAGCAGCTTTAATATGACAATGGGCGAGCTTTGTACCGCTGTCCAGTACGAGCTGCCGATAAAAGTCTGTATTATCAATAACGGCTATATGGGTATGGTTCGGCAATGGCAGGAACTGTTTTATAATAAGAGATATTCGAAAAGTTCCCTGCTTAATCCGGAATTTGCAGCCGTTGCCGAGGCCTTCGGGGCCGTCGGCATTACAGTTGATAAGAAAAGCGAAGTCAAAGGCGCTATCGCGAAAATGCTTACAGAAAAAAGACCTTGCGTCGTTGATTTCAGGGTCGAGCGTGAAGAAAATGTCTGGCCGATGGTTCCTACAGGAAAGAGCCTGCACGAAATGGACGGCCTGGATATATTCGAGAGTATGGCGTAGGAAAAATTAAAAATCAAAAATTAAAAATCAAAATTGTGGAATGCCTTCGGCATAGAATTTAAACGGAAAATTAAGATTTAAAATTGAGGAAAAAATGAAACATATAATAAGCGCACTCGTGCAAAACAAGCCCGGCGTTCTGGCGCATGTGGCAGGAATGTTCGCGGCAAGGGCATTTAATATCGATTCGCTCGCTGTCGGCAGAACTGATGACCCGATGTTGAGCAGGATGACGATAGTCGTTATCGGCGACGATAAGGTCGTAGAGCAGGTGCGCAAACAACTTGCTAAGATTATCGATGTCGTCAAGATTCAGGATTTTTCAGGCAAAGAGGTGATCGCCTGCGATTTGATGCTGATATGCGTTCATATCCCGCCTGAAAAGCGCTCTGAAATACTCGCTTTAGCCGAGATGTTCAAGGCAAACGTCGTCGATATCGGCCAGAAGGTTGTTAT
>CAYTQR010000159.1:0-2336 GCA_964440045.1 uncultured Planctomycetaceae bacterium | reverse complement strand
GTGTTTCATATTTTATCAGTGCCTGCGCAATAGCTTCGAGTTTGTCACGGCCGTTTTCTATAACCTTTTTAGCGTCATTATAAGCCTGGTCTATAAGTTTTTTGACCTCACTGTCGATTATTTCAGAGGTCTTTTGAGAATGCTCCGGCCCACCCATCCCGAAATACATATCCTGTGCCTGCGTACCGTAATCTATCGGGCCCAGCGTTTCGCTCATTCCCCATGTCTGTACCATTTCTCTGGCCAGTGTCGTCGCCATCCGTATATCTTCATGTGCTCCGCTTGATATATCATCACAGAAAAGCTCTTCGGCTATGCGTCCGCCGAAACATACCTGTAATTGTGCCATGCAGAATTTCTTCGTGTAGTGTGTCCTGTCTTTTTCAGGCAGCGAAAAAGTCGCGCCGCCATAGGGCCCCCTGGGTATTATGCTGACCTTGTGCAACGGGTCGGCGTCCTTGAGCATTGATTGTACAAGAGTATGACCCGCTTCGTGATAAGCGGTTAATTTCTTGTCCGCCTGGTCAACGGCCCTGCTGCGTTTCTTTCTGCCCCATCGAACCTTGTCTCTTGCCTCTTCGAGGTCTTCCATTTCGACAAAATCCTTATTGCCCATTGTCGCGGCAATAGCCGCCTCGTTAATTATCGCTTCAAGGTCTGCGCCGCTGAACATTGGCGTTCCCTTTGCCAGCCTTTCAAGGTTGACATCGGGTCCGGTTTTAACTTTTTTGGCGTGAATTGCGAGTATTTCCGTCCTGCCTTTAACATCCGGCAGAGGTATATAGACCTGCCTGTCAAATCTTCCCGGCCTTGTAAGGGCCGTATCGAGTATATCGCCCCTGTTCGTGGCAGCCATTACTATTACCTGGTCGCTTGTCTCAAAGCCGTCCATCTCGACAAGGATAGCGTTTAAGGTCTGTTCTCTTTCGTCGTGTCCGCCGCTGACGAAACCGGGGCCTCGTTTTTTCCCGATGGCGTCAATTTCATCAAGGAAAATAATACAGGGCGAATTTTCCTTGGCGCTTTTAAATAAATCGCGTACACGCGAAGCGCCGACTCCTACAAACATCTCCACAAAATCACTGCCTGATATGCTGAAGAACGGCACATCAGCCTGACCTGAGATTGCTTTTGCCAGCAGGGTTTTCCCGCAGCCCGGCGGACCGACAAGAAGTACTCCTCGCGGTATCCTGCCGCCGATTTTATGGAACTTCTTCGGGTATTTTAAAAACTCAATAATTTCAGCTACTTCCTCTTTGGCTTCATCGATGCCGGCTACATCTTCAAAAGTTACTTTCTTATGTTCTTTCCCCCGCATTTTATGTTTGCTTCTCCCGAAGCTCATCAGCATCCCGCCAGGACCGTTGCGGACGTTTCTGATAAAAATAAAATAGAAAAACGCCCCGAACAGCACCAACGGCAGAAGCCAGCTCAAAAGCGGTATCCATATCTGTGGTTGAGCAACGGTCCATTTAATATTTGCTGCCTGAAGTTTTACTGTTATATCCTGCAGCATCTCAGGATGATAACCAACACTAAATGTTTCGATGGCCTTGGGCGGGCGTGATTGCAGGCCTGCCGCATTGAACTTTCCGGTTATCAGGCGTTCTGTGATTTCAACACTTTCGATTTTCCCCTCTGCAATATACCTGTCAAACTCATCGTTGGTTATTTCGTCCCGCCCCCGATATTTCTCGAACGACATCATAATGGCAAGAAAAACAAGTGACATCAGCAGCCAGTAAGGTATCTTTTTATTGCTCAACGGCTGCCGCTTGCCGGGTTGAGGCGTCTGTTTTTTCATATTTTGTCTTTTGCCCTGGTCCATCCCGTTAGAAATCTTTCTCTTTTATTTATTACCATCCCATTTGCATCTGCTCGACCATTCTTTCAGCAAGCTTATTGACAGCAACTTTAGAAGCATAATCAAAGCTTTGCTCCTGAAACTGTGAATAACTCGCCGTAGCGCTCGCGGTTGAATTCTCGAGTAGATATTCGCCGGTCTTAAGGTTTTTCCAGCTGAACGCAGCAGAAACTTTGGCCTGGCTCTCCAGCGGTCTGCCGGTCTCGCGTTCAATTGTCAACGGCAGGCCGCCTATACCTGTTATTTTACCGCTCAGTACTGTATCAGCTCTGCTTTTGTCTGAAACTATTTTGTATGGCGTCTCTGCGTCAATGCGTTTGGCAACTGCATCTGTCAGGTCGTATTCGAGGTCCCTGCTAAACGTTACATTATCAAACATTTCTACATAAACGCTTTTTATATCCTGCGAATACAAAGATTTGCTACTATAGCCGCTGCAGCCGGCAAATACAACTATCGCGCAGGCAGATAT
>CAYTQR010000158.1:1707-2343 GCA_964440045.1 uncultured Planctomycetaceae bacterium | reverse complement strand
GTTTTTTTAAGCTCTTCTATGTTGTTACTCAGCAAGCCGACCAGTTCGCAGACTTTATCGAGCGATTTTTTCTGGCCGAGTGCATCTGATTCTGCTTTATTTATATTTTTTACAGCCCTTGCCAGTATTCCCGAGTATTCGATTGCGGCAGGAAGAATCTGTCTTTGAGCAATGTCAAGGGCAGTCTTTGCTTCGATGTTTATAATCATACTATAAGCATTGAGCAGGATTTCAGTTCGGGCCCTGAGTTCGGCTCTGCTGAGAACCTTATGCCTTTCGAAAACTTCGACATGTTCGGCGTCCATAATAGTGTTGAGCGATTCGACCGTTGATTTAATATTCGGCAGACCTCTCTTTGCCGCCTCTTTTGCCCATTCATCGCCATAGTTGTCGCCGTTGAATATAATTCTTCGATGTTCGTTTGCAATTTTTTGCAGGTTTTTCTGTACGTCAGCCTCGATATTTGCTGATTTTTCCAGTTCATCGGCAATTTCTTTCAGTACATCAGCGACGATGGTGTTTAGCACGAACATCGGACCTGCCGTTGACTGGCTTGAACCGACCATACGGAACTCAAATTTGTTTCCTGTAAAGGCAAAAGGCGAAGTTCTGTTGCGGTCTGTGCAGTCCTTCGGC
>CAYTQR010000158.1:0-1697 GCA_964440045.1 uncultured Planctomycetaceae bacterium | reverse complement strand
GGCGGAAGGGTTGAAGCACCGAGCTTTAAATGTCCACCTGCTTTTGACGATTGTGCGCCGCCTGCTGCAAGCTGTTCAAAAATATCTGTCAATTGGTCTCCGAGGAAGATAGACACGATGGCCGGCGGTGCTTCATTGGCGCCGAGACGGTAGTCGTTGCCTGCGGTTGCCACGCTTGCACGAAGCAGTTTGGCATATTTATCGACTGCACGGACAACCGCACAAAGCATTACGAGAAAAACCATATTATCGTGAGGTGTGCTTCCCGGCTCGAACAGATTTATGCCGTCGTCGGTAACTATACTCCAGTTGTTATGTTTTCCAGAGCCGTTGACGCCGATGAACGGTTTTTCGTGTATCAGGCAGACCAGATTGTGCCTGAGACCGACTTTTTGAAGCGTTTCCATAACGAGCTGGTTATGGTCTGTGGCCACGTTTACAGTGGTAAAGACCGGCGCCAGTTCGTACTGAGATGGCGAAACTTCGTTGTGTTGAGTCTTTGCCGATACGCCGAGCCTCCACAGCTCAACGTTAACATTATGCATAAATGATGCGACTCTTTCATGCAAAGGGCCGAAGTAGTGATCGCTCATTTCCTGTCCTCTTGGCGCAGGTGCCCCGAACAAAGTGCGTCCTGTTAGCATAAGGTCGAGTCTTTTTTCGAAGAATTTTTTATCGATAAGGAAGTATTCCTGTTCCGGCCCGAGTGTGGCATCGACTTTCTTCGAAGTGTTATTGCCTAAGACCTTCAGGACTCTTATTGCCTGTGTGTTCAGTGCATCCATTGACCGCAGCAGGGGCGTTTTCTTGTCGAGCGCTTCGGCATTATATGAGCAGAACGCACATGGTATATAGAGTGTAATATTTTTCCCTGTTTCCTTTATGAATGCCGGGCTGGTGCAGTCCCATGTAGTATAACCTCTTGCCTCGAAAGTTGCTCTCAGACCTCCCGAAGGGAAGCTCGAAGCATCAGGCTCACCCTGTGTAAGTTCTTTGCCGCTGAATTCCATGATACCTCTGCCCTCTGGTGTGGGTGAGATGAACGAATCATGTTTTTCAGCGGTAAAACCTGTCATTGGCTGGAACCAGTGGCAGAAGTGTGTGGCGTTGTTCTCAATAGCCCAGTCCTTCATAGCATTTGCCACGGTGTCAGCCAATGCGGTATCGAGAAATCTGCTCTCTGCTATGGTCTTTTTGAATTCTTTATAGACATTTTTCGGCAGCCGTTCTCGCATTACGATGTCGTTAAAGACATTTTTGCCGAATATTGCCGTAACAGATTCAAAATTTTCACTCATTTTATGCTCCCGTTCTTTGTAATTTACGCTTAGCAGTTTTGGCGATTATTGTGTCATATTATGTTTTTATGGGAAAAAGTCTATAAGTATTTGTTTAGCCGTCGTCGGCACGGCGACCATATTGCCTATTTTACCAATTAAATTTATCAAGAAAGCCAGATTCCAAAAAAAGAATCTGGCTTCGGAGGAGGGTGATGAAAAGATTATCTTACCGAGAAATAAACATCCCGGTTTTCAGTCCAAAGATTCCTAATTCAATTATGACTCCGGAAATACCGAAATCAAGTATTTTTTGTAATATTTTAGCAGAATTTACCTTTTTAATAAAACCGGTTTACAGGCCTGAATCGGCCGGCAAAATCTGCTTGAAAATTGGCTTTTTATTGCGTACCCTTTAAT
>CAYTQR010000157.1:0-2531 GCA_964440045.1 uncultured Planctomycetaceae bacterium | reverse complement strand
GAGGGAAGCAAAGCCGAACAGATGAATAAGCTTAATGTTGTCTGGCCAAAACCGGAATTTTTCAGCCTTTTAGGCAGCGGACTGGAAATTTCAAGAAACGCAACTGAATCTATTGCAGCATTCATTGTCTATCTGACTGTACTCGTAGTCGCAGGATTGGTTATTGCTTTTGCCGTCAGTTTCTATTTTTCAGCCAGCACCATTATTTATTGTCTGCTGCGAAACAAAATTGACAACACCCCTCTTGACAATGTTTTCATTGAAGCTGAACAAGTTGTTTAACCCCGACCCTTGTGGTCGGAGTTGTTTAGCCCCCAACTTTATGTTGGGGGTCCGAACCCCCAGGACAGGCCTGGGGGGCTAAACTCTTGGGCCCGTTTGAGTTATAATAAGAAATTGCGAAAGTAGCTATGGTCGAAGAAAATCAGAATTTTCAGATTTCTCCTGCTGCGACAGGGCGCGAGCACGACGGGCAAGAGTCTGAAAAGCAAAATGATGAAAAGATACAGACTTCGCTAATGCTGCGATTCCGCAAACAGATAATAATGTTTGTCCATATCGTATCTTTTGCCGCCAGTTTGATGATGGCGTTTCTCCTTACTAATAATATGCAGTTTCGCAATGATTGGCTCGTCCAGCAGTATCCTAAGCTTTTGCTGTGTTTCATAATAGTCAAGATTCTGGTTTTCGGCTATTTCAAGCAGTATCAAGGCTGGTGGCGTTTCGTTGGCATTTCAGACCTGCTGGCAATAGTCAAGGCTTCTCTTGTCAGTACGTTAATTATTGTTATTTTGTGGTTTGGGCTTTTATCCACCGAGACATTGCGAAAAGATCTGCTGGTGTTTACTACTTTCAGCCAGGCTGTTTTCATTCTCGATATGCTTGCAACGGTTATTCTTCTTGGCGGCCTGAGAATGGCTGTAAGGCTCTATCATGAAGAGTTTCGCACTGAGCAGGTGGGCAAACTGAAGAAATTCCTGATTGTAGGCGCCGGAAACGCAGGCGAGGCGCTGCTGAGAGAACTGCACCGTATGCCAGTCGAGCAGTATGATGTAATGGGTTTTATTGATGACGACCCTGCAAAGCAGGGTATGAACATTCATGGTATTCCGGTACTTGGTAATGTTGAGCGGCTTCCACAAATTTGTGCCGAGCAGAATATAGAGGAAATCGCCATTGCTATACCAAGCGCAACCGCAAAACAGCTTAGAAGGGTTGTACAGATATGTGAAGGTGCAAAGGTAAGGTTCAGGACTGTCCCCTCTATTACCGATATTGCCAGCGGAAGATACAGAGTTTCGCAAATTCGTGATGTCGATATCAACGACCTGCTGGGACGGGAAACTGTGAAGCTTGACCTTGATATTATCGAACAGTATCTCAACGACAAGATTATCCTTGTGACAGGGGCCGGTGGTTCCATCGGCTCGGAAATGTGCAGACAGGTCTGCCATTTTGCTCCGAAACTGCTGCTCCTGGTCGAACAGGCGGAAAATGCGTTGTTTTTTATCGGAAGAGAACTTCAAACAAGTTTTCCGCATGTTGCTATGGAATCTCTTATCTGTGATATCACTGATAAAAAACGAGTTGAGCAGATTTTTGAAAAATTCAAACCTCAGGTGGTTATTCATGCTGCTGCTCATAAACATGTACCGATGATGGAAATCAACTCCGGCGAGGCGGTAAAGAATAATGTAGTCGGCACAAGAACAGTCGCTAATGCAGCGGATAAATATGAGGCTGGTAACTTTGTAATGATAAGCACAGACAAGGCGGTGAACCCGACGAGTGTTATGGGCTCCACCAAACGCATTGCTGAGATGTATATTCAGGATCTTAACAGAACCAGTAATACGCATTTTGTAACTGTCAGGTTCGGCAATGTGCTGGGCTCAAATGGTTCTGTTGTGCCGATATTTAAGAATCAGATTGCTGGTGGCGGGCCTGTAACCGTAACACATCCGGAGATGAGAAGATACTTTATGACTATACCGGAGGCCTCCCTGCTCGTTCTTCAGGCTGCTGCTATGGGAAAAGGCGGAGAAATATTTGTGCTTGATATGGGAGAACCTGTCAAAATCGTTGATCTGGCAAAAGAGCTTATTGTCCTAAGCGGTTTTCGGCCGGGCGAAGATATCGAAATTATCTTTACAGGTGTCCGGCCTGGAGAAAAACTTTTCGAAGAGCTGTCAATCAAGGGCGAAGATATGGTGGCTACCCGCCATCCCAAAATAGGAATCTGGACAAACAAGATTACTCTTAATAGAGAACAACTCTGCCGGATGATAGGCGGTCTTGTAGAAACCGCAGATACCCAGGATTATAAACAGATTATCTCTGGCATAAAACAGATTGTTCCTGAATATATAGGCGATAAGGTCAATAACGACAGAATCAGCAAATGACATCGCAAAAAAAAACCCGTCCATCAGGGACGGGTTTTTTTTATCATTCAAATCATTTTATAAGTTTGGCCCCTGCTCATCACGAGGATGATAGCTGTCATAGTCTTCTTTGAGTTTCTTTGTTGT
>CAYTQR010000156.1:0-2563 GCA_964440045.1 uncultured Planctomycetaceae bacterium | reverse complement strand
GCTGTAAATGCCTCGCATCTGTATATACCTGGCCTGGATAAACGTTTGCACGTGACAGGTTTGAAGGAAATGCATGAAATTTTCAAGGTAAGCACTGACAAGGTTTCGCAAATTACAAGCGTCGTTGCCACCGAGGACCGCGTATTTTTTGCTACTGACGGAGGTAATGTAGGTAATGTAATATGTATGGAAGCTAACGGGCCGAAGCGAATTTGGCAGTTTGATACGGTTGGAGCTGTAACAGCGCCACTAACCGTAACGAAGGATCGGCTCTATGTCAGTTGCAGGGATACAAACCTTTATCAGCTTCGGCTTGATAACGGTAATCAGATATGGAAATTTTATGCCGGCTCAATGCTTACTACCTCCGCAAGGGCTACCGATAGTGTCGTTTATCAATATGCCCTGAATAAAGGGCTTTACGCAATTGACGCAAAAAGCGGGAAACAGTTGTGGCCTTTACCTTTAGCTGATGGCCTCGATTTGCTCGCGCAGGATGGCGATAAAGCCTATGTATTCGATAAAAATAAAGTGTGTGTCGTTATGGATAACAAATCGGGTAAAAAGATTTATGCAATCAATTTCGCACCGGTAACTAATTTTGCCGTCAACACCAACGACTCAAACATATACATTATGGAAGGTAAAAACATTTCATGCATCAAGCCTGTTAAAAAGTAGAGCCAATTTTAAGGAGAAGGACAAATCAAATGGATGTGAAAATCAAAAGGGCTTTGATTAGCGTATCAAATAAAACCGGCATCACAGATTTCGCAAAGAGTCTGTCGGCGATGGGCGTAAAAATTATCAGCACCGGCGGAACAGCAAAGGCAATTGCAGATGCCGGCGTTGACGTAGTGAGTGTCGATTCGGTAACCGGCTTCCCGGAAATGATGAATGGGCGAGTAAAAACACTGCATCCGAAGATTCACGGGGCCCTGCTCGGCCTGCGTGATAACGCTGAACATCAGACTGCAATGAAAACACATAATATCGAGCCGATAGATATGGTCTGCATTAATCTCTATCCATTTGAGCAAACGGTAGCAAAGCCGAACTGCAAATTTGAAGATGCGATAGAGAATATCGATATCGGCGGACCGAGTATGGTTCGCTCGGCTGCGAAAAATCATAAATTTGTAACTGTTGTAACAAATCCGGCACAGTACGAAAAAGTAATTGCCGAGATGAAAGCCAATAACGGCGCCGTAAGTGAAGAGATACGAAATGATTTTGCGAGGATAGCCTTTGGTCTGACAGCAGGTTACGATGCGGCAATTTCAAAATATCTCAATCAGCAGGCAGATGTAAAATATCCTGAACGGATAAGCATATCTCTTTCGAAGGTCAGGGAACTTCGCTATGGCGAAAATCCTCATCAGAGCGGCGCTTTCTATAAGCTGCCTTCAAGCAGTGAAGTAAGTATATCCGGCGCAGAAATTCTTGAAGACCAGACTCAGATAAGCTTTAACAATCTGCTTGATGTAAATGCCGCTTTTGAACTGGTAAAAGAATTTTCCGCCCCTGCTGCTGTTGTGGTTAAGCACTTAAATCCCTGCGGCTGTTCGGTTGATAATGATATTCACAAGGCATATCAGAAAGCTTATCTGGGCGACGTGGTAAGCGCCTTCGGCGGTATTGTCGCCCTGAATAGAAAAGTAAATAAAGACCTGGCAACGGTAATAATGGAATCCTACGCACGATTCGGCAAGGTCAACGGTGCAAGCGGATTTTTCGCCGAGGTTATAATCGCACCGGAATTTGATGCCGATGCTATTGAAATCATACGAACATTAAAGACATGGGGCAGGCGCGTTCGCCTTATGTTAACAGGCCCGATAGACCGGGCAAAAATTGATGCTGGCGAATTCGATGTCCGCTGTATAGTCGGCGGGCTTTTGCTTCAGCAAAGAGACCTCGTCGGCTGGGAGCCGGAACAACTGACCTATCCGACAAAGGCAAAACCGAATAAAGAACAGCTCGAAGATTTGCAAATGGCCTGGATTTGTGCAAAGCATGTGAAAAGTAACACGATTACCCTTGTAAAGGATAGAAGGCTGATTGGCGTAGGGGCCGGGCAAATGAACCGCGTCGAATCGGGCCTGATAGCATTTAAAAACGCCGGCAACGAATCTAAAGGCGCTGCATTAGGCTCTGATGCGTTTTTCCCGTTTCCTGATAATGTCGATAACGCCGCAAAAGCAGGCGTTGCCTGTATAGTTCAGCCCGGCGGGTCAAAAAAGGACGGTGAGGTTATTGCAGCAGCAGATAAATATGGAATTGCTATGGTCTTCACCGGAAAAAGACACTTTAAACATTGAGGATTTTTTGTTAATATAACGCCGAATTTAGGGGGGTGGTTTTTTAAGGTTTTTTGAGATATAGAAAGGTTTGTTATGAGTAAATTAGTTGTACCCCAAAAAGGAGCATTGGACCTGTTGTCTCTGGGTGCAATGGTATGCCGATTGGATCCCGGAATTATACCCTTTCATAAAGCGACAAATTTTCAGGCTCACGTCAGCGGCGGTGAGTTTAACGTGGCCGCTAATATGTCGGACTGTTT
>CAYTQR010000155.1:0-2658 GCA_964440045.1 uncultured Planctomycetaceae bacterium | reverse complement strand
GCCGCTGACAATTTTATGATGGTTGCCAACGCGGCCAATGAGCAAAAGGTCAAGGACTGGATTGCGACAGTCTGCTCAGAACATATCCAATTTGATAGCTCCTGGCAGGTTGAAATCATAGACCTCAAGGACGAATCTTTACCTGATGCAAGAGTCGATATCGCACTGCAGGGCCCTGCCTCGGCTAAGTGCCTTAAAAGTATTTTTAACGTCGAGACGGCCGGCCTTAAATTTTCGACATTTATTCAGGGCAAAACAGAAGACCTCGATGTGATTATTTCCACAACAGGCTATACCGGCGCCAAAGTCGGCTTTGAACTCTTTGTTCATCCATTAAAAGCACCATTGCTTTGGGATACGATACTCGAAAAGGGCAAGGCCCTTGGCATAGTTCCCTGCGGCCTTGGCTCAAGAGACAGTTTGCGGATTGAAGCAGGCCTGCCTTTGTACGGCCATGAGCTTGCCGGAAAATTTAATATCTCGCCTTTCCAGGCTGGTTACTCCTGGGCAGTAAAACTGCAGAAGAAAAACTTTATCGGCAAAAAAGCAATTGCTGCAAAAGCGGTCGATTTCGAGACGGAAGTTGCAAGATTGAAATTTAGCGGCAGCAAAGGTATAAGGCCTATCAGGCAGTTAGATGGAATATTGAATAGCGATGGTCTCTGCATCGGTTGGGTTTTGAGTTGTGCCGGCGCAGGCGATAAACAAATCGCACTTGCCCTGATTAAAAAAGAATATAATGTCCCAGCCAAACCGGCCGGCGTTTATTACCTTGCCAGAAACCAGAGTCATATCCAACAGGGCAGAAAAGAAAGAGTAAGTATCGGCGACAGACTAACCGCCGACATCAACGGACAGGTAGTTGAAAGATTTGAAAAGTTTTAGAATGGAGTTGTGCTATGGCATCGAAAAATCTTCTATTTACAAAAGACCACGAATGGGTGGAAATTAATGGCGATACGGCAACGGTCGGCATAACCGATTACGCTCAGCACTCACTTGGTGAAATTACATTTGTCGAACTTCCTGCCGTCCAAAAGCAGGTTAATGCGCACGATGTCCTGGCGGTCGTGGAAAGCTCCAAGGCTGCAAGCGATGTGTACAGTCCTATTACAGGACAGGTAACAGAAGTTAATGATGAACTTGAGGCAAAGCCTGAACTTATAAATCAGGATTGCTACAAAGCAGGCTGGATTTGCAAACTGAAAGTTTTCAATCCCGCCGACAAAAATAAACTGATGAATGCAGAAGAATATGAGAAATATCTTGAAACAATATAGGTAGATTCTTTTTTGTTAATCGCTGATTACACAGATTCATCAGATTAAAAAATAAAAATCATTTTAATCAGTGTAATCTGTGATTAAATATTCATCTTGTATGAAGTTTTTTTGAGGTAAAAAATGGCTTTTATTGCAAATACGCCGCAGCAGCAAAAACAGATGCTCAAAGAAATCGGGCTTTCAATGGACGAGTTGTTTGCGGATATCCCGAAAGAGCTTTTGGGCAGAGATTTCAACCTGCCGGCAGGGAAAAGCGAATTTGAAGTTCGCAACATATTAGCTGAACTTGCGGCCAAGAACTATATCGGCCTGACCTGTTTTCTCGGCGGCGGCTTTTACGACCATTTCATACCGGCAGCGGTGTATTCGATAATCAGCCGAAGCGAATTTTACACTGCTTACACGCCTTATCAGCCGGAGATTTCGCAGGGAACGCTGCAGGCGATTTTTGAATATCAATCGGCCATTTGCAGACTTACCCGGATGGAAGCGGCAAACGCATCGCTTTATGACGGCGGGACTGCTTTATACGAAGCAATTATGATGGCGCTGCGGATAACCGGCCGGGATAAAATTCTCATCGACGACAGCGTCAACCCGATTTATCGCGTTATGATTCATTCTTATACGAAAAATCTCAATATCAAACTTGACGAGACGAAAAACGACGAAGGTCTGGTCAACAGAAAACAGATTCTCGATATGCTCGATGATAATACTGCCGCTGTAATTGTGCAGAACCCCAACTTCTTCGGATGTGTCGATGATTTTAGCGACCTCGCCAAAGCTGCTCACAACAAAGGTGTTTTGCTTATCGTTTCGTGCTATCCGATTTCATTAGGCATATTAAAAACCCCCGGCGAGATGGGCGCTGATATCGTTACCGGCGAAGGCCAGAGCCTGGGATTGCCGATGTCTTTTGGCGGGCCTTATCTGGGGTTTATGGCGACGAAGAAAAAATATGTTCGAAAAATGCCGGGCAGAATTGTCGGCAGGACAAAAGATAATCAAAACAGAAACGGATTTGTTCTTACCCTTCAGGCACGCGAGCAGCATATCCGCAGGGACAAGGCGACATCGAATATCTGCTCAAATGAGGCGCTCTGTGCATTGACGGCTCTTGTATATTTATCGCTGATGGGCAAAGAAGGACTCAAAGAAACGGCGCAGTTGTGTGCCGACAAGGCCAGTTACGCCTGGCAAAAACTTACTGCTGTAAAAGGTGTAAAGCCTCGTTTTAATGCCAAGTGGTTCTTTAACGAATTTGTGCTCGACTTACCCGCCAACGCAGCGGATGTAGCCGGCAAATTAATTGAAAGAGGTTTTGCCGCAGGTTTTCCATTGAGCAGGTATTACAAAGGTATGGAAAATTCAC
>CAYTQR010000154.1:0-2664 GCA_964440045.1 uncultured Planctomycetaceae bacterium | reverse complement strand
CCGGTCATACTGTCGCCGGCCACTTTCAATGCAAAGGTATCTTCTGAGCCGAACTCGGATTGCAAAGAGATATGTTCGATATTTTCAATAGCTTCTATCGGGACGCCTGCTGCGACCCTCCCAAGGAGCGGTATGCTTTCGTTGTCCGGCTCAAATGAATCCTGGTGCGACTCAAGCAACCTTTGAGCTTTTCGGGTAAGGCTCAAAGAGCGAGCCCTGCCAGGATTGGCTGTGAGCAGGCCTTTTTCTTTTAGCCCTGCGATGTGGCCGAACGCGGTTGTTTTGCTTGTGCCTAACAGATTGGCCAACTCCTGTACCGTTATCGAATAACATCGGTTCCTTTGATAACTTTCTATCAGCGTCAGCGTCTGGAGCTGGCGGGGCGTTAGGTTTATCTGGTTTACTGACGTCAATTTCGTCCTCCATATTGACAGTTAAGTCTATGTTCTTTATAGCCCGATTGATTTTTTCTATAGTGGAATCCTGCAGCAGCTCGGCCGATATTGCCGTATCAAGCATTTTGGCAATAGCCTTCAAGACCGAGCCGATAGGTCGGCGAGCGAATTTTGATGCTTTTTCGCCCGGCCAATCGGTTACATAGTCGCCTCCCGGGCCGAATCGGCAGATAGGCGTGTCATCATTATAAAAGCTGTTGAATTTGTCCATTTTTCACTTTTTCAATTTTCTTTTTTTTTTGCAGTAAGAGTTTTATCGGCAAGTGAGGGTTTATAACCCTAACAAAAACCGAACAAATTTTGAAAATTGTAAAAAAGTTTCCAAAACGACATTTTGCAAGCGTATGTATGGTTAATATGGGACCGAAAGGAGGCAAAAAATCAAAGGTGATTGAGGCTATAGAAAGCACGAAATTTTTTGCTTTTCTTTATTACCTGACCAGGTGTCGGATGGGTGTCAAAGGGGCGTTAGTAGTGCTGTAAAGCGGGTTTATGGCAGCTACTTGACTTTTTGGCTGGTTACTGCATATACTTAATAGCTTTTCAGAGTTTAAAACCGAAAGGAGGCGGATGCCAAAGGTCTAAGGAGAGCGGGGCCTACCGTTTATCGCAAAATAAAGGTTGTTCGAGCAGGGAATTGTTTTTTTAATCCGCTGGAGGCGGATAAGTTTAATGAGAATTGATCACGGGATAATCAGCCGAGTACAACAAGCCAACGATATAGTTGATATTATATCTGAGCACGTCAATCTCGCCCGTAAGGGTAAAGAGATGGTGGGGCTTTGTCCGTTTCATGAAGACCATAAGCCGAGTATGTATGTCAATCCGGATAAGCAGATTTTCAAATGCTTTGCGTGTAGTGCCGGCGGCGATGTAATCAAGTTCGTTCAGATGCGCGAGGGATTGAGCTTTATGCGGGCGGTCGAAAGACTTGCCGAGCGGGCAGGGATAAAAATAAGCTTTTCAAAACAAACATCAGATAGACCAGAGTCGGATGTTGACTCTGCTGATATAGAAAAAGTCAACTGCTGGGCGATGAAATTCTGGCAGAAAAATCTGCAGGATGAAACTGTCGGAGCTAAATGTAGAGAGTATATAAAGCAGAGAAAAATCAGCGAAAAGACTTCAGCCGAATTTGGGCTTGGTTTTGCACAGGACAGGTGGGACGATTTTTTAGCTGCGGCAAGACAGAGGAAAATCCCTGAAAAACTCCTGCTTGCGGCAGGGATGGTTGTAAAAGGCGACGGCGGATTATATGACAAGTTCCGCAATCGGCTGATGTTTCCGATTATAGACGCTTCATCAAGGGTAATTGGATTTGGCGGCAGGACGCTTGGTGACGACCCGGCAAAATATATGAATTCGCCGACATCGATTCTTTTCGACAAGAGCAATTGTGTTTACGGTCTTGATAAGGGGCGTCACGAAATAGTCTCAAGCGGGACGGGGGTTATAGTTGAAGGTTATACCGATGTGATTATGGCTCATCAGAACGGCTGCAGGAATGTTGTCGCGACACTTGGTACGAGTTTAACGGCTGGTCACGGTCGGCTGCTGAGGCGGTTCGCGAAAAATATAGTACTTATTTTTGATAGTGATATTGCAGGGGCAACGGCGGCGGAGCGGGCGCTGGAAATATGTCTTGCCGAGAGGATTGATATTCATGTAGCATCGGTGCCGCAGGGAAAAGACCCGTGTGATTTTATTCTGTCGGCAGGGGGCGAGGCTTTCGGGCAGCTTATCGAAAAAGCTATTGATGTTATGGAATATCGTTGGGCCAGGCTCAGCGAGAAGTTCGGCAAAAGCGATAATCTTACCGATAGACGGCAGGCGACTGAAGAATTCCTGCGGACGGTCTCCACGGCGCTGAAGGGGGGAAGAGTTGATGCGATAATGCAGGGTTTGATAATCAACAGACTGGCTCGGATATTGCAGATTCGGCCGGAGGATATAAGGAAAGAAATAGAGCGTCGCAGCACATCGTCAGGCAGGGCTGTGATAAATACGATAGATAACGCGAAGGTTTCAAAAGTTGCGACAGGCAGCGGCTTCGGCGAAAAAGCACAGGAGGAGATAATAGAGGTGATTTTAAATGAGTCTCGTCTTTTTGAATCGGCAGCTAAGAAAATCAAGGCAGATGATTTTGACGTTCCTGTTTTAAGAGAAAGCTGGGAGCTTATCGAACAGACATTGGCGGGCGGCGAGAAAT
>CAYTQR010000153.1:0-2692 GCA_964440045.1 uncultured Planctomycetaceae bacterium | reverse complement strand
GCAGTATAGATTTACCGGCGAACAGCGGGAAAGGAATGAGTCTTTAGGAAGTTTGAAAACTAATTTTCTTATCGCACTATTGGCGATATATGGTCTGCTTGCGGTGCAGTTTAAGAGCTATGCCCAGCCTTTGATTGTTATGTCAGCGATACCGTTTGGAGTAGTTGGAGCGACACTCGGACACCTGTTTTTAGGCTACGATTTAAGTATCCTTTCCATGTTTGGTATTGTGGCCTTAGCCGGAGTTGTGGTGAACGATTCGCTGATTATCATTGACTTGATTAACCGCGAAAGAAAAAAAGGTGTTGAACTGACCGAGGTAATCAGAGACTCTGCAACAAGGAGGTTCAGGCCTATAATGCTGACGACGCTGACAACATTTTTCGGACTTTTTCCTATGCTTATTGAACGGTCTCTGCAGGCAAAATTTCTTATACCGATGGCTATCAGTCTTGCGTTTGGCGTTGCTTTTGCAACGCTGATTACCCTATTCCTTGTGCCGTCCCTATACATGATTGTCATAGACATCACACAACTTTTTAACAGACGGAAAACCACATAAGACCTGCCAAATATAACCCTTTATTACCTAAAGCATTACAAATTTAGCTGTTTAAAGTCTTGTTTTTGGTTTTTTAAAAATTTTTATAGCCATTATCGACTTTAATGGCTATAATATATAGGCTGACTTGGAACATGAGGGAAATTAATAAACCTTTCATCTTTGGGGCGCGCCCTTGAGATAAGAGGTTTTGGAAGATAAAAGGAATTGTGTCATGAGGACTTTAAACAGTGACAAGCTCAAGCTCATGGGTGTTGGGGATCCCGCAGAGCTTGCTCAAAAGGCTCTTGAACTTTTTACTGATTCTGCACAAAAAGCCATAAACGAAAAGGGCGTTTTTTATGTGGCCATATCCGGCGGGAAAACTCCACGACAGTTTTATGAACTGCTCGGCACAGACAGCGGCAGCCTTAATCTTCCATGGGACAAAATAGAGTTGTTCTGGGTTGATGAGCGATGCGTAAAGCCTGATTCTGCCGAGAGCAATTACGGTGTTGCAGCGAATACATTTTTGGATAAAGTTCCTGTTCCGCAGAAAAATGTTCACAGAATCGGTGGAGAATACATTGATTACAGCCAGGCTGTTGAGGAATACACGAGTATATTAAGAGAGGTATTCAGTCTTAGGCCCGGACATTTCCCTGAATTTGACCTTATGATTCTCGGTATGGGGCCCGATGGCCATATTGGTTCGCTTCTGCCGAATTCTTATGCCTTGTTTGATACGGATGATCTGGTAACAGTTGTTTACCAGATGGAAGGCGGCTTGAATCGAATCACGCTTACGCATCCTGTAATGTGTGCCGCACAACAATTGATTGTAATGGTCTCAGGCGAAGAAAAAGCTCATATTGTTCACGATGTGCTGCTTGGCGGTCCTGATGAGGTTAAATACCCTGTTCATACCCTCTGGCCGATACTTAATAAGGTTACATGGCTTGTTGACAGCCAGGCGGCAAAACTTTTGTAGCAAAAAGGCGTCACAGTTTTATCCCGTTAGACCTCGCTTCAATCTATTTTTAAATTATTTGTATAATCTGTATAAAACCACCTGTCTTCTCGCGATTTAAAACATACGTTAATATCAGAGGTCTAACGGGATTCACTGCGGAATAGTAAGTTTCATACCCGGCATTATCGCATCAGGACCTTTGGGGAATTGTTCTTTATTTGCTTCGTAGATTTTCTTCCATCTGTGGGGGCTGTCGTAGTAAATCTTTGATATATCGCTTAAAGTCTGACCGCCTGTTACAATATGAATTACGAAAGTTTCAGTGATGTCCGGCTTTTTGTTTTTTTGACTCTGCTGTTGAACTGGCTCATCATTTTCTCCGTAAGTCCCGTAAGGGACGCCTTGCGGCGGAGTCCCAAGGACAGTCTCGACAATTTCGTTGTTTTCCGATTCGACTAAGTTTGGCGACTCAAATTTCATCAGAGGCTGACTGATAATCTGCTGTTTTGCACAAAACCAGACAATAGCAATAAGGCACAGGATAGTGCCTGCTAACATCCCTGTTTTTACGTCTTTTCGCATATTTATAGACTATTTATTTTTTGCTGTCTTTTTTGACTTTTTGCCGAGAATCAGCAGCGGTGCAGCTATTGCAATTGAAGAGTAAGTACCAATGAGGATACCGACAAGCATCGCAAATGTAAAACCTCTAAGGCCGGGACCGCCCCAGATATACATCACAATAACGGCAAGGAACGTTGTAAATGATGTCAGCAATGTTCTCGAAAGCGTTTGGTTGATACTCTTTGTTATAAGCTGAGGATTTATAGTTGCAAGTTTGCCTCTGTTTTCACGGATTCTGTCGAAGACAACGATGGTGTCATTCAATGAATAACCGATAATTGTCAAAAATGCCGCTATCATTGCGAGGTCTATCTTGAAATCGCCTATAAGCAGGGCCTGGCCTAATGGAGTGCCGACGATATAAGTACAGCCTGTTACAACTCCTAAGGTTATACAAACATCGTGGACAAGTGCGACAGTTGCCGCGATGCCGTAACGAAGCGTACCAAATCGAATCCAAATGTAAGCAATTATTGCAAGTATTGACAGCACAATCGCAACTATCGCACGTGTCTTAGCCTGTTTTCCTACTGAAGGGGCAATCTGTGTAACAC
>CAYTQR010000152.1:0-2714 GCA_964440045.1 uncultured Planctomycetaceae bacterium | reverse complement strand
GGCAAATATAGTCCATCTCGAAAACAACCTGGTGCCAATCGGTATCGGCCGAGCGGCAACAATAAAAGTCAATGCCAATATCGGAACGAGCACAGCAAGTTCATCGGTAGAACATGAGATTGAAAAACTCAACGTCGCTCTCGATGCCGGGGCCGATACCATAATGGACCTGAGTACCGGCAGAGACCTGGACAGAGTACGCAATGAACTTATCCGAAAATGTCCCGTGCCGTTCGGAACGGTACCCGTTTATGAAATGATTCTCGGCAGAGATATAACAGATATAAACGAAAAGGTTATTCTCGAGACAATAGAAAAACAGGCAACCCAGGGAGTTGATTTCTTTACCATACATTCGGGAGTGTTAAAAGAATATCTGCCTATGGCTGCAAAAAGGGTTTGCGGAATTGTCAGCCGGGGCGGAGCGCTCATCGCTAAATGGATGCTCGAAAAAAACAGGCAAAATCCCTTCTACGAACTGTTCGACGATATCTGCGATATTATGTTCCAATACGATGTATGTTTTTCGCTGGGCGATGGACTAAGGCCCGGCTGTATCGCCGATGCCACAGATGATGCGCAAATCGCAGAGTTGAAAACGCTTGGCGAACTTGTCCTGCGGGCAAGAGAGAAAAACTGTCAGGTTATGGTTGAAGGCCCCGGCCATATCCCATTCAACCAGATACAGAAAAATATGGAACTCCAAAAGCAGTACTGCCACAATGCCCCCTTCTACGTACTTGGACCTCTGGTAACTGATATCGCGCCGGGATATGACCATATTACAAGTGCTATCGGCGGCACAGCCGCAGGCTATTGGGGCGCATCGTTTTTATGTTACGTAACACCAAAGGAACATCTCGGCCTGCCGGATGTCGATGATGTCAGAGACGGAGTCATAGCTGCTAAAATTGCTGCTCACGCAGCCGATGTCGCAAGGGGTCTGCCGGGCAGTGCGCAAAAGGACAGGAAATTAAGCCAGGCAAGAGCGGCTCTCGACTGGGAAAAACATATCGCTTATGCAATCGACCCGAAAACCGCACAGAAATTTCACGATGCGGCCTGTCAGAAAAGTTCAGGCAAAACAGTCGCTGACGATGATTACTGCACTATGTGCGGAAGGGATTTCTGCAGTGTCAGAATAAATAAGGAACTGGCAAAAATTCACGGCAAAAAAAATCCTGTCTGAAATCATTTCAGCTTCAATAGCAGCACTTCGTCGCTTTTGAGCGGTGTACTTAAAATCCTGTAGCCTTTTTGAGTTACCAGAACATTATCCTCTATTCTTATGCCGAGCCTGTCGGGCAGGTAAATGGCAGGTTCAATCGTAATCACATTGCCTTCTTGCAGGGGAGCTTTCGAAAGCGACGATATAATGGGTCTTTCGTGAACCTCCAGGCCGATGCCATGTCCTGTACCATGGCCATAAGGCGGGAGTTTGGCCGATTTAATAACTTCCTTCGCGGCGGCGTCCGAAACCAGCGGCGACTGGCCGGCACTGATTGTTTTTATCGCAGCCTTTTGAGCGGCAAAGACGGTTTTATATACCTTCTCATAAAACTTATTAATTTTTCCGACGGCAAAACACCTTGTTATATCACTATTGTAGCCGTTAAATCTTGCTCCAAAATCAATAAGAATGGTATCGACCTTTTTCAACTTTCTCGAAGCCGGCAGATAATGAGGCATTGCCGCGTTGGACCCGAAGGCAACTATGCTTTCAAAGGCAACTGAGGCGCCGTACTTTTTCAATTCAAATTCGAGCATCGCTGCAAGTTCACTCTCGTTCATCCCGACGCGAATTTTAGGCAAAACTTCTCCAAGAGCGGTCTGTGCGATTCTTGCTGCCCTTCTTACCGCTGCGATTTCGAACTCATCTTTTACCTGCCTGCCCTGGGCGACAGGACTTTTTACCGTCTTTAGGCGGACAGGCAACTTTTTTCGCAAAGCATTAAATAAAGACAGCTTGATTTTGTCCTCAACCGCAATCGTTTTCACAGCAGAGGTTTTTTTCAATATATCTGCAACAGCATCTGCCATTCTGCCTTTGCGTTCGTAAATTTTGCAGGCGGGACAATCTCTTTGTGCCTGAATGGTGTATCTGCTGTCGGTAACAAGATAGGTACTTCTGCCGGCCAGAACCAGCCAACTGTCGTCGCCTGTAAAACCGCTTAAATACGAAACATCAGCTCTGCCGATTATTATCAGGGCCTGACAGCCCGTATCTGACAGAGCTGCTCTGACTTGTCTTATCCGCTTTTTGAAAACCTCTTTTTTCATCTACATCCAGCTAAACTTTATTACTTGTATATAAACTCTAATAACATTAGAATACTACCTTTGAAACGATTTTTCGAGACTTTTTTGTAAAATATAAAATATGCTGCTTCCAATCAGGACAAGTATCCGCCCCCGGCGAACGCCTTACACGAATTATGCATTGATTATCGCCAATGTGATAATATTCTTTCTAACCTACAGCGGCGGTGAGCACACGCTGGCGCCCTGGGCGAGAAACTTTATGCTTACCCCTGCATACCCATTCCTGTGGCAGTTTATAAGCTACGCCTTCTTACACGGCAGCCTGGGCCATATTTTCGGCAATATGTACTTTCTCTATATGTTCGGAAATAACGTAAACGACCGGCTCGGGCATCTCGGATATCTGATTTTTTACCTTGCCGGAGCCGTATTCAGCGCTCTGGGCCATATCC
>CAYTQR010000151.1:0-2729 GCA_964440045.1 uncultured Planctomycetaceae bacterium | reverse complement strand
TTGCCACAGCTCAGCAGATAGCTATGGCAAAGTCAAATACTACGCTTTCGCCGATACATCTGTTAAGTGCCGTCCTGCGCGATGATGATGGTATTGTTGTTATGATTTTGAAGCTAATCGGCGCCAATATTACTCGCATAAAAGAAATGACCGAAGGCCAAATCGACAGGCTCCCTACTGGAAATGTTGGCGCTCAGATTATGCCCGACCCCGTTTTTAATCAAATAGTTCTCGATGCGCAAAACCGCGCAGAAAAAATAAGCGATGAGTATTTGAGTGTTGAACATATCTTTCTTTCGCTCGCCTCGGTAAACAGTGATGCTAAGGAAATTTTAAGCGTTAATTCCATCACACCGGAGCAAATTGAAGAGGCGTTGAAAAAAATCCGAGGCTCAGAAAAAGTTACCGACCCAACCCCTGAAGCAAAATACAAAGCCCTCGAAAGATACAGCATAGACCTTATTGAACTGGCACGGGCAGGAAAGCTCGACCCCGTTATTGGCAGGGAAGATGAAATCAGACGCTGTATGCAGGTACTAAATCGCCGGACAAAAAACAATCCGGTTCTTATAGGTGAACCAGGTGTCGGAAAAACCGCAATCGTCGAAGGCCTTGCCCAAAGAATTGTTGCCGGCGATGTACCGACAGGCCTGAAAAATAAAAAAGTCGTTGCGCTCGATATGGGCTCTCTCATCGCCGGCACAAAATACCGCGGCGAATTCGAGGATAGGTTCAAAGCCGTTCTAAAGGAAGTCATCGCCTCGGCAGGCGGAATCGTATTATTTATTGACGAACTGCACACAATAGTTGGTGCAGGAAAAGCCGAAGGTGCCGTCGATGCCGGCAACCTGCTCAAGCCATCGCTCGCCCGCGGCGAACTTCGCTGCATTGGCGCAACTACAATAGATGAATATCGTAAACACGTCGAAAAAGATGCTGCCCTTGAAAGAAGATTTCAGCCGATAATGATTGACCCGCCCACCGTAGAAGAAACCATTGCTATACTTCGCGGCCTGAAAGACAGATACGATACACATCACGGCGTAAGAATCACAGACAGTGCCCTCGTAGCCGCTGCGACTCTTTCGAACAGATATATATCTGACAGATGGCTGCCGGACAAAGCTATCGATTTGGTTGACGAAGCTGCCTCGAAACTGCGAATTGAAAACGATTCACTACCCGCCGAGCTTGACGATATAAGAAGAAAAACGGTACAGATGCAGATTGAAAGAGAGGCGATGAAAAAGGAGTCCGACCCTGCCAGTAAAAAACGGCTTGAAAATCTCGAAAAACAACTGGCCGAATTTGAAAAAACTGATAAAGAGCTTACCGCCAAATGGGAAAGCGAAAAAGCCGATATAGATGCTATTAAGGAGCTTAAGGAAAATATTGACCATGCCCAGACCGCTTTTGACCAGGCCCAGCGCAAAGGCGACCTCGAAACAGCGGCAAGATTGAAATACAGCACGATCACTGAACTGCAAAAAAAACTTAAAGACACCGAAGAGCAGCTTGCCAAAAGCGACAGCGGCAAAATGATTCGCAACGAAGTTACCGAAGAGCACATCGCTCAGGTAGTCTCAAAATGGACCGGCATACCAATTTCAAGATTGCTAAGCGGCCAGCGCGAACGCTTGATGAATATGGAAAAAGAAATTCACAAACGCCTTATCGGCCAGGACGAAGCTGTCGGCGTACTATGTGATGCTGTCCGCAGAAACCGCGCAGGCCTTGGTGATGCCGACAGACCAATCGGCGTATTTTTATTCCTCGGCCCGACAGGAGTTGGCAAAACAGAACTCTCAAAGGCTCTTGCAGATTTTCTATTCAACGACCCTGCCGCAATGATACGCGTTGATATGAGCGAATTTATGGAACAGCACAGTGTTGCCCGCCTAATCGGCTCGCCGCCTGGGTACATTGGTTACGAAGAAGGCGGAAGATTAACCGAAGCTGTTCGGCGCAAACCCTATTCGGTCGTGCTTCTTGATGAAATTGAAAAGGCGCACCCTGATGTCTTTAACGTCCTGCTTCAGGTCTTTGACGAGGGCAGGCTCACCGATGGCAAGGGCAGAACAGTCGATTTCAAAAATACCGTTATAATAATGACCAGCAACATCGCCAGCGAACAGATTTTAAAGCTTACAGAAGAAAAAGGAGCAGACTGGGAAATTGAAGCACACGTTAGAGAAGTTTTAAAACACCATTTCAGGCCGGAATTTCTCAATAGAATCGACGAAAGTATTGTATTTCATATGCTCAGAAGAGATGACCTTGAAAAAATTGTCGAGATACAATTAGCTCGCCTGTCAAAGCATCTGCGCGAAAAACATATAAATGTCGAGTTTACCGGCAACGCAAAAAAACAATTGATAGACGAAGGTTACGACCCGGCCTTTGGCGCAAGACCGCTTAAACGAACTATCCAGCAAAGACTTGAAAACAAGCTTGCAGCCGAGCTTCTCGAGGGCAAATTCGCCCAGGGCGATACCATAAAAATTGACGCTGACGGCCACAGCTTTAAGTTTGAAAAGATAAATTCCTGACTATACCAGATAAAAAAAGGGGCAGAGCTTTGTAAGCCCTGCCTTTTGTCTTATGGCTCTTTTCTTTTTGCGTTTTAGCGTCTTACTTGCTTTATTCTGCTTACGATCCGCCTTGTTTGCCGACCACTATGACGAATAAGCATGTTCAGCTAAACCCAGCCTTATACGCCACCGAGCCAT
>CAYTQR010000150.1:0-2817 GCA_964440045.1 uncultured Planctomycetaceae bacterium | reverse complement strand
TTTCCGCAGCATTTTTTGTATTTTTTTCCGCTTCCGCAGGGGCAGGGGTCGTTTCTGCCCACTTTCGGCTGTTCGAGTTTTATCTGTTTTACCCTGGAAGCATCGCCCTGAGGGGCTTGTGCGGCGGCGCGCTGGCGCTCGGCCATTTCAAACGGATTAACTTCTTCGTGCTGTGTCCGGCCTGCCTGGAAGACGTTTTTTGCTCTTGTGCCGGCTTCGAGGCGAACCTTGAAGATTGTGTCTGTTACCCTTTCATCTATCAAGTCGAGCATTTCAGCAAACATCCGGTAACCTTCCTGCTTGTATTCAATCTTCGGGTCCTTCTCGGCATAGGCCCGCATAAATATGCTTTCCTTCATATGGTCCATCGAATAAAGATGGTCTTTCCAGACTAAATCGTAAATTTGCAGAAGGACGTATTTTTCCAGGTCGGAAAGTTCAGTTCGCAAAAATTCTTCACCTGCCGTGAGCAGTTTTTGGCGGGCAGTTTCTTTGTCTTTGAGTTCGGCCGATTCTATTGTGGTTTTAAATCTTTCATTTGCCCAGGCGGATAACTCATCGGCGTTTAGGCTGTTTATTTTGCTGTCTATCTCATTTCCCAGACCGGTTTGGTGGTAGTCTTCGCTTATTTTTAACAGCTCCTTATGGACGGCGCCGGGTGAGGAGTTTTGTAGATGAGAAACGGAAAAGTTCGCGCCGAATCTATCATTTGCCCAATTGGCCAGGTTTTCAAAGGAATAAACGTTTGTGCCATCAGAGCGGTATGTCATGCTCATAGCAAATTCGATTGGATATTCGATTTGACGGCGGGCATATTTTTCCTGTACCTGCTCGAGCAGTTTATTGTAAATCTGCTCAAGTTTTAAATCTGTTAGTTCCTTTGCATTGAGTTTTATGGCGAATTTATCGATTGCCCAGTTGGTAAATGTATTAATTCCGAAATCAGGTTCAAGAAATGCAGTAAGCTGGAGGCAATCTTTCTTGTCAATCTGCTGGGCGGAAGCTTCGATAAGGTTCTGCTCAATTTCCTCGGCGGTCAACTGTCTCATTTTGCTGCCGGACAGATTCACACTGAATGCGCTCATTGCCCATTTGCAAAGTGCATCGATGTTCCAGGTTTTTCTGTCTTCGAAATCCTCCAGATATTCGCCGAGCGTGATAGTGATGCTATTTGCGGCTTCGTTCTTTGCATTTTTCTTAATAAGTATTTCGATTTGTTCAGTATCAAGGCCTTCAATATGTTTTGGACTTATATCCACGCCGAAAGCCGACCTTGCCCATTCGGCTATACAGACAAAACGGTACTTTTCATTGAGCATTGTAGAACAGGCCTTGTCGATAGCTGATTCTATCATTTCAGTTATCATATCCTTAAGGCCTATTCCTTCGATTATCTGTCTTCTGCGGGTATAAAAGGTTTTTCTCTGATAGTCCATTACCTCATCGAATTCGAGCAGACTTTTTCTGGCCTCGAAGTTTCGCTCTTCCACTTTTCTCTGAATCTTTTCGATTTGCTTGCTTATTGTTGGATGCAGTATCGGGTCGTTTTCATTCCAACCTACAAGGCTTAGTAGTTTTGGAATTCTGTCTCCTCCGAAGAGCTGCATTAAGTCATCGTCGAAACTTAAAAAGAACTGGCTTGAGCCTGCATCTCCCTGTCTCGCGCATCGTCCACGAAGTTGATTATCGATTCTTCTTGCCTCGTGGCGTTCTGTGCCGACTATGTGCAGGCCGCCGATATCAGCAACGCCCGGTGCGAGTTTAATATCTGTGCCTCGGCCCGCCATATTTGTGGCAATGGTAACGTTGCCGCAGAGATTTCCATCTCGGCCGGTGTGCTGATGGCCGGCTTTTTCAACTATTAGCGCTTCCCTTGCGTGCTGTTTGGCATTTAAGACTTCGTGGTCAATGCCATAAGTTTTAGTCAAGGCGTTTGAAATAGCTTCGCTCTTTTCGACGCTTATAGTACCGACAAGGACTGGTTTGCCGGCCGAGCTTGCCTCGTGAATTTCTTTTACTATCGCATTAAATTTTTCGCGCATCGATTTATAAATCATATCATCACGGTTATCGCGAATGCAGGGCTTGTTGGTTGGGATGGTGACGACTTCGAGTTTGTATATCTGCATAAACTCATTGGCTTCTGTAGCGGCTGTGCCTGTCATGCCTGCTATTTTATCATACAGGCGGAAGAAATTTTGCAGTGTTATTGTTGCCAATGTCTGTGACTCTTCCTTTACAGTAACGCCTTCCTTTGCTTCGACTGCCTGGTGCAGACCGTCGGACCACTGCCTGCCGTGCATCAATCTGCCGGTAAATTCATCGACGATTACAACTTTGCCGTCCATTACGACGTAGTCTTTTTCCTTTTCAAAGACGATATGGGCACGGAAACTCTGCTGCAGGAGGTGCGGCCAATCCATATTCGCCCCGGCAAAGAATGAGCCTACGCCCGCAAGCTCTTGAGCGGCGCTAAGGCCGTTGCCTTCGTGGTCGAAACGGACCACTTTGCGGTCATATTCCACTTCGTAAAACTGCTTTGCAGAGGCAAGCTGATTTTCGAGATTAGTGATTTCGGATAGGGTTTTTTCAATTACGGCCTGAGCCTTTTCCATCCGGCCGTTATCTTTTGCCTTTTTTGCTTCTGAAAACTCTCCTTCAGCGTTGGCGACTGTTCTTTGTGCCAAGTCGAGCTGTTTTTTTATACGGTCGTAGCCGCTTTGCATATTTATAATCTGCCTTGAGATGGTGTCGGCTTTTTTGTATCTGCTGACATCATCGAAGGCCGGCCCTGAAATAATCAGCGGCGTTCTGGCT
>CAYTQR010000149.1:0-2906 GCA_964440045.1 uncultured Planctomycetaceae bacterium | reverse complement strand
CATTGTCACCCGCGCTGTCACAAGCAACTGAACCGTCGCCTTCATCGAGTTCCCATCAGCCAGCCAAATCAGGTTTAGGTTCAATCCATGTTGTAAAACTCCAGACATCACCCTTGTAAGTATTTGAATCACCAACCTCGTCAATTCGCCAATAGTAGGTAGTATTTACATCAAGACCATATGGATCGTAGCTTGTTGCTGTCTGGTTGCCTTTAAATTCGGGCCAAAATGTATTAGCATCATTTACATCGTCAAAATTGGTGCCCAGATACACATCATGCGACAGGGCATCTTTACCCGCCGACCAGCTAAGAATGCCATTTGGGTCTACGTTTGCTGCCACATTGGCAGGATTCGGATTAAAAGCTTTATCATCTAACCCCTCGTGATACAGTTCTTCAACTTCAACATCAGATAAAGCCCGGTCGTAAATGCGGACATCATCTATTTTGCCGTGGAAGTAATCATCAATTTCGTTGGAGGGATCGCTCGATACACCATCATATCTGACATTACCTATACACAGAGGGCCTGTACCTACACCCAAATCTCGATTCTCGCTTTTACTGTCAACCTCCTGGCCATTAACATACAGCTTTACATTATTATGGTCGTAAGTACCAACGATATGATACCATTGATTGGCTGTATTGACATCTATGCTGCTAACCACCGTCTCAAACTCTGTTCCATAAGCATCGCTAGAATTGCCAACCTCAAAATACAATACTTCCCCCACATACCAGATAGCATAGTTGTATTCACGCCAATTGTCATATTTACCCAATATCCCACCAGCACCCAAGTCTGCCGGCTTTATCCAAAGCGAAATAGCCATATCACCCGTGCTAAAATCAAGATTTTCTGAATCCGGCACCCGAACGTAATCATTATCTCCATCAAACTCTAAGGCACCGCCGATTTTGCCCGTTGTCCACGTAGCATCATAAATATTGCCATCATTGTCA
This sequence comes from uncultured Planctomycetaceae bacterium, assembly GCA_964440045.1. Taxonomy (GTDB): domain Bacteria; phylum Planctomycetota; class Phycisphaerae; order Sedimentisphaerales; family UBA12454; genus JAFGGI01. The sequence continues at coordinate 1,938 of CAYTQR010000149.1, read as the reverse complement.
CCCGCGCTGTCATAAGCAACTGAGCCGTCGCCTTCATTAAATTCCCAATGGGCAACTAAATTATTAGCAAAGTTGGCCTGCACTGTCTTGTCACTGTCCATTGTTATTGTTGTTGGATTGATGCTTCCGCTAAGGTTGCCGCTCCATCCACTAAACGACCAGCCCGATGCAGTATTGGCCTTGGCCTCCAGCGTAACGACAGTACCTGGAATATATAAGGCAATATCAGGATCCTTGGTAACTGTACCGCCCTCTGCCGGAGTTGGAGTTATGGTAAGTGTGTATTCAGGGTCGCCGCCTGCAAACAATTTTGCAGGGCTTGATATTAGAACAAAGAAAGCAAAGGTAAAAATAAGTAATTTTCTATAATTTTTCATTTTAATATACCTCTATAATTTGTTTTAATTATGATTATTCAACCGGTTCCGGGCTGCTTTTGCAGCTTTACAGTCCGGATACTCACCTATAATTTTTTGATAGTAAGATGTCGATTCGGCAAAATCACCCAGGATATGATAACTCTGTGCGAGCATTTTAAAGGAGCGAATCTTATTATAGGCCTCAGTCGGCTTTTCCGCCTGGCACATGGCTACCGTCTCTTTTAAATAATCTTTAGAACGATTACTCCCGGAGCGCAAGCCTTTATTGTAAAACTCCTTGATTAAATCAAACGTGCCTTCCTCCAGACAAAGCAAGTCGGCATATTTTGATTTAAACTGACTGAATATCTGTTTTGCACCGGCCAGATCATCGGTCTCCAGACTTGCCCTAACAGACAGCCGCATCTTATGAATGTCGCCATACACAGCATATTTGCCATCGCCCATACTTATTATTTCATCACATAGCCCACCGGATTGGGCCGGATAGCCATAACTCGCATATGCCTTGGCTATAAAGTAGAGCTGGCATGGTAAATAAGAATAATCGACATAATCCTGCTTGAATTTTTGCAAAGCACTCTGTGCTTCTGTCAAATTGCCAGCTTTAATCTCTTTGCATATCTTTGCGGTATCACAGCATATCTTTGCACGACCGCTGTAATACTGATATTGAGGAAACTGTTGGCAAACTATCCCCAAAACTGAAATCGCTGCCTCATAATTATGGTTGTGCAGACAGTAATCGCCAAGCTCATAGCACCTTCGCGACAATAAGTAATTTTTCTCGCGTCCGCTTATAAACTGTTCAATCTCACCGGCAGAAGGGTCAAACGTGCCCATGGCTATTTTTGACCTTATATCGAGTAAAGCAATCTCCACATTAGCGCGGGCTGAAAATCTGTTCTCCGGATAAAGCTCTATCAGGCGTGAATAAAATTGCTTGGCAAGCCCATAGTTGCTGCACTTCCTGCAATAATCTGCGATATTATATAAAACCTCCGGCAGATACGGATGTGTTGACTGTGCTGCTATGAGTTGTTCTGTTAAACTCTGTGCAGAGCTAAAATCACCATCGCTTATCTTTTCATAAATGTCAATTTTCGTAAGCTCAAGTGTTGATTTGCGGCTATAAGAACTATCCGCCCCTGCTGTAATGGTTTGTTTGTAAAGTGCCTTGGCCTTTTTATAGTTATAATTCTCTTCATATTTATCCGCTGCAAAATAAAGCACTCTCGGCAGATGTTTATGGTTAGGGTATTTAGCTGTCGTTTCACTCAATATGCCGTCAACCGCTTTACCACCCTTCTTGAATTCAGAGAAGAGATTGTTTTTTATCTGTTCGAATTTCGCCTTTTCCGTAAAAGAATCCGCAGGACAAAGCTCAATCAGACGCTTGTACAAAGCATCAGCCCGTTTAAAATAATACCTCTTGGTATACCTGGCAGCAACATCACAAAGAGCCTTGGAAAGATAAGGATTGTCCGAATTGCCCGCTATCACTTGTTCTACATCACTGCCGGCTGATTGCAGTTTGCCGGTTTCCATCTTGGAAAAT
>CAYTQR010000148.1:0-2966 GCA_964440045.1 uncultured Planctomycetaceae bacterium | reverse complement strand
CCTCTGACAGGCAGTCCTTTACGATGCCGGATTCCCCTATAGCAGCCGATGTCCCTAAGTCTTGCGATATGTTGAGCAACCTGCCTTCTGAGTTGACCTTCGACAGCATAATCACGGCCGATTATCTGTGCGATTCTGCTGACTTCATCCTCAGTGAGCTTGCTGGAACTTAAATTCAGGTCAATACCAGCTTCGTTGAGAATCTTTGCAGCAGAAAATTCTCCAATACCGTGTATATAAGTAAGGGCAATGCGCACTATTTTGTTATTAGGAATATCAACACCAACTATACGAGGCATAATTTACCTTTCTATTAAACTCTCAGCCCTGTCTTTGTTTATGGCGAGGATTCGTTGAGCAGATTACGCGCACAACACCTTTGCGACGCACAACCTTGCAATTTTCGCATATTCTTTTTACCGAGCTTCTAACTTTCATTACTTACCTCTAACTACTAATTTCGCAGAACTATTCTTCCCTTGCTCAGGTCATAAGGCGACATTTCGACTGTTACCATATCACCGGCAAGGATTCTTATAAAATGCATTCTCATTTTGCCGGAAACATGGGCCATAATTATATGGCCATTCTCAAGCTCAACCCTGAACATCGCGTTCGGCAAAGTTTCAAGTACTTTACCTACAACTTTTATCGCTTCTTTTTTAGGCATAAATAAAAATACTGTTTTATTTTATCGTAAGCACTTCACAGCCATTTTCGGTAACAGCTATAGTATGCTCAAAGTGAGCTGACGGTTTTCTATCTTTTGTAACAACCGTCCAGCCGTCATTTAACGTAATCACACTGCTTGTGCCCATATTAACCATCGGCTCAACTGCAAGTATCATCCCGGCCTGCAGAAAAATATCACGTTTCAACAATTCGTCGCTGACGAAATTAGGAACCTTTGGGTCTTCATGCATCTGGGTACCTATTCCGTGTCCGACAAAATCTGTAACAACCGCAAAACCTGCCGATTCGGCACATTTCTGCATCCTGCCGGCAATATCGCTCCATTTTACTCCGGCCCTGCTATGCTGTATTGCGATATCAAGCATCTCTTTTGTTGCATCCATCAGTCGTTGTTTATCGTTGTCGATTTTCCCGATTGCCAACGTAACAGCAGCATCACCACAATAGCCGTTAAGTTTAACACCGAAATCGATACTCAGGATATCACCTTCCTGTAATCTTACATTTTCCGAAGGTATTCCGTGTACAACCTGCTGATTGAGCGAAGCACATATTGCGGCAGAAAAATTCTGGCCTCCGCCGGGATTTTTTACACCCTTGAAAAGAGCTATCGCACCCATCTGCCTGGTCATATCTTCAGCTATCCGGTTCAACTCAGCGGTACTGACCTGAGGAACTGCAGAATCTTTTAATTTTAAAAGAACCTCGGCAACAACTTTGCCGGCCTTTCTCATAAGTTCTATTTCTCTGCGACTTCGTAAAGTAATCGCCATTTCACTTATCCAGCCGTTGCAAGACTACCGAGTTTTTCAAATATCTCTGCTGTTATATCATCGATTGGCCCGTCAGCATTAATATCTAATACTTCCCGGCCGTTATCAGCGTAGAAACCAACCACAGCAGAGGTCTGCTGGTGATAAATTAGAAGTCTCTGTTTCACAACTTCCGGTTTATCATCGGGTCTTTGAACAAGCCCCTGGCCCGGGCACTTATCACAGAAACCATCGACTTTCGGTTTCAGCGTATCAATATGGTAAACAGCTCCACATGCCGGACAGCTCCTTCTGCCGGTCATACGTCCTTCAACAACGGCGTCATCAACAACAAGGTTCACGACGGCGTCGATTTTTTGCTTCTTTTGCGTCAGTTCTTTATCAAGCTCATCCGCCTGCACAACAGTACGCGGAAAACCGTCAAGCACACAGTTTCCGCCGGCACCAGCTATTGTGTCAACCATCATTTCTATTATTATCTGGTCCGGCACAAGTTTACCACTGTCCATATAATCCTGTGCCTTTTTTCCTAATTCTGTTCCCGCGGCTCTTTGGCTTCTTAAAATGTCACCGCTGGACAGATGAACCAGTTTGTACTTTTCAATAATCCGTTTACACTGCGTTCCTTTTCCAGCTCCCGGCGGACCAAGCAATACAATTATCATCCTCTTGCTCCCTTTATCCGCCCAGATGAGCTGAATCCTTCATAGTTACGCATTATCAAATTGGATTCAATTCTCTGCACCACGTCCAGCGAAACGCTAACTACAATCAGCAGTCCTGTTCCGCCGAAAAACGAAGCGACCTGCCAGTCTATATCCAGTCCCGGCATCTGAGAAATAACCGTAGGAACAACTGCTATAATCGCCAGAAAAGCGGCGCCGTAAAAGGTAATTCTGGCCATGACCGTTTCAAGGTACTCCGCAGTTCTATGTCCCGGCCGAAGGCCCGGTATAAAGCTTCCCGAGTTTCTGAGATTTTTGGCCATTTCCTTTGGCTGAAACTGAACCGTTGTCCAGAAGTAAGCAAATAGAATTATCATAATAATATAGAACAGATTATAAACGTAAGCGCCAGGCCGCAGCGACATCGCGATATTTGCCAGGACTGTCGACCTGCTGAACTTTTCTATACTTAATAACTGTGCAAAAAGTATCGGAGGGAACTGCATAAGACTGGAAGCAAAAATAATCGGCATAACGCCGCCGTGATTTATTCTCAGCGGCAGATAATGCCGTTGACCGCCGTAAACCCGCATACCCCGCATCTGCTTTGCCTGCTGAATCGGTATTCTTCTTTGTCCCTGTGTTATAAGAATTGCCCCAGCCACAACAAATACGAATGCCACTATCAGAAACAGTATTTTTGCAGGCCCGTAAGTGCCGCTCGCCGCCCCGGCACCTACTGTAAACGAGGTGTTTTCCCAGACTCTGGCAATTGTACCCGGCATTCTTGAAATGATACCGGCCATAATCAAAAGGCTTATACCGTTGCCGATAC
>CAYTQR010000147.1:0-3053 GCA_964440045.1 uncultured Planctomycetaceae bacterium | reverse complement strand
AATACGCCCGGCAGGATTCGAACCTGCGACCTTCGGTTTAGGAAACCGACGCTCTATCCTACTGAGCTACGAGCGTAAAAACACATCCACCAAAGCATACTTTACAGCCAAAAAACCGATACTTCAAGAAGATTAACAGAGCCCAGAGCGTAAGCGACGGGTAAATAAATAGTTATTTCGAAATTCCCTGTTACTTTCCTGGCAAACCGTCCACTAACCAATTGAAGACATATGACAGGGTCGGTTTACAAACACCGGATGGCACCTTATAATGGCTCTGTGGAAAATACAGATTGGGACGATATTCAGGCTGCATTAAACGGTAACGAAGCAGCTTTCGAGCAGCTTGTCCGCCGGCATCAGGGGCAAATAACAAGACTTATGTGGCGGTTCAGCCGGGATAGATTAATCTGTCAAAGGCTCGTTCAGGACACCTTCGTTGAGGCCTTTATCAGTTTAAAAAGCTATAAGGCCAAAGCACCTTTTGTTCATTGGCTTAAAAAAATCGGAACACGAGTAGGGTACCGATTCTGGAAAGAACGGGACAGGCAAAAGCGGTTCCTGCCATTAGAAGAATTCGACTTTGCTGAAAAAAGCAATGATGAAGAAATTGCACCGGCCGAGGCCGCTGAGATTTTACATATTCTGCTAGACCGATTGCCCAGTGCAGACAGGCTTGTGCTGACTCTTATGTACTTTGAAGATTGCCCGATTAAAGAAATCGCTCAAAGAATGGGCTGGACACAGGCTGCTGTAAAGATGAGAGCCTTGAGAGCCCGGAAAAAAATAAAAAAGATAGTGGAAAAGGAAAACCTTTTGGAGAAATTAGAATGGATGCGCTAAAGATTATAGAAAAATTAGCCGCAACGGCTCGAAAAGAGGAAATACCGCAAATAGATGTCTGCAAGGCTGTAATGGCCGAAATCAACACTTTAGGGCAGGCACCGGCAGTTATTCTGTCCTTCGAATGGTTTGCGGGCATATCGGCCGTAGCTGCCTCAATCGTAATATTCCTCTCAATTCCAGCCTGGCGGTATATAGTTGACCCACTGGTTCAATTATTAGCGCCTTTGCAGGAGGTGGCATTATGGTAACCGAAGATAATCCTGTAAAACATTATCGTCACAAACAAATTACGCTATGGATTATCTGCGCAGTGGTAATCCTGATTTCAGGCATCGCTATTGGCACAGGCACAACTATGCTGCTGATCAAACATAGAATTATATGGATAGGCCATCCGCATAAAGATGCCGCTGCAATAGCAAAAAAAATAAGTGAAAAATACAAGCTGAGCCAGCAACAAACAACTGCAGTGGAAGCTATCTTTGAAGAAGCTTTCCAGAGAAAACAGTTACAGCGTGAAGAGATGCGTAAAAAACGTGACGAGGAAGCTCAAATCCTGATTGCTGAAATGAAAGATATTCTTACGCCCCAGCAATTTGAACGCTGGGATAAAGATTTTCAAGCTATGAAAGATAGATACAAGAACCGATCCAGGAACAAAAAATAACCCCAAAATAAACACATTTTTTGTGTTACCAAACCTCTTTTTTGCTCACTAACAAAGTGACGGTAAATAGTGAGACTCTGTATATAAAAAAGTAATAAAAATGAGAAGAAGATTTCGTAACCCATTTAAGCACAAGCATTTAAGAATGGCAGGTTTTTTTCTACTTTCTTTACTGCTCGGCGCTTTGACTCTTGCGGCCGGCTGCAGCCCGGCTACATATCGCAGCGATATGGACAAAGCGGCTGGTAATATCATACAGCAAAAACAGCTCGAAGCTACCGGCAAGGCTACTCCATTCGGCATCGAAAGGCCCAGCGACATCCTGCGAAGAAGACTGCTAACAGAGCAAAACCTGCCGACTTCAGGGGCGGCTTCATTAGGCACCGATAAACTGGATCCGATAGAACACTGGCCGGAAGAAGACTATCCAACTGCAATTTCAGGTGATAGAGTCATCGAAACAAACGATGTCAACAAACCGATAATCATATCTCTTGTTCAGGCATTACAAATCGGAGCTTATAACAGCTTCGAATATCAAAAGCGGAAAGAAGAAATATTTCAGAAAGCTCTCGATTTGGAGTTGGAACGTGATGCTTTTAGAGGCACGTTTGCCGGGCAAGTGGAAAACTTCATCAGTACAGATACAACGAGCGAAGAAACTGTTACCGGCAGAAGGCATAGCGGCGAGTTCGGAGTCAGTCAAAAACTTCAGTCCGGCGTAGAACTGGGTGCCACTTTTGCCATCGACCTCGTAAATCTACTCACTTTGAGTCAGGCCTCATCTATGGGACTGTTAGGCGACGCTACCGTTTCCATCCCATTACTGAGAGGTTCCGGAAAACACATTGTTATGGAAAACTTAACACAGGCAGATAGAAATGTTATCTACGCACTGTGGGAGTTCGAACAATATAAAAAAGAATTCGCTGTAGATGTTGCAAGCAAATACCTTTCTGTTCTCCAACAATTAGACTCAATAAAAAACAGCGAAGCGGACTACCGCAGCAGAATAGCATCAGCCAAAAGAAGCAGAAGACTTGCCGATGCAGGCAGAATTCAGGAAATCGAAGTTGACCAGGCAGTTCAAAACGAATTGAGATCTCGACAGGGGTGGATTGGGGCAACGCAATCATATAAAAGACAACTTGATTCTTTTAAGACTTTTCTCGGACTGCCGCCAGATGCCGATATCGAGCTGGACCCAAGAGAACTCGAATCACTCGCATTGCCGACAAAAAAACTTATCAGCCAAATTACAGAAGAAGGAACAGAGGCCAATGTTGAAACTACATCTAACGATGAACTTATAGAGCTGCTCGAGCCGGACTATAAAAACGCAGGTCCTTTTGAAATCGCCGAATCAACAGCAATAAAACTGGCGTTTGATAATCGTCTCGATTTAAGAAGCACAGAAGGAAAAGTATATGACGCCCAAAGAGCCGTGGTAGTTGCAGCAGATGCCTTAAGAGCAGAACTTACCCTGTTCGGTAAAGCTACATCCGGAGCAAACAGGAGTATTGGTTCCGCTACTAACGAT
>CAYTQR010000146.1:2555-3136 GCA_964440045.1 uncultured Planctomycetaceae bacterium | reverse complement strand
GATAGTTGCGGGGTTAACCGAATTTAAAAACGAACCCCTCGGCAGGCCGAGGGGCTAAATATTTGTGGATTAAAACCCCGCCATACAAGGATGGCGGGGCTAAACAAACCCGCCGTGAAACGGCGGGCTAAATATGTCGAAAAAGCCCATAATTTTTTAAAAAAATCGGATTTTTTGCTTGACTTTTATTAAAAAAATGGTAAAATACATGGGCAGTTAGGCGAAAAGTTAATATTTCATATAAGACCCTGTAAAATCAGGGGATAGGAGACCCCCCGGCACAGGTCCGGGGGCTAAACAACCCTGCCAAAAGTCCTCCTTCGTCAAGACTACGGAGGATAAATGTTGGCAGGGCTAACCGAGGAATCTTTCAATCTCCATTCTTCAATTTCTTAGGAGTTGTTATGTCTAAACTCAATGTCAGTTTTAATATCCTATATCCAACGTTTATCGAAAGAATCGTTGTCTGGTTTCTGCTGCGCTGGCGCAAAATCCATTACGGTTACGAATTTCGGCGGATTGCTCTGACGCAGGGTAAATACGCAATCGTTGATCCGGAAGATTATGACAATCTAAATCAA
>CAYTQR010000146.1:0-2544 GCA_964440045.1 uncultured Planctomycetaceae bacterium | reverse complement strand
CGGCATACATACTATGCACAGCGAAGTGGGACCGGAAGCATTACGATATATATGCATAAACAGATTATGCGGCCGCCGAGAGGCTTTTTCGTTGACCACAAAAATCGTAAGGGGTTTGATAACAGGAAGGCAAACCTGAGAGTCGCAACAAGGTCGCAAAATAACTGCAACCGCAAAAGAGAAAACCGCCGCGATACTTCAAGATATAAAGGCGTTTATCGGGATAAGAGAGACAATAAATGGATGGTCTGCATCAGTTATAATGGGATACGTATATTCCTTGGGCGATTTGATGATGAAATAGAGGCGGCAAAAGCATATGATGAAGTGACAAGAAAATACCACGGCGATTTTGCTGTGCTGAATTTCAGTTAGCCCTACTTTTTCGGATATCCGACAGTTTGCGCAAGGATGATTTTCTGGTCACTTCTAAGTTTCATGGCCGTGGCAAGCGCAGGTTTGTCAACCATTCCGCGCACAACAGTAGCTAATCCTTCGGAGGTACAGTAGAGATAAACATTCTGGCTGATAAAACCTGTATCGGCGGCCGCGTAGAATTCCTTCTGGTCGGCAGAGCTTTTGCCCATCTTTGAAAAGTCGGCTACATAAACAAGATTAATCGGCGCCTCTTTCACAAATGGCTGTTTTCCTGTTGCCTCGCGTATATCCTTTGCCAAAATGCCAATGAGAGCATGCGCTTTGGCGTCATAAAGATAAAGCCCTTCTTCCATAGCTACGTAAACATCAATTTCCTGCATATTCCTTGCCGACGGGGCGGTACGTTTTCCATCCTCGCGATTGATTCCCCACGCCGCCCAGAGCATATTCGAAAGAACCTGCGCAGGCAGTTTTTCGCTGCTGAACTGGCGCGAGGATTTTCTGCTCTTTAATATCTGCATTAACGGTTTGCCGCCATCGGTTTGCGGCTTTGGGAGTTGGATGGTCTTAAGCTCTTGCGGGGGAGTTGAATTAGCATCCTCTGCCCAAATTTGCACCGGGCAAACAAGAAAAACAGTTACTAAAAAAATGACAGCTGAAAATAGTTTCGTGTTCATCACATTTCTCCTTTGATAATTTAATATTGCCCCCCTGCCCCCCTACCTGCCGGATACTATATACTAAATACCAAATACTATCGACTATTAACGACCTGCTGTGCCTTTAGGATTTTGCCTGTTAAATGAAAAATTTTATGTATTGGTCAAAATATCTTCAACCGCAGTTATTAAATGCGGGATGTCGTCGGAAACAATCTGCCAGACAATATCAAAATCAATGTCATAATATCCGTGAATCAGCCGGTCTCTTGTGCCGGCTATTTCACGCCAGGGGATTTGAGGATACTTCCGGCGTAAATCCGGCGAAACAGCTTTTGCCGCTTCTCCGATAATTTCCAACAGCCGAACAAGAGCCAATGCGAGCTTTTCGTCTCTGTTAATATCGTCTCTTTGAATTGAACCTGTGTACTCGACTATCTTTTTTGCAGCATCGAGCATATGGCGCAGACGTACTATATCCTGCTCATTCTGCATATTGCACCTTTGCTTCCCGAACAACTTTATCGCGAAAATATCTGCTCAGAAATGCTAATGTTTGTAAATCTACCTTGCGGCCGAGCAATTCTGAAAGTTCGTCCTGCATACGGAAAAATGCAAAGCCCGGCGTAAAACCTTTTTGAAACTCCACAAGAACATCAACATCGCTGTCCGGTGAAAAGTCATCCCGTAGAGCGGAACCAAACACCGCCAGCTTACTGATATGATGCCTTTTACAAAAATCAGCAACCAATTTATCGGGTAGCCTCAAATTTCTGTTCATAGTCTTACGACCTGCTGTGCCTTTAGGATTTTGCCTGTCAGATAGTCTGTAAATTCAGCCCTTATCGTAAGCTCCTGTTTGCTTTCAGCCGCAATTGAGTCTGCGTCTAATTTCAGCTTATAATAGCTGGTAAGCAGCGAGCCCGACCAGCTTTTTTTAAGCTCTGCCGGGGCAATCTGCCAGCTTTTCAAAAGTGCATTCTGCGGTTTCGTATCTAAATCCCACAGTTCTATCTTCACCGCTCCGGGAGCCTTGATACAATCGCCCATATCATCGACGGCCCTGAGATAAACAACTAAAGTTTCCTTTTTGCCGTCATCGTCTTTGTCGTAAATACCGCAGCGATCGGTAAGTTCAATTGATAAAACAGTTGAAACAGCATTGATTCTTGCGGGTTTATCAATTCCCATTAAAGTTTCAAGCTGTCTTTTTAACTCCTCATTTTCGGCCTTAAGGGCAGCGTTTTGACGGTTAAGTGTACTTTCTAAAACAGGTTCGTCTTGCTTTAAGGTTTGCAATTTGTGTTGATATTAAATCAAAGCGTACTTTACCTTTCATCAACTTTCGCTCAAACCCCTCTATTTGCAACTTATCTTTTAACTCTAAACTAGGAGTTAGTTCTATAATTTTTCTTTTTGCATGAGAGATTGCTTCATTGTTTGTCAATATAGATTCATTGCTAACCTTTATCTGCATTCTTTTTTCTATCTGAGAGTTAGATAAATC
>CAYTQR010000145.1:0-3194 GCA_964440045.1 uncultured Planctomycetaceae bacterium | reverse complement strand
TACCACAACAAAGGTCAAAAAAGGGATAAATTTATTGCATTGGCCCAATCCTACCCCGGCGACACTATCGGCTCAGTCAGCGTAGGCGGAATTGATCTGTTCCATTCAATTTTCAATCCCTTGCTGTTTGATACATACTTTGTGCCGACCCCCTTTCCATATCGCTTCAACGGCTCTGGTGAAGACTGCAAAAAATTCACACTCGATAAAATTGAAGAACTTTTGAAAAAACACCCAGATAGTATCACAGCGGTAATCATTGAGCCTCTCGTTCAGGGCGCAGCGGGAATAATTGTCCATCCAAAAGGTTTTTTAAAAGACCTAAGAGAACTTACAAAAAAATATAATGTCCTTTTGATAACCGATGAAGTCGCAACGGGTTTTGGCAGGACAGGAAAGATGTTTGCCTGTGAGGTTGAAGATATTCAGCCTGATATTATGTGCCTTGCAAAAGGAATCACCGGCGGCTATCTCCCGCTGGCAGCCACACTTACAACACAGGAAATTTTTGACGCATTTTTAGGCCAAGCAGATGAATTTAAAACCTTTTATCACGGCCACACATACACAGGCAACGCGATGGGCTGTGCCGCAGCAATCGCATCGCTCGAACTTTTCGAGGAAAACAGGATTCTCGAATCACTACTTGTAAAGATTGACTTGATTACGGATTATCTCAAAAAGATTTCGCTGTTGGATTTTGTCGGTAATGTCCGCCAGTGCGGCATGATGGCAGGGATTGAAATTGTAGAAAACAAAAGGGTTAGCACCCAGGCCTGTCCTGGGAGTCAATCTTTTCCGTATGAAAAACTCATTGGCGCAAAACTTTGTGCAGCAATGAGACCAAAAGGTGTTATGCTTCGGCCTTTATCTGACGTAATTGTTTTAATGCCTCCGGTTGCAATTGACCTAAAACTTCTGCAAAAACTACTCGATATTGTTTATGATACAATCAAAACTGATTTACCAAAAATTGCAAAATAAAATGGAACTTGAATTTATCAAACATAAAGGTCTTTTCATCACCGGCACCGATACCGGCGTGGGCAAAACCCTTATCGCAGGTGCGATTGCAAAAATCCTGTCACAAAAAGGTAAAACCACAGGCGTATTCAAACCTATCGCTACCGGCTGTCGGCTCGAAAGAGAAGGCCTTGTAAGCGACGATGCCGAGTTTTTAGCTCACTGTGCAGACAGTGAATTCGGCCTTGATGTAATAAATCCCATAAATTTTGTAACACCTGCAGCGCCGTTTGTCTGTCAGCAGGAAGAAAACCGAAAAGTTGAACTCGAAAGAATCGTAACCGCCTATAATTACATCTGCTCAAAAACAGATTGTATAATCGTCGAAGGCATCGGCGGAATCCGCGTACCTATAATCGACGAATTGGATGTACTGACTCTTGCAAAGGCATTTAATCTGCCTGTCGTAATCGTTGCAAGACCAAATCTTGGCACTATAAACCACACCCTGCTGACAATCGATGCGGTAAGAAGTGCTCACTTGCCGCTTGCCGGGGTAGTAATAAGCGGTTATGATGAGTCGCAGACCGATTTTGCCCAGCAGTCCGGCCCAGCCGTTATCGCCGAGGTCGGCAGAACGCAAATCCTTGCTATTGTGCCTTTTGACCACGAAACGGATATTGAAAAAGGCATCATTGGTGATATCGTATTAGATAGTTTAACCGAAATTGATTGGCTCAGAATTATCGAACAAAAATGAAAGATAACCCAATAACATTAAAACGTCCTGCCACAAGGCGGTACCTTGTGCCGATAAACACTGCCGCGACTCAGCAGCTATTTACCGATTGTCTGATTATTGGCGCCGGCGTCGCAGGACTACGGGCTGCTATCGAAGCGGCGACAGCCAACTGTGAAGTCGTAATTACCTGCAAGAAAACTCTCGAAGACAGCAATACCTGGCACGCCCAGGGCGGCATCGCAAGCGTCATCGCAGGAGAGGATACTTTTGACTCGCATATAGAAGACACACTCAAAACAGGCTGTGGCATAAACGATATTGACGTTGTAACCAGGGTTGTAAAAGACGGCCCGGAGCTTATCAGGCAGCTGGTCGACTGGGGGACAGAGTTCGACACGGTAAAAGGCAAAATCGACGTTACCCGTGAAGGCGGCCACAGTCATCCCCGCATCGCTCACGCCCAGGGCGACTGCACCGGCAGAGCGATTGCCCAGACCCTCATAAGAAAAGCTCAGGCAATCCCGAATATTACAACGATTCAAAATTTCTTCGCTATCGACCTTATTACTAATGAGGACAACGAATGTCTCGGCATTATAGGCCGGGCCTCCAACGGCCAAAAGCAAATCATCTGGGCAAAGACTACCATTCTCGCCACCGGCGGAGCGGGCAGGCTGTACCGTGAAACGACAAATCCGGAAACTGCCACTGCTGACGGCCTTGCTATGGCTGTACGTGCCGGCGCCGTCCTGCGCGATATGGAATTTATGCAGTTTCATCCCACAACACTTTATATCGCAGGAGCATCGCGAGCGCTTATCACAGAGACACTTCGCGGCGAAGGTGCGGTACTGCTCGATGCCAATGGCGATAAATTTATGTCTCAGTATCATCCTGACGGCGAACTTGCCCCTCGTGACATCGTCAGCAGGGCTATCCTTCAGCAGATGCTCAAGACGAATTCAACACATGTCTTTCTGGACATCCGCTATTTTGACAAAGCTCACTTTTCAAAACGCTTTCCGCTTATCAGCGAACTTGTCGAAAGCTTTGATATTGATGTAACTAAAGACCTCATACCGGTTCGCCCCAGCGCACATTATATGATTGGCGGCGTAAAAACAGACTCACTTGCCGGCACAAACATCGCAAATCTATATGCCTGCGGCGAAATCGCCTCGACCGGCCTGCACGGGGCCAATCGGCTCGGCAGCAACTCACTGCTCGAAGGACTGGTCTTCGGCAGAATTGCCGGCCAACAAGCGGTAAAACAATCTAATCGGCCAAACGGTCCTGTCGGATTGAGAAAGTTTCGCATAAACATTCCCGAATCGGACAGGAGCAGGCTCGATACTGTCGATGTGCTTAACTCGCTTAGAGCTCTTATGTGGCGAAATGTCGGTATTATCCGATTCGCAAAACCTCTTGCAGAAGAGCAGGAGATTATCTCTTTCTGGGACCGATATGTGTTAGCAAAGGTGTTCGATTC
>CAYTQR010000144.1:0-3335 GCA_964440045.1 uncultured Planctomycetaceae bacterium | reverse complement strand
AGGTATAAGAGTATGTAATTGAAAATTGAAGATTGAAAATTTATGGAGACGCCTGCGGCAGTTTTTTTATTCTTCAATCTTTCATTTTTTTACCCGCCAAGATACGCTGTTTTGGGCAGACCGCCGGTAAGAGGCAGAGCATACTCAATAAAAGCATCCGTTACGCCGTTGCCAGCTTTATTGATAAATTCATCAGGCATAGATTTCGTCTTTTCGGCGACATTTGCAAGTTCGGTCCTGAAAAGTTCCGCTGCGTAATTTTTGCCGGTGCCGATGCGCTTTATCGCGACAGAACCGCTCTGATGGCCAATCGCAAATTTTACCGCTTCTATTCCGCATTGACGAGCCTCGGCTGCATCGACAGATGACTGCAGGCCTGCGAAACTCCTTTGCAGATAACCGAAAGTATCAGCACGAACGCGCTTGACTTTCAATTTTGCCCTTATCCGCATCGCCAAGTAATCAGCCAGAGCGCCTGTTCCGGAAAGCTGGACATTGCCGTGGTCATCGTGCTCATCTGTTTTGGTAATTTTCTCTGCCCAGGTCTTGCCATCGGTATCGCTGATTCCCTCGCTTACTGCGATAACACATCTGCCGAGTTTTTCGTAAACAGCGCTAACATCGGAAAGAATTTGTTCCATCGAGACAGGTCTTTCGGGGAAATATACGAGATGCGGGCCGTCATTTTCTCTCTGTTTGCCAAGGGCTGCGGCGGCAGCCAAAAAACCTGCGTGCCTGCCCATAATGCAATCAATCTTTATCCCCGGCAGCGCCCTGTTGTCAAGGTCGTCGCCCATAAGCGCACAAGCGACAAACTTCGCCGCTGTGCCGTAGCCGGGACAATGGTCGGTTACAAGCAGGTCGTTGTCGATTGTCTTTGGAATATGAAAAGCCCGCAATTCATAACCGATTTCCTGAGCCATATTGTTTACTAAAAAGCAGGTATTGGCAGAATCGTTGCCGCCGATATAAAAGAAGTAACGAATATCCTGTTTCCTGAAGACATCGAGGATTTTTTTGCAGTATTCAGCGTCCGGCTTGTCCCTGCTTGAACCGAGCGCCGAAGACGGGCTGGCTGCAACGATTTGGAGCTCATCGGCAGAGATTTTATAAAGGTCAATAAAATCTTCTTTGACAATGCCGCTTACAGCATGAATGCCGCCGTAAAGGTTCTTAATCTCAGGATGTTTCTTAGCCTCTTCGATTACGCCTACCAGCGAGGCATTGATAACGCCTGTCGGGCCGCCTGACTGACTGACAACAGCATTTGCTTTCGGGGCATCTGCCATTTTAAACCTTTCTAATTACTAATTATTTGTAAATTTATACTTCTACACTTGCGGACGGGCTATTATACAGATTTGGCCGTCGCGGGCAAGGAGAAACCTGAATCATAATCGGCGAAAGCTGCTGGGCGGGTAGGCTTGTCGTCGCCGTGCCGGCGACGGCTAAACATAGTAATATCTAAAAACTTTATCTAATCCTTCTTACGGAGAATAGCCCGATATATTACGGCTGCGGCAAACACGATTGTGCTGATGACAACAATACACGCACCTGTGGGTAAATTCAAATAGAATGAAACCAGAAAACCAACCACAGCGGTTAACATACCTAATACGGTTGCGGTTAAGACGACCGATTTATGTCCTCGGCATATTTGATAAGCTGCCGCTGCCGGATTAGTAATTAAACTAAAAATCATCAACCCACCAATCATCTTCAAATTAACCGACAATATTATTCCGCACAAAGCCAAAAACATGCAATAAACAAAGCTTTCATGCACGCCGGTTGCAGAGGCAATGGATCGACTGAACAAAAGCACTTTCAGTTCTTTATTGAAAATAACGGCAAAAACCACCAAAACAAACGCCATGATTGTAATGGTGATAACGGTTTGTTTTTGCACAAAAAGTATGCTGCCCCAGAGTAAGCCGAGAACTTCAGAGCGACTATCCTGCACGAGACCCATTCCTAAGAATGTCAGGCCAAGCATTAACGAAAAAAGGATTGCCAGGCCTACATTCGTATCCAGTCTGGATTTGTGTGGCCGAATTGCCGCCAGACTCATTGAGGTTATCATCGAAGCTGCTATGGCTCCAACCGTTGGGTTAAGGCCAAGAAGAAGAGCAAAAATAGTTCCAGCCATTGCGGCATGCGAAATACAAGTGCCTATAAACGGCATACGCATACCGACAATGTAAACTCCCAACAGCCCTGTGCTGGCTCCCGCAATCGCACCGGCAAATATAACTAAATAAAAGAAAGAATCCATATCACTTTGACAGTTTTAGTCTGCACCTTTACTAATAGTATATTTTCGTCCATCAATATTGAGCGTTTTGATTCTGCATTGGTAGGCCTTTTCAATCGCATCAGAGTTAAAAACCTCTTCACTGGCGCCATCAACCAGTATTTTTCCTTCATGCAGCAAAATAATTCTATTCGCACTTGAAGGCAGAAGATTTGTTTCGTGAGAAATCATTAAAACGGTAATACTCATCTGTTGATACAGTTCGTCTATGATGTTTGTAATCTGATATTTCCAGTTAAAATCAAGATTCGAGCATGGTTCATCAAGCATCAAGATTGCCGGTTCCTGGGTCATTGCACGAGCTATAAGAACTTTTTGTTGTTCACCGCCGGAGAGGCTTCTGAATGTCTGATTCCGCTGATCAGCTAATCCGAGCCTGTCAATCCAGTAATCAACATATTCATAATCCTCCCTGTTCAGCCGGGAAAATAAAGGTTTTACACTTGTTCTGCCCATAGCTACCACTTCCCGCAGGGTAAAGGGCAGTTCAGCGTTATACTCTGTGGTCTGAGGGATATAGCCAATGTGTTTTCGCAAATTACTTTTGGTCCAACTGCTAAGGCCGGCCCAGTCCGTATCATCCAGTTTTATTATTCCCCGATTTGGCTTTATCAGGCCGCAGCAAACTTTTAGAAGAGTTGTTTTGCCTGCACCATTTGTCCCAATCACGCCAACGAATTCACCAGAAGCTATCCGCAGGTTATCGATGTTGAGAATAGTACGTCCGGATCGTTTTATTTCAATATCTGAAAGATGTAAGCGACTGCCTGCCATTATTTAGCCGCCTCCAACAATGCCTGGATGTTTTCCCGTAAAAGCCCGTCGAATCCTTCATATCCAGTCTGAGCATTGTTTATATTGGGGAAGTTGCTAAAAACTACAACTTTAGCTTTCAGACGTTCAGCCATGGCATTTGCAAGACCCGTGCCTTCCTGTTTATTGGCTATTACAAATCTTACTGTACTATCTTTGGTTTTTTGAAGACATTGATTTATATTGGCAGCCGTCTCAGTGTCAC
>CAYTQR010000143.1:0-3386 GCA_964440045.1 uncultured Planctomycetaceae bacterium | reverse complement strand
TGACTATACTCAGTGACTATGATAAAAAAGTTTACCTTTCTGACATTATTTATGGTGAAGAAACCTATGATGTTTTCGCAAAGATTCTAGATACAAAGCCGATTCAGGAACCCAATCAGCCCGAGCAAAAACTTTCAGAATAATAGCGATTCAAGATTAGATTTCGTAGATTTTCTTGCAGCCTGTCAGAAGTTTTTCAACCCATTCGATAGGCATAATGGACGTCGCGTCGGATTTTGACTTTTCAACATCGGTATGCACCTCGAGAAACAGCCCGTCGGCACCGGCCGCGACAGCGGCCCTGGCTAAGACAGGGGCCATATCCCTTGCTCCGGCACTGACGTTTCCCAGCCCGCCCGGCCGCTGAGTGCTGTGGGTGGCATCGAAAATGACAGGACAGCCGAGCTTTTTCATAGCCGGTATCGCTGTCATATCATTGACAAGACGGTTATAGCCGAAAAATGTGCCGCGTTCGGTTAGCAGTATCTTCTCATTGCCGGTTGAGCGGATTTTTTCAACCACGTTTTTCATCTCGGCCGGTGACATAAATTGGCCCTTTTTGACATTGACCGGTTTGCCGGTTTTCCCGCAAGCCAGTAACAAATCAGTCTGCCTGCACAGAAATGCCGGCACCTGAAGGCAGTCAACGACTTTGGCTGCTACTGCGGCCTGGGCGGCTTCGTGAATGTCAGTCATTATCACAAGCGATGTTGTTTGTTTTACCTTTGCCAGAATCTCAAGACCCTTTTGCAGGCCCGGCCCGCGGAAGCTGTCGATACTGCTGCGGTTAGCCTTATCAAAACTTGCCTTGAAAATTATCGGGATACCGGTCTTTTTGCTGATTTGGACGAGCCGCTTAGCGATGTCTATGCAAATCTGCTCGGTTTCAATCACGCAGGGACCTGCTATAACGAATAATCCGCTGTCAGGTTCAATTTTAATATTTGCTATTTTGAACATATTACTTTTTGGCCTTATTCAAAAATTCTGAACATTCTTGTCCTCATACCGACAGGCTTGGCATTAGGCGGCACGAGAATCCTGACAGCCTGCGGGATAATCGTAACTTCAAGCGGCAAATCCGGGCCCGGGTCGCCGTCAAGTTCGGTCTTCAAAGGACTTTCAGAGTATATTTTGATTTTTTTACACTGTTTGTAAACAACATTTTTACTCCTGCGGTGATTTTTTAATATCGTCATAAGTGAGTGCTGTAAAAGAGCTACTCTATTTGTACATCTGTAAATACAGACATCCAGCAGACCGTCGCCGATGTTAGCGGCCTGAAGTATCGGTATGCCAAGGGCGTATCTCGATATATTGCCGAAAATAACAATGCCACGATCAGAAAAAACGATTTTGTCCTCGACCTCAACGGTTATCTTCGGAAAATCATAACTCCAGAAAGTCTGCCAGATAGGTTTGAAATAGTGCAGATGTGTGATATTGCCCTGTCTCTGTACATCGACAAGTCTTACAACCTCGCCGTCAAACCCCACGCCGCCAACCGAAGTGAAAAATTTATCGTTTGCCTTGCACAAATCGAATGGCCGGTAGAGTTGGGCCTCGAAAGCTTCGATTAAATTTTTAAGCGTTGTTCTGCACCCCAACTCGCAGGCCAGCAGATTTTCAGTGCCGCACGGCAGGATCATCAGCGGTTTATCGCTGCCTTCAAGGCCATGAACAACTTCCCTGATTGTGCCATCACCACCGGCGACGATTACCATCGAGCAGTCGTACTTTACCGCCAAATCCGTTGCAAGAACCTGTGCGTGAGACAAAGACTCGGTATAATCAATCTTTGTCTTGAAGCCTTTCTGATGCAGGTAATCGATAAACTTCTTTACCGTCAGCTTATTGCTGCTCGCACCCGACTGAGGGTTTATTATCAGCGATATATAACCGTTTTCAGGATCCATCATTTCAGGTCGAATGATATCTTTCTACTTTTTGTGCCGGTTTTTCTAATCGCATCTTCCATAAGATGTGCATAACTCTTTGGCGTATGTTGTATATTATCAAGGCCGAGCAGCTTTTGTGATTCTTCAATGATTAAATCGTCAGGCCCTTCAATCTCTATGAACTTGCCCAACAACGGCAGCTCGTCCAGTGAGACTATGCAATTATTAAATTCCCAAAGGCTTCGTTTCTTTTCGAAAGCGAGTTTTTCTTTATATCCAAGTTCGGCGAAAAGATGTGCCAGCTCCTCGGCTTTTTCGACTTTCAGGCCAATTTCACGCCGACTCTTGAAGCGGTGATTTTCCCTCGCGCCTTTATAGGTTAGTTCTATCGCTTCGCCCAGATGATTTTTGTGTTTTCTTATCCGCAAACAGCGGTCGGAATTGACAAGCGAATCTTCAGTATCGTCATAATAGGCGTCGGTCTGGATAAAATCGCCGTCAAATTCAGCGCCAAGCTGTTTGAGCTTTTTGACTGTCGGCTCGAAAGAGTCAACTTTTAGCTTTAGCTCTATCTCCAGCATTTCTTCATCATCCTGTAATGATATTGACTAATCTGGATTTTACGACTATGACCTTTTTGACCTCTTTGCCTGCAATTGCTGCCGCCACTATCTCACAAGCAAGGGCCTTTTGCTTTATCTGCTCTTCGTCAGCATCGGCTGAGACTATAATTCTGTCCTTGATTTTGCCAAGCACCTGAACGGCAAGCTCGATTTCTTTTTCCTTTGCAATTTTCTCATCGAACTTCGGCCAAGGTTCATAAGCGACAGTATTACTATTGCACAGCTTTTGCCACAATTCCTCTGCGATATGCGGAGAAAAAGGCGCCAGGACGAGTATAAATGGTTCAATCACTTTTTTCGGGATAGTTTCGAGCTTGCTTATGTGATTAACGAAAATCATCATCTGGCTTATGGCGGTATTGAACCGGAAATTTTCAATATCGTCCGTAACTTTCTTTATGGTCTGATGGAGCATCCGGTTAGTTTCCTCGTCGGGGTCTGTTTCTTTGATACTGCCTTTAATTTCACCGGTTTCATCTGTTAATGTCCGCCAAAGTTTATTCAAAAATCTGTGCACGCCTTCGACTCCCTGCATACTCCAGGGCTTTGTTGCCTCAAGCGGGCCCATAAACATCTCATATAGCCTCATCGAATCTGCGCCGTAGTCGGCTATGACTTTGTCGGGATTAACCACATTGCCTCGGCTCTTGCTCATCTTCTGGCCGTCTTCGCCTAAAATCATTCCCTGATTTACAAGTTTCGTAAACGGCTCCAGCGTACTGACGTAACCTAAATCATAGAGCAGTTTGTGCCAGAATCTGGAATAAAGCAGATGCAGTACCGCGTGTTCAGCTCCGCCGATATATAAATCGACCGGCATCCAGTAGTTTTCTTTTTCTTTCGCCCAGCCGGCGTTGTCATTATC
>CAYTQR010000142.1:0-3418 GCA_964440045.1 uncultured Planctomycetaceae bacterium | reverse complement strand
ACTTAATAATCCGCAAAAACCTTTTGTAGCCATTTTGGGCGGAGCAAAGGTTTCGGACAAGCTCAACGTTATAGAAAGCCTTATCGCCAAGGTTGACCGTATCATTATCGGCGGCGCGATGGCTTATACATTCTTTAAGGCACAAGGGCGAAAGGTTGGAAACAGTCTCTGCGAAGACGACTTTATCAATAAAGCAAAAGAATTAATGTCAAAGGGCGGATGCGAATTAGTACTGCCTGTTGATACCGTTATTTGTCAGGAGTTAAAGGCAGGCGCCGAGAATAAGGTTATAAATGGGGATATTCCAGACGGTTGGCAAGGTGTTGATATCGGGCCTGAGACGATAAAATTGTTTGTTCAAAAACTTGCAGGCGCTAAGACTGTTGTCTGGAACGGGCCTATGGGCGTATTCGAGATGCCGCCATTCGATGCAGGCACAAAAGCGGTGGCAAATGCCGTAGCCGATGTTACCGACGCAGGAGCAACCAGCATTATCGGCGGCGGCGACAGCGCAAGCGCTATAAAGAAGATGGGACTTACCGAACGGGTAAGCCATGTCTCAACCGGCGGCGGAGCAAGCCTTGAGTTTATGGAAGGCAAAAAATTCAAATGTCTTGAAATTTTAGATGAAAAGTAGAAAATAGAAGCATTAAGAATTATGAATAGAAAACTGCCAAAAACAGGAACAATTGAGATTGCACCATCGATACTGAGCGCCGATTTCGCAAAACTGGCCGGCGAGATTGCCGAAGTGGAGAGCGCTCCTTCGACAGGCTCAGGACAGGCCGGTATCAAAATGCTGCATCTCGACATTATGGACGGCCATTTCGTGCCGAATATAACCATCGGACCAGTCGTCATCGCAAAAATCCGTAAATGCTCAAAGCTGTTTTTCGACAGTCATTTGATGATTGACGAGCCGGAGAGGTACGCCGATGATTTTATAAAGGCAGGTGTTGATAATATTACCTTCCATATCGAAGTTGTGCCAAATCCGAAAGATTTCATCAAGAAGCTGCACGATTCGGGCGTAACGGCTGGGCTGTGTCTTAATCCGGAAACACCTATATCAAAAATAGAAAAATACGCACCTTTGGCGGATATGATTTTAGTGATGACGGTTCATCCGGGCTTTGGCGGCCAGAGCTTTATCCACGAAGCCGCTGAAAAGATTAAGCCGATTCGTCAAATCGTCGGGCCAAATATCCGCATCGAGGTTGACGGCGGTATCGACGCTAAAACAACGCCGATTGTAACAGGACTTGGAGCTGATACGCTCGTCGCAGGTAATGCGATATTCTCAAAACCGGACCGCAAACAGGCAATAGAGGCCATACGTAAGGCCTGTGGAAATGCTTAACCCCTGCACCTGTAATTCTAAGTTTTTCGTTTATTACGAAAAAGGAATGGTAAAAATTCAATATCTAATTTCTTTAGAATGACATCTTCGCTTTCGGCTGCATCTGTGTGATTGAATTCAATTTTTTTCAAATATAATATGATATCTCTTACTAAGATAATAGCATCTTTAACATCATCATATTTTGGATCAGTTGCTTCATGTATGGCTTTATTTCTGATTATATTAACTTTCTTTAGTTGTTTCCACAAATCTTTCTGTTCTTCCTTCAATGAGTGCCCGGAAAGCACTTTAAGTATTTCATGAAGGTATGTTTCTAAGCGGCGAGTCTGAATTTTCCTAAGGAATTCTTCAGGTTCCTCTATATTCTTATGATTTAATAAAATAATTAGTTCATTTTGAACATAGCTATCTAATAAGGCATATACTACTAATATCGCTTCAGTAACATATCCACTATCCAGCAGTTCGATTGCTCTAAATAGCCTTAATTTTTCAAATGGTAGCTTAGTATCAAGAGGATAATCAATAACTGTTGTCATCCCCTCCGTATGACTAAGGGAGACAGCATCATTCATCATTCCAGATGAGAAAAAATTACAATGTTTCTCTCCAGCATGAATATCATAGAAATTTAAATCACGAAATCCAATATGCCTAATATACGGGAAGTCCCTATATGGTAATTGTTTTCCGGGTTGGTCTTTATAGTTAAGTGTAATTTGATCGATCAGATAATTGATTAAATCAACTATGTGCCGTGTAACTATTATACCACCAACAGAGGACCACCCCCATTTGGTAAATTCTTTAAAGGTTCCTGAATAATCCCAATAGTGTTCAATTTTAATAACTGTAAGGTTGTGTTCTGGCTTATAGAATAAATAATTGAAATCTATATTAAATTTTGTTTTTCCTGCTTTTGGAAATCTCCAATCAGTAAGTTCAGCCATAAAAGGTTTTACTGGCCAATGACCTGATATAAGGCAAGTCGTAAATAAAGGGTAAATCACTTAAGCACCTTATTGTGTATTCTGATCTCTTAATAAGATTTTATCACTATTTCCCCAAAACTCAACCAAAAATATCTCTATTTGCCCTTAGGACAGTTTTGACAATCAATTATTTGCCTTCAAAAATGGTCTCGATTTTCTCAGATATTTCTGGTATAATCTCGGTGCTTAATTTATGAGTACAACAAAAACAATGGCGAAACAATCAAAATCACAGTGGGACGGCTACAGTTTAAAGCCGCGGAAAGAAATGCCGGAAGGTCTGTGGCTTAAATGTCCGGGCTGCGCCAAAACCATTTTCCAAAAGGCTGTCGCTGAAAATATGCATGTCTGTCCCGAATGCAACTATCATTTTCGTATCGGGGCTGGTGAGAGAATCAAATATCTGGTTGACGAAGGTTCATTTGAGCAGATTTTGAGCGAACTGGTCACATCTGACCCTCTGGATTTCAAGTTCCGGGATACATCATATAAAGAAAGGGCAAAAACCGCTGAAAAAGCCGCAGCCGGTAAAGAGGCAATGCTCGCCGGCAAGGCGTTTATAAAAGGCAGAGGTTTGATGTTGGCGGTGATGGACTTTAACTACCTTGGCGGTTCAATGGGTGCGGTTGTAGGTGAGAAGCTAACTGCCGCTATTGAAAAGGCAATAGAAAATTCACTGCCACTTGTCGTAGTAAGTTCGACCGGCGGAGCAAGAATGCATGAAGGGGTTTTATCATTAGGCCAGATGGCCAAGACGAGCGCAGCTTTGGCTAAATTCGACGACCATGGCGGTCTTTTTATATCAGTCCTGACAGACCCGACCACCGGGGGCGTGACGGCAAGTTTCGCGATGTTAGGCGATGTTATCATAGCTGAACCGGGGGCATTAATAGGTTTTGCAGGGCCGCGAACGATTTACGAGACAATCAAGGTCGAACTGCCCGAAGGTTTTCAGCGTGCCGAATTCCTGCTCGAACACGGCTTTGTCGATATGATTGTGCATCGTAAGGACTTAAGAAGCGAAATAGCCCGTTTGATTGACTACTGCGGGAAGAAATAACGC
>CAYTQR010000141.1:0-3438 GCA_964440045.1 uncultured Planctomycetaceae bacterium | reverse complement strand
GAGCTTTGCCGGGTTTTAATCTTGAGATATCGTTAGTGGTGAGGATATTTAGGAAATCCAGTGCGTTTTTGCCGGCTATTTTCAAAACGGCCATATGCGTACAGTCGAAAAGCCCGGCAGTTTTGCGAACCGCCTCGTGCTCAGCGCTTATGGATTTATACCACAGCGGCATCATCCAGCCGGCAAAGGGTACTAACTGGCTCTTGCCGGCAAGTACGGCGTGCCTGTCAAACAGAACTGTCTTCTTCACATCGGTCATTGCTGAAAAAAAACACCTTTTTGCTTTGATTACCGGTTGAATATCGCTAAATTTAAGCAAAATTGTGTTATTGTCAAACAGAAATTTTACTCCAAATCTTTTAGTGCACTTTAAGGCTGCCTCTATTTTTGATATATTCTCTCTGTGGTCATTCGACCAATAACCAGGTT
Source organism: uncultured Planctomycetaceae bacterium (assembly GCA_964440045.1). Taxonomy (GTDB): domain Bacteria; phylum Planctomycetota; class Phycisphaerae; order Sedimentisphaerales; family UBA12454; genus JAFGGI01. Next base: position 3,009 of record CAYTQR010000141.1, on the reverse strand, counting down.
ACTGTCTTTGCCACAGACTTGCAAGAAAACTGGCGGTAATTATACATACGAAGACAAACACAGCTGCAGGCGCTGCCGCGATCGGACCGAAATGTTTCAAAGCCAAAACCACGCCCAGCCCTGCGTTTTGCATCCCTATTTCAATTGACAGTGTTCTGCGTCTGGCGACTGTCATTCGAAAAACAGAGCCTAAAGTGTAGCCGGCTCCTAAGCCATAGATATTCAATATGAGAACCGCTGCAAAAATCGGCAAAGTCAGCATAAGCAGACTGTCTTTATTTAATGCTATTACAAGCGAACAGATGAAAGCTATAAAGGTGGTGGATATTGCGGGAAACAGCTCAATTATTTTCTCGATTTGCTGCTTTAGAATATACCTTATACTGAAACCTGCCAGCAGCGGCAGAACGACCATTTTTATTACGCTGAAAAACATTGCCCAAAAGGGCACATCCATAGTAGCTTTCGCCAGCAGGAATGTAAGGCCGGGTGTAACTATTGGGCAAAGCAGTGTCGCTACTGTGGTAAGCGAGACCGAATAAGCGGCATCTGCCTTTGCGATGTAACACATTACATTGCTCGTCATAGCGCCGGGAGCGCAGCCGGTCAGAATAAGACCGACAGCAATTTCAGGCGGCAGGTTGAATATTTTTGCAATGGCAAAGGCTCCGAAGGGCATAATTATAAACTGGCCGCACACGCCTATAAGCACGATTAGAGGGCGGAGTGCAATTTGTTTGAAATCGTCTATTTTCAGCACCGCACCGATGCCGAACATTGTCAGGGCAAAGAACCATTCCATCGCCGGTTTTGCCGCGATGAAGGGTTTGGGCCAAAAATAAGCGACGATGCCAAGGGCAATAACCCAGATGGCGAGATATTTCGTGTAAAATCTTAAGGCCTTGTTAAGCATGTCCTTAGTATAAATGATTTTAAAGCCAAAAAAAAGCCCCGAATTATCCAGGGATTTTTGAGAATTCTGACATAGATATTTTCTTCGTTTCTTCGCCTGCCCGTCATCAAGATGGCGGGGTTCGTTGTTTTGTTTAGCCGTCGCCGGCACGGCGACGTTCAGAGCCGCGACCGTCAGCGAGCGGTCTTTCCGTGAATTTTTGTCATTGAGTTTGAAAAGAAAAAGAGATAGAATTCTTGTCCGCCGAAGCCTTGGCGAAGACGGATCCGTGTCTAAAAAAATATGTTAATTAGTGTCTATTCGTGGCAAAATATCCGTGAAATCCGCGCAATCTGTGGTTAGAATAATGGTATAACTTTTTTCTTCGTGTCTTCGTGCCTTAGTGGCTATTAAGGAGTTAAAATGGCAAAGCAAATTATAAAAATCGATGTAAAGGCCGCACAAACGAACATTGAAAAAGCAAAGGCCGATGTCCTTGCGATAGGCATTTACAGCGCCGGCGGCAAACAGGCCCTTATGAATCGGCTGGATTCAAAGCTCGACGGCGCGATAAGCCGGCTCAAAAAACTCGGAGATTTTAACGGCGCCGAAGGCAGCAGTGTATTTCTCTATACTCATAGAAAAATCGCCGCTGAAAGACTCTTGCTCATAGGCCTTGGCGAAAAGCAGAAAGCAACTGCTGATACCTTCAGACAGGCTGCCTCAAAAGCTGCGTTTGAAGCGGTTAAGCTAAAAGCAAAAACCCTTGCTGTGTTTCTGCATAACGAAGCGAAGATTGATTTTGAAAATCTCGCCCAGGCGATTGCCGAGGCTATTCATTTTGGTGGATACAGGTATGATGAGTTTGTCACACAAGAGAAAGACGGCAGAAGTATAGCTCTTTCTGCTGTGGTTATTGATGATAGCCGGCGGATTGTAAAAAAACTTGCCGCCGGCGTTGAGGTCGGCCAGATAATCGGCCAGGCCCAAAATTTTTCAAGAACGCTTTGCAATCGGCCGGGCAATATGTTGTATCCTGCTAAATTTGCCGCCATTGCACAAAAGGTCGCCTCTTCCGTGCCGTCTCTTAGCTGCACTGTTCTTGACGACAAAAAACTTGCCGCTAAGAAAATGGGTGCAATCTTGGCTGTCGGACAAGGCTCAATACACAAACCGAGAATGATAATTTTAAAATATACCCCCAGGGGTGCCGGGAACAGCGCTCCAATAGCGCTTGTAGGAAAAGCTATAACCTTTGACACAGGCGGGATAAATATAAAACCTTCAAATGATATGCACGAGATGAAGATGGATATGACCGGCGGCGCCGCGGTCTTAATGGCGATGGAAGTTATTGCCAGATTAAAACGGCCCTTTTCTGTCTATGGAATAATCTGTGCTGCCGAAAACAAGCCTGACGGTGCCAGTTGCCTGCCGGGCGATATTATTACTACTTACAGCGGAAAAACGGTTGAAGTTCTAAACACCGATGCTGAAGGCAGACTGGTCCTGGCCGATGGAATACACCAGGCAAAGGTTTTAAAGTGTAAAACGATAATAGACATCGCCACTCTTACAGGTGCCTGTATTGCTGCTCTCGGCAAGCACAAAGCGGGCCTTATGACCAATGATGAAAAACTGGCTCGCAGTCTCGAAAAAGCATCGACCCAGAGCGGCGAGCCGCTTTGGCGGCTTCCATGTGGGGCCGAATATGCAGCTGAAATAAAGGGAAAAGCACGAGTTATTGTAGATGGTTGCATTAGAACTGGTTATGATGTTCTGAAAATGTTAGCTTTAGGTGCAGAAGCTATATTAATAGGGCGCGACATTATACGAGCTGCAGTTGGTGGTGGAATTGAGGGAGTTCGAATACAAATGGAATATCTCCAAAAAACCTTAGCAAGGGCAATGAAAATGACGAATTGTAAATCATTAGATGAGATTTCCTTTGGAATTTTATCTTAGACTTCATTTATTAAATTTTATTGATTTAAAAGAATTAGGATTAATATTAGAAAACATCATATTTTTCATAAAATAATTAAAAAACGCAATAAGAATGCCATCAGTCGCAAAAAGAATATTATTAGAACATTTAGTTGATGGAGAATTTAGAG
>CAYTQR010000140.1:2984-3530 GCA_964440045.1 uncultured Planctomycetaceae bacterium | reverse complement strand
GGCTATTTCCGTAGCAGAACTGGACGCAAAACCTGGAACCGGTTGTCCATTTTACGGCCGATGCCCGCTCGGCGATGATTTTTGCAGAGAAAACGCCCCGCCGCTGGAAGAAAAGACCCCCGGCCATAAAGTAGCTTGTTTTAAGCAAAAGCCCCTCGACTTCTGTGCCGATATAAGTATATAATATATCTGATGTAATATGACTGAGCATAATATAATAAAAATAACAACTGCATCTGCCGTCACAACGGTATCTTTCAATGTTACAAGTCTGACTGCCGAACATGGGCTCGAGCAGGCTGGGCAGCAGCTTTTGGACCTCATAGAAAATCAAAAACCCAAAAATCTTGTTATTGACTTTGCCGGCGTAAAATTTTTCTCTTCTCAGATGCTCGGAATACTTATCAATGCAAAGAAAAAATTATCCGCTCAGGAAGGTAACGTGATAATCAGCGGCATAAATCCGCAGCTTTACCGCGTTTTCAAAATCACAAATCTCAACAAAATATTCACCTTTTATCCCAATGCTCAGGCCGCGATTGACGA
>CAYTQR010000140.1:0-2974 GCA_964440045.1 uncultured Planctomycetaceae bacterium | reverse complement strand
TTGAAAGGTTTTGAAATGGAGACCGAAAAACAGTTTTCAATATTTATGGTAAATAAACCCGGCATTCTGGCTCAGATTCTGGCCGAGTTTGCCAAGGCAAAAATCAACATAACCGCTCTTACCGTTATGGATTCGGTCGAACATGGCGTGTTAAGAGTAGTCTGTAAATCAGCGGACAAAATACGCGATGTTCTTAAACATATCAACGTCCAGTTTAATGAAACAGAAGTGCTTTGTATAACCATTTCCAACAGACCCGGCGCCTTCGCGGCTGTAACGGAAAAACTGGCGAAAGCTCATATCAATATAGCTTACGCATATTGTACAGCCGGCGCAAAAGGAGGAAAAACAACCGCGATAGTCAAGGTTGCCGATATCAAAAAGGCAATGAAGGTTCTAAAGAATCTTGCCGAGCCGAACAAAAAATCCAGAGAAAAACACGAAAGTTTTCGCTCTACTCGACCGTAACACTCCTTATAGAAAACAGAGCCCAAGCGACAGCGCAGGGTTCATTTAAAACAACATCGCCGAATGGCGATTCCTCAATTAAAAATTAAGAATTTAAAATTAAAAATTGACTTCCCCCCGCCCTCGTCATTCCCGCGCAGGAATGTCACCCCCGTGAAAACGGGGGCGGGAATCCAGAATGTTTCACCACAGAGTTCACAGTCCTAGGGACTCCTTACGGAGAGAACACAGAAATATATAATTATAAACTGTGTTAATCCGTGTAAATCAGTGTCTAAAAAACATAAAAAACAGCCTCCGCCGCCGGCTTGTTTTGAGTATTTAGGTTTTGGTAATTAGGATTTGTTTATACCGCAAGGCATCCTTTAGGGAGGATTTAGAGATTAGAATTTAGAATTTTTTATTCTGTTTCCTGTCTTCTGAGTTCTGAGTTCTAATCTCTACTCTACCGTAACGCTCTTTGCGAGGTTGCGGGGCTTATCAACATCATGGCCGCGTAAAACTGCCGCGTGATATGCCAAAATTTGCAGCGGTATTACCGTAAGCATAGGCTGTAATTCTTCCGGTGCCTGCGGCACAGGAATAAGATAGTCGGCATATCGTTTGATTTCTTCGTCGCCTTCGCTTGCAACAACGATGGTTCTTCCGCCGCGGGCCCTGACCTCTTCAATATTACCAATGATTTTTTCATACTGCGAGCATCTCGTTGCAATGAAAACCGCAGGCATGCCGTCGGTTATAAGAGCAATCGGCCCGTGCTTCATCTCGGCAGCGGGCAGGCCCTCGGCGTGAATATAACTTATCTCTTTTAGTTTAAGCGCACCTTCCAGAGCAACCGGATAATTAAACCCCCTGCCTAAAAACAGCCAATTTTCTCTTTCGCAGGTTGCCTGGGCTATTTTTTTAATTTGTTCCGATTGCGCCAGAATTTTTTCAATCTTTTTTGGTATTTTTGAAAGTTCCTCGATATAGAATCTTGCCGAATCGTTGCTCAGATGTCTTCTTCTTCCCAACTCGATAGCCAGCATTGCCAGTACCGCCACCTGAGCGGTAAATGCCTTGGTGCTTGCGACGCCGATTTCAGGGCCGACCCGCAGATAAACCCCGGTATCCGTTGACCGGGCAATAGTCGAGCCTACAACATTGACAATTCCAAGTACCGTCGCTCCGCGTTCTTTAGCCTGTTCGACAGCGGCAAGTGTATCAGCCGTCTCTCCGGACTGGCTTACAGCGATAACAATCGTGCCGTTTTCAATTATGGGATTTCGATACCTGAACTCGCTGGCATATTCTGTTTCTGTATTAATTCTTGCAAGCTGTTCAAACAGAAATTCTCCGATAAGTCCTGCATGCCAGGCTGTACCGCAGGCGTTGATAACAATTCTTTTTGCCCTTGTAAGTTCTCGCCAGTATTTGCCTATCCCGCCCAATACAATTCTGCCGTCGCGAAGGTCGAGTCGTCCGCCCAGACACATGCCCAGCGCCTTTGGCTGCTCGCAGATTTCCTTGAGCATATAATGGGTGTAGCCGTTCAGCTCGATTGCATTGAGAGAAAATTCAATTTTCTTGAGTTCTTTATGTATCTCAATATTATCAATCGTTTTGGTATGAAAGCCTTTCGAGCTTATCGTAACCATTTCATTATCTGCCAGATAGATTGCCTGCGTGGTATGTTCGACAATTGCAGATGCATCGGAAGCGATAATAAATTCATTCTCTCCCAGTCCGAGTATCAAAGGGCTGCCCTTTTTGGCGCCAATCAGCATATCCGGAAAATCTGCACAAACCACAGCAAGTCCGTAAGTGCCGACGAGTTCATTCAAGGCATGCTGTACAGCCCATTCGAATCTATTCTGCCCATCACGAGGTGAATCGGCGCCATCCTTATTGGAATATAAATAGCCGATGAGGTTAGCGATAACTTCGGTATCTGTTTCGCTTGCGAATTTACAGCCTTTGCTTATCAGCCAGGTCTTCAGCGTATTGTAATTTTCGATAATACCGTTATGAACAACTGCGATCTTGCCGGTATAGTCCAGATGCGGATGGGCATTTATGGTATTTGGTTCGCCGTGTGTTGCCCATCGGGTATGGCCGATACCGAGAACTTCATTAGGATTTGCCTCATCAAGGAGCTCTTCGAGCACGCTGATTCTGCCGCTGGATTTGGTTATTTTTATGCCGCCGTCCTTTATAAACCCTACGCCGGCAGAGTCATATCCCCTGTATTCAAGGCGTTTTAGGCCTTCGATAAGTATCGGCTGAGCCGGTTTTTTACCAAGATAAGCTACAATTCCGCACATAATTACCTCATTCTGAGTTCATTAAAATTGACCGTCCCATTATATCGGCTCAAAATCGTCTGTAAATAACCAATCCGCCCTTGCATATCCAGCATAACTGTAGTATTATCCGTAAGATATTTGATATTCACCGGGCCGACTCATGCTACTGTGCGAAGTACTTCGCACAGTAGCAACAGGATTCTGAATAACATATTATACTT
>CAYTQR010000139.1:0-3821 GCA_964440045.1 uncultured Planctomycetaceae bacterium | reverse complement strand
GTTTTCGCTGAGCGTCTCGTAATAGTTGTTGCTGAGGATATTCCATTATTTGACGGAAAGATTTTTAACAGGGTTACTTCTATTCTCGATATTTCGCTTAGGCTCATCTACCGCGCAATTTTACATTTTGTCGATCACCTCAGGGCAATCAACCGTATTTCCGGCGAACTCGAGATGCAGATAAATGTCTCAATGGAAAATAAGTATCTGCTTAACCTGTTTACGCTCGAAAAAAGTCTTGTTTATTATCTCAATGCTACACACTCAAACGCTGCCCTGATCAACAGACTCAGGGGCTGTACAGCAAAAATTGAATTCACGCAGGAAAACCTCGAATTTCTCGATGATATGTCTATCGAAAACACCCAGTGTCTCAACCAGATCGACATATTTTCACAGGTTCTGGCCAGCATGATGGACGCCCGCGCTTCGATTATCAGCAATAATCTCAACATTCGTATCAAGGCGCTGACACTTATAACCATCGCTATTATGCTTCCGACTTTTGTCGTGAGTCTCTTTTCTATGAATGTTCGGATTCCGCTGTCTCAGTACCACGCTGCCTTCTGGATTATTTCTATTATGGCTCTTATGTCCACGGTGATAGTCGGCGTGCTGTGGTGGCGCAGAAAATGGTAGTTCTTCTACAATTCTTGTCCGACGAAGCCTTGGCGAAGGCGGATTGATTTTTAAATTTTGATTTTCTTTAAATGGATTGCCCGCTCTGCAAAAATCCGATGATGGTATTGGAGCTTGACTGCGTCGAGACGGATTACTGTACGGATTGCGGAGGTATCTGGCTTGATGCCGGTGAGCTTGAATTGCTCTTTGCCGATTCGGGCCAGGCCCGCCGGCTTGTCGCTTCTTTTAAGCGGGCGCCGAATATAAAGGAAAAAGCTCGCCGCTGCCCCATATGCCTGAAAAAAATGCAGAAGATCGTCGCCGTTCCGGCGACGGCTAAACAGTATGAAGAACCTGTTATTATCGACCGCTGCCCGGAAGGGCATGGCCTGTGGTTTGATAGAGGTGAATTATCGCAAGTGCTGGCCAAAGGTACTTTCGACAAGGAAGAAAAGATCATAAAACTTCTTACCGGGATGTTTAGTCAGAATAAAAATTTTCCATTGGATAAATTTTAGAAAGGACGGCTATGAATGCTTTACTTGTTGTAGTTGTAATAGTTGTTTTAGCGGTTGTGTTTATAATTGGGTTATACAATACCCTTGTTAGGCTGCGCAACCAGGTTGCTAATGCCTGGTCTCAGATTGATGTCCAGCTCAAACGGCGGCACGACCTGATACCCAACCTCATTGAAACCGCGAAAGGTTATATGGTGCATGAACGCGAGACTCTCGAGGCCGTTACCAATGCACGCAGCCAGGCAATGAATGCCAAAAACGTTGCTGAGTCCGCACAATCTGAAGGCCTGCTTGGCCAGGCATTGAGCAAATTCCTGCTGACCGTTGAGGCTTATCCTGACTTAAAGGCGAACCAGAATTTTCTCGCCCTGCAGGAAGAGCTTTCCAGCACAGAAAACAAAATCGCCTTTGCCCGCCAGGCTTATAACGACCAGGTGCTCTTTTTCAACAACAAAATTCAGATGTTCCCGTCGAATATCGTTGCAGGAATGTTCAATTTTACCAAAAGCGACTTTTTTGAAATTGAAGATGCCGCTGAAAAAGCAGTTCCTAAAGTAAGTTTCAAAGACTAAGCTATGTGGGAGCAAATCAGGGCAAATAAGCGCAATTCAATACTGCTGCTTGTGTTAATGGCTGCGGCGCTGGGTTTACTTGGCTGGATAATAGGGATGGTTTTTGTACCTCACCCGCTGGCCGGTGTTTTCGGTATGGCTGTTGCGCTGATTATCTGGCTCATTCTCGCACTTGTCAGCTTCTCCGGCGGCGATGCGATATTCCTAACTGCCAGCAAGGCGGTCCCGGTTACCAAGAAAGTCCATCCGCAGTTGTTTAATGTCGTTGAGGAAATGGCTATCGCCGCCCAGTTGCCGATGCCGAAGGTTTATATAATTAACGACCCTGCTCCAAACGCCTTTGCCACCGGCAGAAATCCTCAAAGCGCCTCAATAGCCGTTACCGCAGGCCTGCTCGGCAGGCTGAGCAGAGACGAACTGCAGGGTGTTGTCGCCCACGAAATGAGCCATATTCTACATCGCGATATTTTATTTGTAACCCTGGCCGGCGTTATGCTCGGCGCGATAACCTTGATTTCACAGGTCTTTCTGCGCAGTATGTTTTACAGCTCAATGATGGGCTCAGGCAGACGACATTCATCCCGGTCAGGCTCAGGCGGCGGCCAGGCCCAGGCGATTATGATGATAATTGCGATCGTTGCTGCCATACTCGCCCCGATTATGGCGATGCTTCTGTATTTTGCACTTTCGAGAAGGCGTGAATATCTTGCCGATGCAGGCGGCGCCAGACTTACCCGCTATCCTGAAGGCCTGGCTTCTGCACTTGAAAAAATCTCTCGAAATACCAAACCCCTGGCCGTTGCCAACAAGATTACTGCTCCGATGTATATCGCCAATCCTTTACAAAAAGAAGGTATGAGACTTTCAGATATGACCAGCACTCATCCGCCGATATCAGAGCGCATAAAGGTACTTCGCGGTATGGCAGGGGCTTCTTTTGCGGACTATTCTAATGCCTTTAAGAAAACAACAAACCATTCGACACCTATACCCTCATCGGCGCTTAAGAGCGATGAAGCTGTTCAAATTCGTTCCGCAGGCGAGAAAAAATCGGTAGATTTTAAAAAGCAGGGCAGGGATATCGGCGATATTATGTGGCGTACAAGCGGCTATCATTTTCTAACCTGCGTCTGCGGCCTTAAAATGAAAATACCGCCCAACTTCAAAGCCGACAAAGTAAAATGTCCCCGCTGCGGGAAAGTTCAGCTTATCGCATAACCCAGCGTTTGCCTTTATAGGCGAGTTTGCTGCTGCTGCGAAGTTTTTCATCTCCTCCTATGGAATATTGCAGCTCAAGAGTTTTCCTCAGGTATAACTTTTCCGGATTACCGTTTGCGTCTTTTTCTGTCGGATGCTCGACAACCGCTGTTTCATTGCTCAGTCCTGCCAGAAACAGAGAGATGTTCTTGGTTTTGGCATCGAAGTCCGGCCAGATAATTACCAGATCTTTTGTATTGTCCTGTCCCTGCAGGATTCTGTTATCTGCATGTAAAACGGATTCGAGCAGGGGATATTTCTTTTTGTGCCGGCGTTTTATTTTCTTAAAGACAACATTTTCAGAATCATGATATGCACCGATTATCTGGAAGGTATCTGTCATCATTTCGCAGGTCGGATAAAAAGGCACATCCATATCGGAGTTGTTGGTCAAAGTTACAATAATATACCAGAACCGCTGAGTCTTTGACTGGCCGGGCACCTTGACCATTATCTGCTGAGGCTGCTCGAAAACCACATTTAACGTCCACTGATTGGCCCTGGGAACAATCGCCGGCTGCGGAGCTGAAAATGCATTAATAGAGGTCAAAAGTATGATTATTGCGATACTGCCTAATAGTTTGTGTCTCATTTATCTCACCTTTTTAATAGATTTAACGTAAAAACGCTATTTTACCACTAATTTCGGTAATTTTCAATTATTTTCTCCTGCAAAATTCAGCTAATTCGCAATCCGGACAGTAGCGGTTTTTCCTGCCCGTACAGTTTTCGAGTATCCCGATTCGGCAGAGCGCAAAGTCGTATTTTACAGGGTCTTGCGGGCATATTTGCGCGAACCTCGCGGTTATTTCGACAGCGGCCTTGAGATTACCCGTTTTCCTGCTGTTTAGCC
>CAYTQR010000138.1:3045-3832 GCA_964440045.1 uncultured Planctomycetaceae bacterium | reverse complement strand
ATTAATAAGTCCGATTCCGCCCCTGCCCTGCGCCCTGTAATCGTCAAGCGTAGTCCTTTTGCCGAAGCCGTTTTCACAAACCGTCAGCAGCGTCGCCGACTCCTCGGCAATAACCATATCAACAACCGCATCACCCTTGCGAAGCTTAATACCTCTTACGCCCCTGGCCGTTCTACCCATAGCCCTGGCCAGTGACTCATCGAAACGAATAGCCATACCGCTTTTGGTGCCGAGAATAATATGGTCTTTACCGCTGGTCAAAGCCGCGCCGATCAAAGCATCGCTCGGCTCAATATTTATCGCGATAATACCGCTGGCGCGGGGATTCGAATAAAGTTTAAGCGCTGACTTTTTTATGGTCCCGCTTCCGGTCGCCATTGCAATATTTCGCTCATCGAATTTATCAACGTTTATAATCGATGTAATCTTCTGGTCGCCAAGGTTGAGCAGGTTTGCAATACTCCTGCCCTTGCTCTGACGCGAAAGTTGCGGAACACTATAAACCTTCAGCCAGTAGCATTTGCCTCTGCTGGTAAACACAAGCAGATAATCATGCGTCGAAGCTGTAAACAGCGATTCGATAAAATCACCTTCACGGGTATCTGAACCGATTATACCCCTGCCGCCTCTGCCTTGTTTTCTATATGTATCGATTGGCAGCCGTTTGATATATCCGCTGTGACTTACGGTAACAAGCACTTCCTCTTCCGCGATGAAATCTTCGCTATTAAATTCTTCAGTTGCCTCACCAATACTCAGGCTTAGCTCATCGCAGGTACCCATGAGC
>CAYTQR010000138.1:0-3035 GCA_964440045.1 uncultured Planctomycetaceae bacterium | reverse complement strand
CAGCAATAATTGTCCTGCGCTTATTGGCGTATTTATCTTTGAGTTCGTAAAGGTCTTCGGTAATTATATCAAGCACAAGTTTTTCATTGGCAAGAATCGCTTCGTAGCCTTCGATTTCTTCCACAAGGGCTGCGTATTCCTTGCCGAGCTTTTCAATTTCAAGTCCGGTGAGCCTGCTAAGCTGCATACTCAAAATTGCATCAGCCTGCGGGCCTGTAAGAAACTGGTCTTGTGAGCTTGCCCGTTTTACAAACTCCCCCGGCAGCAGTTTTCTTAGCGTCGCCGACTCCGCCAGACGCAGCGGCTTTTTCATAAGGTTCAGTTTTGCCGTCGGTGCATCGGGCGATTTCTTTATCAGCTCGATTATCTCGTCAATATCGCTTACCGCAAGGATAAGACCTTCGAGGATGTGTGCCCTGTTTCGGCATTTTGTAAGCAGGAACTTACTCCGCCTGCGTATGACTTCTTTACGATGCCCGATGAACAATTGAAGCATCTGTTTTATATTGAGCGTCTCTGGCCTGTTGCTTACGAGCGCTACATTGGAAATCGCAAAGGTCGATTGCAATGATGTATATTTGTAAAGTTTATTAAGGACTATCTGTTCTTCAGCGTCCTTTTTCAATTCTATCACAACCCGCATTCCCTTACGGTCCGACTCATCTCTAACATCGGAAATCTCAGGCAAAACGTTATTCCGCACAAGGTCCGCAGTTTTAGAGACAATTCCCGTTTTGACTACCATATATGGGATTTCGGTGATAACGATGGCCTTTCGGCCCTTTTTGTTTTCCTCGATATCGACTTTGCCCCGAACTGTCAGATGTCCTTTGCCGGTCGAATAGGCTTGGCGGATACCCGTTCTGCCGCAAATAGTTCCGCCGGTCGGAAAATCGGGGCCGGGCAGGACCTTCATAATATCCTTAAAGCCGCAGTCCGAATCCTTTATCACCAATAAAAGCGCATCGCATACTTCGCCCAAGTTGTGCGGTGGCAAATTCGTCGCCATACCAACCGCGATCCCCGTCGAGCCGTTAACTAATAAATTGGGAAACCTCGAAGGCAAAACCGTCGGCTCAGTTCGAGTCTCATCATAATTAGGAATAAAATCAACCGTGTCACGCTTGAGATCGTCAAGCATCTCCATCGCCTCAGCAGACATCCGAGCCTCAGTATACCTCATCGCAGCAGGCGGATCGTTGTCAATACTGCCGAAATTGCCCTGCGGATCAACCAAACAATGACGCATGTTCCAAGCCTGACCAAGACGTACTAACGTGCCATAAGTAGCCTGGTCGCCATGCGGATGATAATTGCCGGATGTGTCGCCAACAATCTTTGCACACTTTCTGTGCCTGCTCCTCGGCCCTAAATTGAGGTCGTTCATAGCAACCATGATACGCCGTTGCGATGGTTTAAGGCCGTCACGAACGTCCGGCAAAGCACGCGAAACTATTACGCTCATAGCGTAATTCATATACGAATTCTTCATCTCATCGAGAATTCGTATTTCTTCTATGTGCTCTTGCTTTTTTGGTTCTTCTTTTTCGGCCATAAGTCCTTTTATGACAAATATTTATAATTTGCCTTTAAATGTTAAATTTACAACATTCCAGAAGCTGTAAATTCTACTCTATAACGCTTTATTGTCAAAGAAATTATGCCCTTAAAAAGAACAAAATCACGAGTGTTTGTCGCGTGCTTTGCCGGGCCGAAGCACGGAGTGCGAAGGCGTATTCTTGTCGCGGGGGCTTGTCACAGCGTAATGAAATAAAGACGGAAACTTTAGCGCTGAGTCACGGCCAGTTTTTTCTGCCAGGCAGGGTATGCATCGATGGCCTTTTGGGGCTCGTAATTGTACCAGCCATAAGCGCGGCGTTCACGGTCCACCTCGGCTAAAGTATAAAACAATTCGCTTTTTCTATTGGAAAACAGCGGCTTGTGTGTCCCCAGTTCGTAAAAGCGAGTCCATATCGGTGGAGCATTAGGGTCACAGACCACTTTTTTGTCTTTTGTTAACGTCCTTAACGGAGTTTGGAAAGGCGGAGTATCAAATACCTCAACCCTTATCCCGGTAATTTTTGAATCTTCGAACCATTTAATCGCAGACTCGATTGAATTGATGACTTCCGGGCTGGGGTTATCTATACTCATTAAGAAAAGAACAACGCCCGTGCTTTCCCTGTTGCCGATGCTCGGCGGTTCATAGGCTCTTGCCTTGGCAGGGGTCAGGTCATTTTCATCGTGCTGCTGGCACCACGCCGTTAACTTGCCATTATCCTTTATCTGGCATTTGAGTATGCAGTCCAATCCTTTATCGAAAGCGGCTTTGGCCTTTTGTCGCCGAGCCGGGTCGACGAAGGAATAATAAGGCTTATTCTCTATTATATCCTTGAGCATTGCCATAATACCGTCCATAACGCCGTCGTTGAATGTAATGAGCTTGCTGTACTTTTTTTCGAGGGGGAAGACCTGCGGCCAGCCGCCGTTGGCGTATTGTGCCGAGAATACGAAATCTATTCCCCGCAGGGCGGCGTCTTTATATCTTTGGTCTTTGATAATCTGATAGGCCTTTGCGAGGTATTTTACGTGCGAATACGTTGTACAGTTATCGAATGATGTGCAGAGGTCGTTTTTTACGCTGATGAGAATTTGCTTTTGTTCTTCGGTAAGAATCGCCTGCATATCGTAATTTTTTGGCCAGCCGCCGTTGTCTTTCTGGTAGAGGAGGATATTGTCTGCGATTTCTTTTATTTGCGACAGCCCGTAACGGCCCTGGTTTGGTTTTTTATTGATTACGTTCTTTTTGTCGTAGATATCGTACCAATGATGTGCGCTGTTACCGAAATCGTTGGTATCTATCGCCGCTGGCTCGGCTTTTGTGCTCTCTTGTGCCAGACAGATACAGCAGAGAAATAAGGATAACAGTAACATTCCCGATACAGTAATTTTTTTATTCATCATAAAAACCTTTTTATTTTTTTGTTTTTTTCTTTTCTATAATTTACTCATCTGAATGGATCATAATCATTTTT
>CAYTQR010000137.1:0-3877 GCA_964440045.1 uncultured Planctomycetaceae bacterium | reverse complement strand
AATCGAGGCGGAAAAAGTATTGGTTTCGGTCGGCAGAAAGGCGTTCTGTGATAGTCAGACTGTTAAGGCCTTGTCGCTTGAGATGAACGGCTTGGCAATAAAGGTTAATGAGAAAATGGAGACAAACGCGGGCGGAGTTTACGCGATTGGCGATGCGGCAGGGATGACTTATCTTGCTCACGGGGCATTTCTTGAGGCCGAGGTTGCCGCCAAAAATGCAACGGGAAAAGAGGCTCGCATAGGAGATTATTCTCTTGTGCCGAGAGCGGTTTACACATTTTGTGAAGTTGCTTCGGTTGGTAAAAACGAGAGGCAATGCAAAGAGAATGGGATTGATTATGCGACGGGGAGGGCATTTTTCAGAGCGAACGGCAGAAGTGTCGGGCATAACGAAACTGTCGGCGAAGTGAGGGTTTTACGCGATAAAAAGACCAACAAAATTATTGGTGTAACAATGGTTGGTTCCGGCGTTACCGAAATGATCGCTGTGGCGCGGGCACTTTTGAGCAGTAATGAAAAAATAAGCGAAATTTCATTTGCCCATCCGACTGTTTGTGAGGTTTTAAAAGAGGCATGGGAAGATGCCTTTGGGACAGGTCTTCATTCACGGCCGAAAGACAGGTAAACCGTGCCGATGAGGAGATAGTTTTTTGTTGACGGACAGAGCCTGGTAAAGTACAGTAGTTTAAAGATTTGGCTAAATTTTGTCCGGTTTTCGATTTATATACAAAGTTAACGACCAATTATTGGTCGAAGAAAAAATAATCAACGGATTGTAAGTCAGGGGAAATGCAGGTTTTACGAAATTTTAAAAATTATTTTTTCAGGGGGCTGGCCGCACTTTTGCCGACCATTTTAACAGTCTGGATTTTTGTCCAGCTTTACACCTTTGTCCGGCAAAATGTCAGCAGTCATATAAACAGGGGCGTAGTCAGGATTCTGGTATATACGAACCCGTCCTATCCTTACATAAGTGACGATGATTTGGTTGCTTACGTTAAGAATAATTTTCCTGCCGCTGTAGATGAACAATTCCTGCAGGAAAAGATGCAGGACTCTGCGGTAAAAAGGGTTGCGAGGATAAAAGAGGCTGAAAGATACTGGGTTTATGGACGGGGACAAATCGCCGGATTTCTGATTGCGTTTATAATCGTAGTTTTCATCGGCGCTTTCCTGGCAAGTTTCATCGGCAGGACACTATGGCGAATATTCGAGCGTGCTTTTGTGAAAGCGCCTGTTGTAAACAGAATATATCCTCATATAAAACAGGTTACAGATTTTTTCCTTAAAAAAGAAAAGCTGGCCTTTAGCAGAGTTGTTGCTGTTGAGTATCCGAGAAAAGGCATATGGTCCATAGCAATGGTTACCGGAACAGGCCTTGAGAAAATTAATGAAAATCACCAGAAGGATTTTCTTACGTTATTTGTTCCGAGCTCGCCTACGCCGTTTACGGGATATGTTATTATGGTCCCCAAGGATGAAGTGGTGGAATTGGATATGTCGGTGGAAGAAGCTCTGCGTTTTAGCATAAGCGCCGGCGTTATAAGTCCAAAGGTATTTAAATCTTATTCAAAAGAAAAGGAAATAGCACCGTTAGAAAAGGAATGATTATTTTTTAAGGAGCGGCAAGTTGAATATAAGAATAATCGGCAAACATTTGGATGTAACGGATGCAATCAGGACTAAAATCGAAGAAAAAGTTTCCAAGCTGCCTAAGTATTACAACAATCTCAATGATGTTGAGGTTATAGTCGAAGGAAACGAAGGCGGTTCATCGAGCAGTGTGGAAGTAATCGCCAGGGCCGAGCACAATCGTGTTTTTGTTGCCAAGCAAGCCGGCGAGGATATGTATGCCTGTGTCGATGAAGTTGTTAAAAAAGTTGAGCGGCAGCTTATAAAGCACAAACAAAAAGAACGAGACAATAAACATTCTGGTATCATAACAGAGCAGGGTCAAGAAGCAGAATAATTTATTTTAAATTTCAGGAGCCGTTATGAAAATAGCTGATTTTATCTGTACCAAAGCTATTTTACCAAAGCTTAAGTCGGTCAAGAGAGATGATATTATTAAAGAACTTGTTACTGTTCTTGACAAGGCCGGCAAACTCGGCAGTGGCGAGGCTGCAGATATTGCAAAGGCTGTCATCAAAAGAGAAAATGAAGCCAGTACAGGCATTGGCAAGGGCGTAGCAGTGCCGCATGTCAGGCACAAAGCAGTTAAAAAAATTGCTGCCGCTATCGGCATCAGCGCAGCAGGGGTGGACTTTACTGCCCTTGACAAGCAGCCGGTTTATAGCGTCTTTTTACTTGTTAGTCCTGCTGAGGGTGACGAGCATTTGCAAGCTATGGAAGCTATCTTTGCGCATTTGCAAAATGAGAATTTCAGAAAGTTTCTCAGACAAAGTGAAACTGTTAAACAGGTAAAGGAATTACTGGTCGAAGCCGACCAGAATCCTTCCTGGCAGGCTGTATAAAAAATTAATAGCGGAAGGTAATTTTAAAAATATATAGGATATAAGGCATTGCCTGATTCAGTCAGTCAAACTGAGGTTGAGATAAAAAACCCCAACGGTTTGCATATGAAGCCGGCGATGCAGCTTGTCGATACCGCCAGCCAGTTTAAAAGTGATATCAGCGTCAGTAACGGCGAGATATCGGTTGACGGCAAAAGTATTATGCATATCACAATGCTTGCGGCGACGACAGGGACAAAATTAACCATAATCGCAAAAGGCCCTGATGCCCAACGCGCTACAGAAGCCTTGAAAGACCTTATTGAAAATAAACTTTGTGAAGAACATAACCGGAAGGCAGAAAAAAAATCTGATGAATGATTTTTGTTTTGAGATATGGAGATAAAAAAAGGAATAGCTGTTTCGCCTGGCATTGCGATAGCAAAGCCGCTTATTATCGATTCGGAAGATTACCGAATACCGAGGCGGTCTATTCTTCCTTCGTCTAAAACCTTTGAGGTCAAGAGAGCGAGAAATGCTTTTAAAAATGCTGCCGCGGAGCTGGAAAAGATTGACTCAGAGGATAAAGTTACGGATAGCAAAATCAAGGACATCTTTGCTGTTCACTTGAGATTCCTTAAAGACAAGAGCTTGCGGAAAAAAGTTACCGATCTTGTTTTTAACGAGCTTTTGACCGCAGAATACGCTATTTCAACAACGTTGCGTGATATCGCAAACCATTTCGCAGCTGTGCCGGACAGGTATATCAGTGAGCGTGCAACGGATATCTATGATATTGAAAAACGTTTATTGCGGCAGCTGCTTGGCAAAAAGAGAGAGGATGTAAAACATATCAGTCACGAAATAGTGGTAATTGCTCATGAGCTTGGTCCCACTCAAACAGCTGGTTTTGACCGGAAGTTTGTAAAAGGTTTTGCCACAGATGCCGGTGGAAGAACGAGCCATACTGCTATTGTAGCACGATCGCTGGGTATTCCGGCGGTGGTTGGTCTTGAAGATGTTGCAAAAAATGTGGACCCGACCGCTACTGTGATAATCGACGGCAATCGTGGTATGGTTGTAATCGACCCTGATGAGCCTACTCTTAAGCAGTACCAGCAGTTCGCGATTGAGTTTGAACGGCTTGAAAAAGAACTTGATACACTTCGCGACTTGGATGCGGTTACACGGGACGGTGTAATGGTATCGCTGCTGGGCAATATTGAGTTTCCGCATGAAGCACAAGTAGCGCTCGATAAAGGCGGATGCGGTATCGGTCTTTATCGTACGGAATTTCTGTACCTTTATAGTCAGACCGAACCTACCGAGGAGGACCATTATAACGCATACAGCGAAGTTATACGGGTTTGCGGCGATATGCCTGTGGTAATAAGAACTATGGACCTTGGGGCGGACAAATTTAC
>CAYTQR010000136.1:0-4010 GCA_964440045.1 uncultured Planctomycetaceae bacterium | reverse complement strand
GTTATATTGCTTAATAGCTTTATCGGGTGAGCCGTTCTTATTATAAGCGTTTGCGAGGTTATGATACGTTTTGGCATCTGCCGGATTTATCCTAAGCGCAGCTAAATATTGCTGAATCGCAGAATCAACCATATTTTTTCTGAGAAGAATATTGCCGAGATTTGTACGGGCCTCGGCAAGCTTCGGATTAATATCAACAGACTTTTGCTGATAGTAGTAGGCGTTTTCGATATTATCAAGATCGGAGTATACATTGGCAAGGTTATTGAAAAAACAGCCGATGGTCTCCTTTTTGCCGAGATTTTCCAGATAAACAGCCTGTTCTTTATCCTGCGGAACATTAAATTCTTTTATATAGTGTTCATCTGACGGATGGACTCCCTTTTGAGTGGTTTCTATGTTAAACGAATTGCCTTTGCCGGTAAATCTTACAAAAAAATGCCCCGGAACAACAACACCGCAAAGAGGCAAACCAAGCCGTTCTCCAACCGAAAGATATAATATCGAAAGGCTCAGACAGTATCCTCTTTTATTGTCCAGCACCGAATGCAGAAACAAATCCTCGGGATTGTCGGCACTTTTCACAGGCGAAAAGCCCAACTCGTCAAACAAAAGTTTATTGATTATTTCTATAGTTTTTCGGCCGTCCGACAGGGGGCTTCGGCCTTGAAGCCTGTCAAGTACCGTAAGCGCCATCTCGTCGATTCTTTCACGATAGTCCTTTATGTTTATTTCAGGGTTCCACCTTTTGCCGACAAGAAGCACCGCTGTCGCAAGGTCGATATCCTCTTCGTTTATCTGCAGAGCTTTTTCTATCGAGTTTACATACAGCCCTCTGCATTCATACGAAAGCTGGTCTGATGCGAATAACGGAACCGAAAAAAACGCTAATAAAAATATAAATGTTGTCTTCTTCATAGAGCAATTCCCAGTTTTTCAGTTAGCGTTTCCGGTGAGATCTGTTCTACAGCAACCTGTTTGACTTTTGACGTCAGGCCGGAAATTATTTTGATAAACTTCTTTTTGACATCGAGTTTATCCGCGAGAAAATTGATAAGAGCTTGATTGGCCTTCCCTCTCTCCGGAGCCGCTGATAATTTAATTTTCAACATACCGTCATAAATACCTTCAAAGGAAGTCCTGCTGCCGGCAGGTATCACCTTTACATAAAAAACTACCGCATCTTGTCGGCGGATTATTTTTATACTCTCTTTATTATTGGCAGGGGTATCTTCAGGCATCTATGCCGTATTCCCTTATATTTTTGCCAACTGCAGCCTGGATATATCGTTCAATCTGCGTTGCAAGTTCACTGACAGAGGCTATCTGGAAATCCTCATAATAACCTGGCAAAAATTCGCCGTTTAATGCCTTTTTAAAAACCTTGACCCTTATAACGGCACAGTCTTTATCTTGTTTGCTGAAATCTGAGCTTGAATGCTCCGTCAACTCCACTCGCCAGTCTTCGCTTATGAACACAAGCGAATTGCCGGTGAAAACCGAGGTCGGAAAATAATCATATAAGGT
The DNA here is from genome assembly GCA_964440045.1 of uncultured Planctomycetaceae bacterium. GTDB lineage: Bacteria > Planctomycetota > Phycisphaerae > Sedimentisphaerales > UBA12454 > JAFGGI01. The sequence continues at coordinate 2,483 of CAYTQR010000136.1, read as the reverse complement.
TTTCAGTACATCCATTTATCGGCGAATCCTTAATAATGAATAATGGGCTCATTATACTTTATAATTGTCGCTATTTCAAGCTGCCTGTAAGTTCGGATATTTTAGTGATTTTGTGCCGTTGGCAGTACTTTTTCAGGCCGTCAATGATTTTTACGGCGATGTCGGGATAAACGAAGCTTGCCGTACCGATAGTTACCCCCGTCGCCCCGGCAATGATAAATTCAACCGCATCGGCAGCGTTTCTTATCCCGCCGCCGGCAAGGATGGGTATATTTGCCGGCTTTGCGACTTCATTGTAAACCTTATTTGTCAGATACACGGCAATCGGTTTTATCGCCGGGCCGGACAGGCCGCCCGTACGGTTGGCAAGGACTGTTTCTTTAGTCTCAATGTCAATCACCATAGCGGTAAAGGTATTTATCATACTCAGCGCATCGGCTCCTGAATCCACCGCCGCTGAAGCTATCTTGCTGATATCTGTTACGTTAGGCGTCAGTTTTACTATCAAAATCTTCTTGCCGATGCTCTTTTTTACAGATGACGTTATTTCACGTACGACTTTCGGGTCCGTGCCGAAGGTTATGCCGCCTTTTTTGACGTTCGGGCAGCTTATATTCAGCTCAAAGCCGGCTATTTCAGCTAGAGGTGCAAGTTTTTCAGCAACAGATATATATTCTTCGATTGTCTTGCCGGCAATGTTGACAAAAAACGATGTGTCGAATTGTTTTATTACAGGTATTTTTTCAGATATGAATTTTTCAACGCCTATATTCGCAAGACCTATAGCGTTAAGCATACCGGAGTCAGTTTCTACGATTCTCGGCACAGGGTTGCCATCACGCTTTTGGAGGGTAATGCTTTTGGTTATAAAACCGCCGAGTTGGCTTATATCCATAAAGTCTGACATCTCCTCGGCATAACCGCAGGTGCCTGAGGCGGTGAAAACAGGATTCTTCGGTTTTAATCCCGCAAAATTTACAGTTAAATCAATTTTCTTTTCCATATTCACCAGACAACTTCATCTGCCCAAAATACTGGGCCGTCTTTACAGCAGAGTTTATAGCTGGTTTCTTTCGTCTTTTTGTCGGCACATTTTACCGCACAGCCCTGGCATAATCCAGTCCCACAAGCCATCATCCTTTCAAGGCTCACCTGGCACGGTATTGCGAATTCAGCGCTTATCGTAGCAACCCGGCTCATCATCACCTCCGGCCCGCAGGTGTAAATGATTGTCTTAGTGCCGGCCGGTTTTCTGCCTTTGAGCCGGCTTTCGAGCATCTCGGTTACAAAACCCTTAAAACCGGCTGAACCGTCATCGGTGCTTATAAGCGATTTTGCGTTATATTGTGCAAATTCGCTTATTACAAAATCAGGGTCTTTTGAAACCTTGTCGAGCTTCATATCAAGGTAGGGCAGTTGCGAGACGTTTTTAGCGCCTGCTAAAACAACAACCTCCGTATTCGGACAACGGTTTTTCAGCTCTTTTGCAAGATGTTCAAGTGGAGGTGTTCCCATACCGCCGGCTACGAGAATCGCCAGTTTTTTATCACTGGGAATTTCAAAGCCGTTACCCAGCGGGCCTATCAGGTTTATCCTGTCAACAGGTTTGAGCGTTTTCATCCGCAGTGTCGCCGGCCCGAGCACACAGTAAAGTATTTCGACAGTTACCTTGCTTCCGGCATATTTGACATCCGCAAAGCTGAATGGTCTGCGCAGGATGATTCGGCGGCCGGCTCGATCTGAAAGTTCTGCGGGAATCTGCTCGGCTCCCGGCAGGGCAAGGGCTGAAAGGTCAAGTTCTGCAAACTGTCCGGGCTGGACCTTTTTAAAGGCCTGTGTCGCGCTGCTGTCAAGTTCCAGCCGAAGACGGGAAAAATTGCCGCCAATAGCCTTGTTACCTGAAACTGAGGCTGTAAAAATTACTCTGTTCTTGCTTGGGCTGGCTGACATAAGTAGCTATTATGAAAACAATTACACACTTAACTGTCAAGAGATAAAAAAACTTGGCGAAATATTCATCCACTAATATTCCGCCAAGCTCGCCACGGCTAAAAAAAGCCGCAAAGATTCAAAAATTGAGTAAGTGTGATTACAGGTCAAAAAAACATCTGAACTAAAAATCAGTATAACCAACACCTCTGGAGTTGTCAACCAGACATAAAAAATAAATAAATCTGCTTAACTCCTTGTTGAAAAAGAAGTTACGCAAAGTAACTCAAGGAGCTGCCTATAAAAGTTAGAAAAACATATTTTTGCTTATAACTCCTTAATTTGCAAATAGTTATATTATTTATTGATTTCAGTGCCCCTGTATGGTAAAAGAATTGCCCATGTTATCTGCGAGTACAAAAAAATATGTCTTTTGCCTTATCGTTCTAACTTTCGGTGTCAGTTGCCAGGCATCATTGCAGAAAAAAATCACGAAGATAATTTCCCATAGGAACCAGGCAAAGGTAAAATTCGGAGTTCTTGTAATCGAACCC
>CAYTQR010000135.1:0-4022 GCA_964440045.1 uncultured Planctomycetaceae bacterium | reverse complement strand
AATAAATACCGCTGGTATGCAGCAAGATGTCTCCACACCTTCTATGTACAGGGAAAAAGATTCGGAAAAACAGTGAAAATGCACCGTCAGATTATCAATCCCCCTGCCGATATGTTTGTTGACCACATAAACCACAACGGCCTTGACAACCGCAGGGCAAACTTGCGACTCGCCACACCAGAGGAAAATACTCACAACAAAAGAAAAGAAAGAGGAAATCTCACCTCAAAATATAAGGGAGTCTATCACAGCAAAAAAATAAATAAATACTTCGCTTCCATCCGTTACAAAGGAAAACTTATACAACTCGGCCGGTTCGATAACGAAACAGACGCCGCCAAGGCCTATGACAAGGCCGCGAAAAAATACTTTAAAGACTTCGCCTCGCTGAATTTTGAAAATAATCAGATTTGATTAGCTCCATCAGTTGTCGGTTACTTTATGGCAAGATGTCTTTTCTATTTTACAGCTGTTAGCATCTGTCTTACTCTCTAAAGCCGGCTCATTGGGCATTTCAACCGGTGGAATTTTCTCCACTGTATCAGGAGTTTTTGGCTCATCTGAGAGTCCAACTGGTGTGATTTTACTGATGCGAATGAGGGCCTGAAAAAAACTCCCTTCATTTCTGTGATCTTTTCTCTGCCAGGCAAGTATATCGCCCTCCTTAATAAGATATTCATAGCCGGAAGAATCGGAATATTCTGGAAATTCCATTGTTTCAAAAGGCTCATCGTTGCCAAGATATATCAAATCACCATTTATTCTTCTCATTTTACAGGTGCCGTTTATCCAGTCGCCAAACTCTATTGCGGTACAACCTATATCTGCCCATTCCTCAGGTCGCCAGGACTCCTTTGTTCTTATCAACTTTTTGCCGCTTTTCCACTCATACGGCCCGCCAGTTTTGCGGAATCGCCAGTCGAGTTCTAACATTCGATGCTTATAAGCATTTATTGTAACCTCTGTTGTCTGCCCGACAGAAACTTCAGCAGATTGCCCGGGGCTTCCAAATATGTCATTTGGGGCCAGTTTTACTTTGTATTTGCCTGGGCCGATTGAGTTGAACAGGTAGGAGTTGTCTTTTACAGGCATAGTTTTTCCTGAACGAAAAAAACCATCAATTTCCAAACCCACATTTGCATTTATCAGCTTTAAACCATCTTCAGCTTCAACCTTTACTTTTAAATTGCCGCGATACTTTTGTGGAATAGAGCGAACAAAGACCTCGCCAAACGCAGATACTTTTCCTTCTTGCACTTCTATTTTAAGTCTTGTCGGATAATGATATACCCCCCCGACTATTACGTCACCAATAGCTGAAAGATTTTTATCCTTCAAATCAGATATTCCGCGACGCCGGAATTGTGAGCCGACAAACACCGCATCTCCATTCCAAGGAGATCCCACACACGAATACCCCCCGCCTCCAGAATATATATGTAGTTCATTATTCGAATTCCGATCCGACCTTATCGAAGGAACTTCAAGGTCCTCATCTTCAAAGATTACACGCAATACGGTTATCCCTACCCCGCTTCTCTTGTTGTAGTCTCGTGAGATAATGCTTTCTGCTCTTGACATATATCCTTTCCACTGCTTTGTTTTTAGGCGAGGGCGAATAAAAACATACTCAATCCTGTCCTCACTCTTGATTTTTTTAGTCTCTTTTGCAATTTTCTTCGCAAGTTTGTTAATTCGTTCTGAATGCCTCTCATAAAAATTTGTATGGGCAAAATCCCTTAGGAAGCTATCCAAAACAAGTGGAGCCTTTACATAATCTTCATAGTCAACACAAGACTGTAGTTGTAGAAATTTTCTTTGTGCTTTATATTCCTCTTCCGCTGTAGGTTCTTTAGCCCGGCAGGCCTCAGCCAGAGACATACCTGCAATAACAATAAACAAAAACACAAAATTCCTGCTAACTCTAAAAAAACTGCCCGATTTGGCCTGATTGTAGTAAATCATATTAAAATTCCTCAAAATTTATGCTCTGGGTTTTGCCTCTACTACTTTTATGTAAATTTACTCTTAAAACAGCATACAACGCAAGAAAAAAATCATTAGCTTAAAGAGTCCTTTTTTGTTAGAATCATTTCTTTAAATACTGGCAAATAAAGGGTATAAATACAGTTATGACAGAAGAATTATCGACAGTTTACGAGCCGAAGCAGATAGAGGCCCTGGCGGACGACATCTGGCAAAAGGGCAATTATTTTCATACCGCTCCGCCCGCCCAGGGCGGCAGAGACGCAAAACCTTATACAATCGTAATCCCCCCGCCGAACGTTACCGGCGCGCTGCACTTAGGCCATGCAATCGATAATACACTTCAGGACGTGCTTATCAGGTACAGAAGAATGCAGGGCTTCAATACGCTCTGGCTGCCGGGGACAGACCACGCCGGCATCGCGACACAATCGGTAGTCGAGAAAAATCTAAAGGCACAGACCGGCCAGAATCGACACGATGTCGGACGAGAAAAGCTGGTCGAGATGATCTGGCGGTGGAAAGAAGAAAACGGCAACAGAATCCTCGAACAGCTCAAACGAATCGGGGCAAGCTGCGATTGGCAAAGGACCCGCTTTACGCTCGACGAAATGTGCGCAAAGGCGGTCAGGCATACATTCGTAAATCTCTTTAAAAAAGGTTTGATTTATCGAGGCAAAAGATTAGTCAATTGGGATTCTGTCCTGCAAACCGCTGTCTCCGACGATGAAGTCGTCCATAAAACGGTACAGGGCAATTTCTGGTATATACACTATCCGCTGGTTGATGGGGGCGGCAACATAACAATTGCGACTACCCGACCCGAGACTATGCTGGGCGATACAGCAGTTGCGGTAAATCCGAAGGACAAAAGAGCGAAAGAGCTTATCGGCAAAAAAGTTCATCTGCCTTTGACCGGCAGGCAGATTGAGATTATTTCTGATGATTATGTAAAGCTTGGCGAAGGCACGGGCTTTTTGAAGGTTACTCCTGCTCACGACCCGAACGACTACGAGATTGGGCTGCGGCACAAGTTGAAAATGATAAATATTCTGACTCCTGACGGCAAAATCAATGGTAACGGTGGCAAATACGCCGGCCTTGACAGATACGAAGCAAGGAAAGCGATTGTCGAGGATTTAAAGGCTCAGGGTTTACTTGAAAAAGTCGAGCCGCGCGAGCACGAGGTAGGCCATTCCGATCGTAGCGGCGATATTATTGAGCCATATCTCAGTGATCAATGGTTTGTACGCGTTGGGCCATTGGCGAAAAAGGCAATCAAGGCCGTCGAGAGCGGCAAGATAAAATTCCATCCTGCCCGATTCGGCAGGACTTATCTCGACTGGCTCTACGGCATCCGCGACTGGTGCATCAGCCGACAACTCTGGTGGGGCCATAGGCTCCCGATCTGGCGATGTGAGGAATGTGAGCATAACAATACAGGTATCGAAGACCCGGTCGAATGTGAAAAGTGTCATTCGAAAAATATTATCCAGGATGAAGATGTGCTCGATACGTGGTTCTCGTCAGCGCTTTGGCCGCACAGTACATTAGGCTGGCCGGAAGAAACAGACGAACTGAAATTCTACTACCCGACAAGTACATTAGTTACGGCTCGTGACATTATCACACTCTGGGTATCCCGGATGGTGATGATAGGACTGGAAAATATGGGCGAAGTGCCCTTCAGCGATGTGTTCATCCACCCAACTATCCTCGATGGCAACGGCGAAAGGATGAGCAAAAGTAAAGGAAACGGGATAGACCCTATCGAGATTATCGATACCTACGGCGCCGATGCGATGAGATTCAGCCTTTGCCAAATGACTACCGAAAGCCAGGATGTACGACTGCCTGTGACAAAAGATGAACAAGGCAGGAATATGAGCGAGAAATTCGATATCGGAAGGAACTTCTGTAATAAACTCTGGAATGCCTCCCGATTTGCTATGATGAACCTCGAAGGTGTAGATACTGACAGCTTTGATGAAAAGAAATTAACAATCACAGATAAATGGATACTGTCAAGGTTGGCG
>CAYTQR010000134.1:0-4041 GCA_964440045.1 uncultured Planctomycetaceae bacterium | reverse complement strand
CGGCAAAGCTGTGCAGCAGAGCTTGTCAAAATGGACTTTCCCGGCTATGCGATAGGCGGATTAAGCGTCGGTGAGGGCACAGAGCAGATGCTTGAAACTACCCGTTTTACCGCCCCGCTGCTGCCTGAAAACAAGCCCCGCTACCTGATGGGGGTCGGAAAACCTGCGGATATAATCGAGGCTGTCGAGGCTGGGGTCGATATGTTTGACTGCGTAATGCCGAGCCGGAATGGCCGAAATGCACTGGCTTTTACGGAAAATGGGCCTATCAGGCTGCGTAATTCAGCCTATATCGATGATTTTGGGCCTGTAGACCCGACTTGCCAATGTCCGTGCTGTAGAACTTTCAGCCGAGCGGCTATAAGGCACTTTTTCAACATTTCCGAGATGTTAGGGCCGATACTGCTGGCCCTGCATAATATTGCTTTTTACCATAATTTAATGGACAAAATACGAAAGAATATAGAAAATGGTACATTCAAAACCTGGGCTCAGCAGGCACTTAGCTGCCCTGCTTATGCCCGGTGCAGTAAAGCAAATAAAAACATTAGAAGTATTGAATCATAGAAAGGGATAATTATGAAAAACGGATGGACTTTAGCCCAAGCACAACCCGCCGGTGAGGACGGCACGGAGGTTATCACGGCGGAAGATATTTCCTCTCAAAACCAGCAAACTACGCAGAGCACGACCCAGCAATCGGCTGACCCAAATTCTGCTATGCCAGTTAGAAGAAATCCGAGAGGCCAATGGCCACAGATGTTTTTCCTTATTCTGATGTTCGTAATCTTATATATGGTTATGTTCAGAGGTCCCAAGAAAAAACAGCAACAACAGAAACAGATGATACAGTCTTTAAGGAAAAACGACAGAGTCCAGACTATCGGTGGTATATTAGGCACCGTTATCGAAGTCGGCGAAAACGAAATAACCATTAAGATAGATGAGTCGAACAACACAAAAATAAAGGTTCTGCCGACTTCTGTCAGCAAGGTTATCGGATAGAAATAAAAACAGTCCGATGTTAATAAATATAAAATAAGCAAATTTTTTCGGGAAATCGATATGGATAGAAATCTCGCACGTTTCGGATTTGCAGCGATAATTATTCTGGTGGCCTTTGCCGCTTTTCAGCTTTATCCGCCTGATAAAACATTGAAGCCCGGCCTTGATCTGGCAGGCGGTACAAGTCTTATCTACGAAATTGATACAACCGGCCTTGAAGGTGCAGAGATAGATAATCTTGCACAGAAGCTTTCGCCAATTCTATTGAAACGTATCGACCCCGGTAACGTTCAAAATATCATTATGCGTCCTCAGGGTGATACGAGGCTCGAAATTCAGGTTCCGCTGGCAAGCGCCGATACACACATAAGACGACAGGCTTACGATGATGCGCTTAATGTGATAGCCAAAGATAATATCAATCTGGCAATAATAAAAAGGACGCTGGCCAAAGATCCGAATGAAAGAGCACCGGCTTTTGCAAAATTTGCCGGCGACAGTGATAACAGAAAAGAAATTCTCGACCAGTTGGCATCAACTTATGACACCAGAAAAGCAGCCCAGGACAAGAGGGACAGTTTTAAGACTGAGCTTGATACAATAGCCGAAAAACTTGAAAAGGCCGGTATAAAGAGCCAATCACTTTCATATACTGCCCTTTCGTGGAGCAATCTTGACCCTAACGAACAATCGAAACAAATAGATGAGCTTATTGCCGATGCAAATACAACTGGAAAAATATTTGCTTCCAAACAGGATACACACCGGCAGATTGAACAATATCTCGAAGTACATCAACAATGGGCACAGGTAGTTAATGAACTTACAGAGCCCGAAACAGGTCTTAATGCCGCATACAGACAGGCTGAAAGAATACTCAAAGATTTTAATCTCAGCGCCGATGTTCTTGTCGGAATACTTGAAATGCCGTCAAAATCCATTAAACGTGCCGAGTTGATTCAGCAGTTCAGGGACAATTTCCCCTCAAGAAAGGAAAAAATTGACAATCTCGTGGAGGTCTTTGAAGAATATCGGCCTGTCAGAGGAAGAATTGACGGACCTGAAGATGTAAAAAGAATGCTCAAAGGCGCCGGTGTGCTGGAATTCCGCATTTTGCCCAAACTCGACGATGGAAGAACCAACACAGATGAAATAGTCACTTATGCCGAGGCGCTGAAGACAAGGGGTCCAAAACTTGCGTCGGATAACAAATACATCTGGATACAGATAGAAAACATAGAAAACGACACCTGGCGAGCAAGTGAAAGGAACCAGATTGTCCTTGGTGTATTTGCTGATAAATATTACGTTCTTGCAAGCAACCAGAAAGAAGAGTGCTTGTTAAAGACCAGCGGCAAAAGGCCATGGAAGCTGCAAAAAGCAGGCTATGCCTCCGACCAGATAGGCAAGAGAGCAATTGATTTTGCATTCGACGAGGTCGGCGCCTCACTGTTTTACGATGTAACCAGAAATAATCTTCAAAGGCCGCTTTGCATCATCCTTGACGGTTTTGCAATATCGGCGCCAAATATACGAAGTGCAATTCGTGCTCGCGGTATAATCGAAGGCGACTTTTCCGCAACCGAACAGATGGATATGGTCGACAAACTTAATGCCGGTTCGCTGCCGGCAAGACTCATTGAACCGCCGATTTCAGAAAAAACCATCGGGCCAAGCATAGGAGCAGATAACCGCAACCAGGGCATCAAAGCAGGATTCATCGGTCTGGTAGTGGTAGCGATATTCATAATAGGTTATTATACACTTGCAGGATCAATTGCAAATGTAGCGCTCTTTATGAATATTCTCTTTGTGCTGGCAATAATGGCATTAAGCAGAGCAACTTTTACGCTACCGGGCATTGCCGGTATTATCCTTACTATCGGTATGAGCGTTGACGCAAACGTGCTTATATTCGAACGTATCCGTGAAGAACAGCTTAAGGGTTCATCACTGCGAATAGCTATAGACAGCGGTTACCAGAGAGCCTTTAGTACAATTCTTGACGCCAATATCACGACTTTCATCACTGCGATGATTCTTTATATGGTTGCTTCTGAAGAAATCAAAGGTTTTGCCCTGACGTTGATGCTTGGTATCGCCTCGAGTATGTTTACCGCACTTTTTGTGACAAGGGTTATTTTCCAACTCCTGCTCGAAAAGGGCATAATTCGCAATCATCTGACAATGTTGAGAATTGTCAAGGAACCGAAAATCAATTGGATGAATCTTCGCTGGCCTATGATTATTTTTTCTCTTATCCTTGTAATCGGAGGTTTGACAGTTTTCTATACGCGGGATGACAGCGCCAATAATAAATATGATATTGAGTTCACCGGCGGTACAAGCGTACAGATAAACCTCAAGCCTGACTCTGCAATGGACCGTTCACAAGTTGAAGAGATAATTCGGCAAAAAGGCACCCATCTCGGCAACAGCACTATCGCGGCAGCTAAAGTGTATAGCGTCGGCGAAAAAGAATCAAAAACACAATACGAAATCACAACTACTGAAACAAACAAGACAACTTCAGAACTTATTTTTCAGGACAATTCGTCCGGCAGAACTGCTGCCGATGTAACCACGGCAGTATTAAAGGCTCAAAGAAGTGTTAGAGGGGTACTTTTTGACCTAATGGTCACACCGGATTTGCAAAATCCGGCAAAATTTACCGTTACTACCAGTCAGGCAAATAAATTCATCGTTTCTGCGGTATTATCGAAAGCTTATGACGCAAATACAGCGGTGATAAGCGAGCCGGTAGTTGACGAAATTGTCAGCCGGGCTGTAAAAGAAGCTTTCGAAGGCAAATTGCAAATTATGGAAAATCTCGAGCCGAAGATTGCTTCGACTGAAAAAATTGACGATTCTATTCTCGACAAGATGCCGGAATTGGGCGATTTTCTCGGTGGAATTAAAATTCATTTTACTGTCGAAAAACCTGTAACTCTTGCCGAGCTGAACAAACGGCTCAAGGACCTGCGATTCAAGCCGGATATGCAGGATATTGTATGGAACAATTACGGACTTTTCGAC
>CAYTQR010000133.1:0-4123 GCA_964440045.1 uncultured Planctomycetaceae bacterium | reverse complement strand
GTCGAAAATCGGTTCTCCAAGACCGACCGGGACGCCTGTAACGACAATTTTCACAATGCCGCCTGCCGAATCGCCGCCTGCGGAGATTTTATTACAGGCATTTACCATTTCTTCCGCCATCTCTATATCCGGGCAGTTGAGAACAGGGTGAACGCCGTATTTTTCCTTGATTTGGGCAGCTTTCATTTTTGGAGTTTTATCGCGAATCTTATCAATTTCTTTCTCAACTTCCGCTAAGACAGCCATTTTTTCAAGGAATCTCATTTGGCCGGTTATCCTGCCCTTTACATATATTTCCTGATAAAACGCATCAAGGTCTCGCCGCATCTGTTTATAGCTGTCCGTGTATTTTAGTGCCTTTGCATTGTCAACATCGCCGCAGCGGACTGAGGCGAGTTCTTTTACATAACTGAAAACATTAATACCGCATTTTTTGAGCACTTTTTTTGCGATATAGCCTGCAGCCACGATTATAGATGAATACCTGCCGCTGAAGAGTCCTGCGCCTATAGCATCATCGGCCGGCCCGTATTTTATAAATGAGGCATAAGAAGCGTGTCCAGGCCGAGGTGTGCGGTTTGTGTCCTGGTACTGCTTGATATGTATAAAATGCCTGTCGAGGTTAGGAATAAGGACAGTCAAAGGTGTGCCGTTGGTTAGTCCCTTATTGTTGGCATTTTCCACGGTATCGGCGGCATTAATGCCGGTATAGATTATCGGCAAATCCGGTTCTTTGCGAGGCGAGCTTAATTCATCGGCTCCCGGCTTTCGCAAAAGCAAATCGCCGTAAATTTCCTGCTCTGTTATCGCCATAGCAGGGGGGAGACCCTGGACGATAATGCTCAATCCATCCTGGTATGAACCGCCTGCTGCGGTTACCTGAAACAGTTTTCCAAAATGACAACCTAACATTAGATATCTCCTATTCTTAATGAGTAATTTAGCAGGGAAAGTATAAATGCTGAGGCTGGATTTTTCAAGATAAATTTATATCTGCTCCCAATTGCTTCATAAGCGTTACGTAATCGGGGAAAGTTACATTCATAGCCTCAGCGGTGTCGATAGTACAGGCCTCATCTATAGCCATTGCCGCCAGCGAAAGAGCCATAACAATCCTGTGGTCGCCTCGACCGGATAACGGCGCCGTCGTTAGTGTGCCGTTATGGACAATCAAGCCGTCAGGCAGTTGTTCCGTTTTTATCCCTAATTTGGCAAGTTCTTCTGCCATACATTTTATCCGGTCCGTCTCTTTTTTCCTTGCCTGCGGGACATTGAGAAGTTTCGTTGTCCCCTGCGCAAAGGCTGCTGTTACAGCCATTGCCGGCAGAGCGTCCGGCGTTCTGTTCATATCTATATCAACGCCTTTTAGCCGACTTGCTTTTATATGCACACCTTCGGCGGTAATTTCGATTTCTGCCCCCATTTGTTTGAGGTAATCGACTACCGCCTTGTCGGGCTGACTGTCTGAAAAATCAAGTCCTGTGATTGTTATATCTGCATCGAGTATAGCGCCTGCGCAGAGGAAAAAAGTTGCACTCGAAAAATCGGCAGGAATCGGTTTGTCAAAGGCTTTATATTGCTGGCCGCCGTTGACCTTAAAACATCGCATATCCTGATTTTCATATTTGATGTCCTGCTCATCCAACCAGTCTAATGTCATCTGTACGTAATCAGGCTCGTTAAGAACCGTTACATCTATCTGACTGTCTTTTTGAGCTAAAGGCGTTGCCAAAAGCAGGCTGCTTAAATACTGACTTGTGAAGCAATCGATAGAGGTTTTACCACCGGTAAGTTTCCCTTCTATTTCTACCGGCGCCGAACCATTGTTTTTCAAAGCGTTTGCCTTTGCTCCGAGGTCATTGAGGGAATCGAGCAGGGGACCCAACGGCCGGGATTGTATCTGCTCATCGCCTGTCAGGGTTATCTTTTTTCCTTTTGCCGCAAGGCTTGCAGAGGCGAGAGCTACTCTCAAAGTTGTGCCGGAATTGCCTATGTCGATGATTTTGCCGGGCGAGGTGATTTTGCCTGCCGTTCCGTTAACTGTCCAGCAGGAGACATCTGTCGTGTCTATATCAGCGCCCAAAGCTCTGTAGCAATCAACTGCGCTTAATGTGTCATTTGAGATGAGAGGGTTTCTGATAAAGCTCTGTCCCTTTGCAAGAGAAGCGATTACAACCGCGCGTATAGTATGCGACTTCGATGCAGGGATGGCAATTTTACCTCTAAGTCGGGATTTTTTTGCAATCAGTTTCATATCTGTACCGGTTATATTAGAGTCCAGAGAAAAAAAATACAAATCAAAAATAGTTCTGTTTAGCCGTTGCCGGAACGGCAACGAGTTTATCTGGCATGGCAACGTTTTTCCATTGTTTTCTGCGGTTTTGGGGTTATATTGTTTTTTTGAAAAGCCGCCGTGCCAGCGGCTGCTAAACAACATTGTGTCGCCGTACCGGCGACGGCTAAACGATGAGAAATTTATGATTGTTGCCTATCATGCGATTTTTACTACTTATGGCACCTGGCTGCCGAATGACCCGCGTGGTTCATATTCTAAAGAGAGATTTATAATGAACAATTGCAATTATTGGGCGAGATTAAATATGGCCGTCAAATGCCACCGCCTAAAAGGTTGATTATGAAATTTTATTCTGAAGCAACGCCCACTTTAGACAGGCCGGCATATTTTATTAACGATGACACAAGACCAATTGTTGCTGCCGGTTTTGAAACAGTGATTAAGAGATTAAATATTGAGGTGCCTGCCTGTGCGATAATGAACGACCATATACACATACTTGTTCTTCGTTCACAGTACAGGATTGAATATCTTATCAATCAGTTTAAAGGCGCTGCAACAAAGGCATTAAATCTAAAGCAAAGTCCCTGGACTCGCGGCTGCTGGAAAGTTTTTATCGACAATGAAGAAACTTTAAAGGCCGCCATTAGATATGTAAACGCCAATCCTGTCAAAGCGGGTCTTGCCGCACAGAACTGGGATTTTGTCAAACCACTACAATTATAGTTTAGCCGTCGCCGGAACGGCGACGAGTTTACCGGAGTTCCACCGATAAACAATTAAAGCCGCCGTTCCGGCGGCTGCTAAACAACGGGGGATTTCTGATCAATCTTTAGTTTCGCGGTCAAGTGTCCTTTTTAAGGCCGAACTCTTTAAGCCACAGGTCTGTTTCAAATTTGCTTATTCCCGAAAACTTCTGGCGCGGCTCAGGTTTTCTTCTTTTCTTTGCAAGCTGTTTTATCACTTCTTCCCAGAAATCTATAGAACTGATAGCAGTTGCTTTTCTTTTTTTAGCTGCTGCTTTAACCCGCCTGTCGCTGCTGATAACGGTAAGCCTTTTCGGCGCTGTATTTTCAAGCACCAGTTCCTCGATGATGTCGTCAGCTTCGTGGCTGCTGCCTGAAAAAAGCACCTCGAGATTATTTATGTTTTTAAAGACCGTCTTATCTCTCGGCCCTGTGCCGTCAAAGACAATTATACCCTTCTTCTTTACCCTAAAAAGATATTCACCTAAAACCAGGCAAAGCTGAACATCGGTAATAGTGATATGTTCGTCTGAAAAACTCTGCACAGCCCTTAGCAGATTGTAGCCGTCAATCAGCACTGCTTTTTTCCCGTGCCGAGTATCTTATTTCTCCGCCGACGATGGTATATTCGACCTTGCCCGCCAATTTCCAGCCATCGTAAGGGCAGTTTTTGCTTTTCGAGCGGAATTTATTAACGTCAACCCTGAATGTAGCGTCAGGGGCAATAATAGTTATATCAGCCTGCTTGCCTTTACCTAATGTGCCTTTATCGACGCTGATTATCTTTGCAGGCCTTTCGGCCATTATAGATACGAGCTGCGGCCAATCGATTACTTTCGGCTCAATCAATGCCTTTATATATAAACCAAGTGCACATTCAAGGCTTGCTATTCCGAAAGGCGCTGCCAGAAACTCAAGCTCCTTTTCGCTTTGCAGGTGCGGCGCATGGTCGGTTACCAGTGCGTCAATTGTGCCGTCTTTTATCCCTTCCTTTATTGCCTTGATGTCGTCATCGGTCCTTAATGGCGGATTGACCTTATGATTTGTATCGTAATCACAACACGCGGTGTCGGTCAAAAGC
>CAYTQR010000132.1:0-4187 GCA_964440045.1 uncultured Planctomycetaceae bacterium | reverse complement strand
GTATAAGTTTCTCTGCAATATTTACATGATATTTTTATAAGTCTCTGTGCCACTGCTCCTAAAAGTGACGAGGCAAGCAGAAACGGAGGCACACCGATACTCATAAGACGTGATATCGCCCCTGTGGCATCGTTTGTATGAAGCGTCGACAGTACAAGATGGCCCGTCATAGCTGCACTTATGGCAATTTCAGCAGTTTCAAGATCTCTGATTTCTCCGATAAGAATAATATCCGGGTCCTGCCTTAATATACTTCTAAGTGCCGAGGCAAACGTAAGGCCGGCTTTAGTATTAACCTGAACCTGTGTTATACCTTCAAGTCTGTATTCGACCGGATCCTCTACAGTTACAATATTATTTCTACCGGTGTTTAAAAGCTGCAGAAGCGAATAAAGAGTCGTGGTCTTACCACTTCCGGTAGGTCCTGTCAGGAGTATTATACCGTATGGATTTTCAATCAGACTTCTAAATTTTTCATTGTCCTGCTTATTCGTGGCAATATCATTAAGGTTCCATCGGTTACCGCTCTTGTCGAGTATTCTGATAACAATTTTTTCACCTATAACAGACGGCAGCGAAGATACACGCAGGTCAAACTCGCCCTGTTTACGAACAGTTGTAATATGTCCATCCTGAGGCAGCCGTTTTTCTGATATGTCCATATTCGCAAGAATCTTTATATGGCTGAGCACCTCTGCCTGAGCCATAGATGGTATTTCGATTTCTTTTCTCAGGACCCCGTCAATTCTGTATCTGATGACCAAATCTTTTTCCTGAGGTTCAATATGAATATCGCTTGCTCTTGAATCAATAGCACCGGCTATTATTGAAGATACAAGACTGCTTATCGGGTCCTGGCTGTCCTGCAGCTTGTCCAATATGTCAACCTGTCCTTTTGCCTGCTGTTGTTTTTCCAGTCTCATCGAGGCAATAGTCTGTTTTGTGACATTCTGCACATTGAAATGAAATCTGATGGCAGTTTTAATTGCGCTCGGTGTTGCTGCCACCGGAATAACCTTACAGCCCGTTCTCATCTCAATCTGGTCTCTGGCCGCCAGATTCATTGGTGAACTCATAGCCACAAACAACTTATTTTCTTCCGTTCGAATGCCTATGAGATTATGTTCGTTGGATAGTTCATAAGGAATCATATGAGCGGTTATTGGATCAACCATATCGGGGCTGAGTGTTACAAACTCTATTTTCTGGTCTGCCGCAATAATCCTGGCTAACTGTTCATCATTGACGAGGTTGTTTCCCTTAAGCAGGCTGAGTATGCTTTTCCCGCCTGAATCGGCAAGCTTCACAAGCTCAGCAAGCTGGTCCTCGTTGAGAATACCAAGCTGCTTTATTGCTTTTATGGTCGTATTCTCTGCTCTTTTGTTCGTCATAACCTTCTTTCTGTTTCCATACACTTTCAGCGCATAAGCAAAATCGTCAAAAAAGCATTGACTCTTAACCACTTAATGGTCTTTTCGGCCGGCAAAAAAAGACCGATAAAGTAAAATCTCCAGACGCAAACCCTCATACTGCCGATTTAAAACCCCAAAACCTGCTTTTTGTTAATTCCTATCTCCGCCATTGTCGATAATTGAGCCGGATAGATTTTTTGAGGAACACTTTATGCTTGGTTTATTTAAATCAAAAAAGAAAACTGCAAATACGACAATTCTGGTAATTGACGACGAGCCGGACCTTTTAAGCACAATCGCGACCCGCCTGAAATGGAACAAATTCAATGTTCTTACCGCATTGAATGGCCGCGAAGGTCTTGATATAGCAGCATCTGAAAAACCTGATTTGATACTTCTTGATAACAATATGCCTAATATGACCGGCCTTGAAATGCTGGCAATATTAAGGGAAAATCCCGACCTCAAGACCACACCTGTCATTATGGTTACCGCCGTCTGCGAACCAAAAGATATAGCAGCAGCAAGCTCATTCGGCGTAGTCGATTACATAACCAAACCATTTGACTTCGCCGATTTGACCGAAAAAATATTTCAGGCACTTGATAAAAAATGAATCAGGACAACACTTTCAAAAATCCAACAGGAAAACTCTCGATTGAAGAGCTTATTGACCGCAAGAAAAAAAATCTTGAAGCGATATTTGACGCTGTTTCCGTCGGTCTTCTGCTTGTTGATGAGGATTTAAACGTTATAAGAGTCAATGATACAACTCGTAAAATAACCAATAAAGATTATAATGAAATAATCAATCGCTCTCTCGGCGAAGCTCTTGACTGCACAACAGTAAGAATCGAAAAAAAAGCCTGTGGAACGGGCAAATTTTGCAAAACTTGCCTGTTAAGACTGGGTATTCAGAAAGTATTAAAGACTTTGGAGCCTGTTGGCAAGCTTGAGTTTCAAAGCAAGACCCATTTCCAGGATAAAGAACCAATTCCCTGGTTTTCATTAAACATTGAGCCGGTAATCATCGAAGACAAAAAATATGCCGTTGTATGCCTGAATGACATTACCGACAAAAAGCACGCAGAAGAAGAACTGGTCAAGACAATGGAAATAAAATCCCAGTTCATTTCAACTGTCTCGCATGACCTCCGTACACCTCTTACGGCAATTAAGGAAAGTATAAACATTGTTCTCGAAGGCATTGCAGGCAGGGCCAAGAAAAAGCAAAAGAAATTTCTTGAACTTGCCAGGAGAAACGTTGACAGGCTGAGCCTGCTTATTAACGACGTGCTTGACTTTCAAAAACTGGATTCGGGCGGGATGAAATTCGATTTTGTCTCTCACAATGTTTCAGATACTATCCGTCAGGCGACAGAGATAATGACACTTATGGCAAAAAAGAATAATATAACTTTAACGGTTGATATAGCCTCTGATATCGGCGAGGCTGTTTTCGACCACAATCGTATTATCCAGGTTTTAACGAACCTTTTAAGCAATGCGATAAAATTCACGCCGAAAGATGGCAGCGTTTTTCTTGAAGCCACCCGGCAGCAAAATGAAATCGTCATTACGGTATCCGACACCGGTATGGGGATACCAAAAGAAGATTTATCAAAGATTTTTGAAAGATTTTACCGTGTAGCCAGAACAGATAGCCAAGTCCGGGGCACCGGTCTTGGTTTGGCTATTGTGGCTCAGATTATTAAACGACATAACGGCAGAATATTAGTGGAAAGCGAACTCGGCAAAGGAACCACTTTTATAATTAATCTTCCTGTCAATCCGGTTCAGGATGAATCCGAACCGGATACCGCAGACGACGAAACAATCGAAAAAATCATTACAGGTCAATAAAAAACAGGCCGGCAGTAATCAGAGGCTGCCAGCCATTCATCTTCTCTTCTGCAAGCAATAACAGGGCTCTACCTATTTACATAAAGGATTCCGGGGACCTGGCCCTCGATGTCATCGGTGTTTATTTGTTTTAAATAATACCCTTTAAAGAATCTTTTTTCCTTCTTACAAGCCCCCATATACCAGCGGCCAATAATGCCACCGTTGCCGGTTCGGGAATATTGACAGGTGGTTCATCGCCGTATTCATCCAACGCCGAGAGTTTGAAATCTCCCGCCACTGGTCCAAAGTCGGAGCTGAATACCATAAACGCAGAATGCTCGTTAGCTACGAAGATACCGTCGTCAAATCGCCATACAAAAGATACGCCGTCATTAGATGGTATAAGGCCACCATAACCGTCATCCAGAAAACCGATACCATCTGCCTGAGATGGATTACCGCCGAGAAGTTCAAAAGTTGCTATCGGCGGCAGGCTGGAATCAAGGTTTAATGCCTGATAGGCATAGATGTATTGGCCTGAACCCGGATTGATAAATCCGTCAATCAGACCGTCCAGCGTATCATGATAATTTGCTGATGCGGTGTCATAGACGGCATATTCAACATGCGCATACACGTTATCCTGGTCATAATAACGAGCACCCTGCCAGAGTGAACTTTCGGGCAGGTAGTATCCGGCTTTCACTGTCGCCTGCAACAAGAGTAGTACCATAAACAGCTCAACCAATTTAAGTCTTTTAGTATATTTGTTTCTCATTGTTACTTTCCTTTCAATAATAAAAATGTTGTATTTTCCTGTTTAAGTTTTTTAATACGTTTATTTTTCATTGTTGTCTCTCTTTCGCTAACAAGCCATTCTGCATTATTTTTTTCTATTAAAGATTCAATTTCTTTTTTATTTCTTTCAAT
>CAYTQR010000131.1:0-4254 GCA_964440045.1 uncultured Planctomycetaceae bacterium | reverse complement strand
TGGACCTGTTGTCTCTGGGTGCAATGGTATGCCGATTGGATCCCGGAATTATACTATTTCATAAAGCGAAAAAGTTTCTAGCGCACGTCTACGTATTTAATTTTAACGTGGATGTTAATATGTCTGACTGTTTCGAGATGAATACCGGTATCGCTACGGCAATGGTGAAATACCGAATCGGCCGGCTGGTACAGGAACGGGTCAGGGCAATGGGCGTAAAACCGTTTTACAAATGGTTTGAACGTGACGGTGTCCAGGGGCCGAATATTGCATTGGTTTACAGCGACCGTGCATATGGCGTACGTACGCCGGAAGTGGATTATAACCGTGCGATAGAAGCCGCTGCCCAACTCAAGCCCGGCGATTTTAACTGGGATGAAATTTTCAAGAACGGCATACGATGGTTCCATAGCGGTGGGATTTTTTCCGCTCTTTCGGAAACAACATCAGAATTAATCATTGACGCTATGAAATACGCCAAGTCCAAAGGCGCTGTAACCAGTTTCGATATTAACTATCGTGCTAAACTCTGGAAGTTTAGAGGCGGGCATGAACAGGCGGTAGATATTACTCGGCGGATTGTAGAGAATGTCGATGTGCTGGTGGGTAATGAAGCGGACCTTCAGGACGGCCTTGGAATGGCTGGGCCGGATGTTGTTAAACAGTCGAAACTCGACCCATCTGTTTTCGTTGCGATGATTGACAAGGTTATCAAGCAATATCCGAATGTAAAGGCTGTCGCAACTACGCTTCGCGAGGAACACTCCACAAATCATCATACCTGGAGTGCTGTAGCGTGGGTTGACGGTAAGGTTTACCAGGCGCCGACCTGCGAGCTTAACGTATATGACCGAGTTGGCGGCGGTGACGGCTTCGCTACAGGATTTTTCTATGGGCTATTGACAGGCCGGTCTCCTGAAGAAGCAGTAAAGCTCGGATGGGCACATGGCGCACTGCTTACCACTACTCCGGGAGATACGACAATGGTAACTCTCCAGCAGGTAGAAAACTTTATTTCAGGTGCCCGCGGCCGTATCCAGCGATAAAAAGATTTTATAACGGAAAAACTTAAGGCCGTATCCGGTTAATCCGGATACGGCCTTTTCGTTTCAAACAAGTTTCTTTAAACCGCTTCGATTGTTGAAGGCGGTTTTGTCGCTATATTGTACGTAACGCTGACGATGCCGGGGACGTTGTTTATAATCTCATCGGCAACTTTCGTAAGCATCTCAAACGGGAGCTTAGTTGGTGTTGCAGTCCTTGCATCGATGCTGTCCCAGCATCGCAATTCCATCTGTTGGCCGAAATCGCGTTTTCCATCTCGCATACCTGTTACACGATCCTCGTGAAGGATAGCCATATATTGAAATGCCTTGGTATCTTTGAGCGATTTTTCAATAATAGCTGTTGCCTTGCGGACGGTTTCGATACGTTCAGGAGTTGCCTGGCCTATTACGCGGGCTGATAGAGCCGGGCCGGGAAATGGAATTCGCTCGAATAGTTCAGCGGGCAGGCCAAGGGCTTTGCCAACCTTTCTTACGCCGTCCTTGCGAAGCTGAATCAACGGTTCGAGGATTTTATAACCAAAAGTCTCCTGCGGGTCGATGCCAAGCTGCTCAAAGACATTATGCTGGCGTTTGATTCCGGCAATGGTTTCATCGACATCGGTAAGGATAGTACCCTGGAGAAGATGTTTTGCTCCGCTTTGTTTGACAATTTTTCCGAATACGTTTTTATAGAAAGTCTGTGTAATTGCCTCGCGTTTTTCTTCCGGGTCGGTTATACCGGCCAGAGCCGAGAAGAACTCCTTTTGTGCGTCAACTATTTCGACTGTAACGCCAAGGGTGTTGAATAAATCCGCTACCCGTTGCGGTTCGCCTTGCCGCATAAGGCCGTTTTCAATAAAGACGGTCCTAAGCTGTTTGCCCAAAGCCTTGTGACCGAGCATCGTAACCACAGATGAATCAACGCCTCCGGATAAGGCGTTGATTGCTATTCCATCGCCGACGGCATCTTTTATTTCCTTGACCTTTTCAGCGATAAACCGATCAGTGTCAAGCTCAGCAGCGATAATCTCCTTAATCATATGACCTCCTTATCATCTAAAAATAGTTTTAACCCTTATACGGTATAAATAGTTATAATTTCAGATACTTTTCAAATCTTTTTTCTAAGCCCTTTGAGGTCGCTTTGAACCAGTCTTTTATTTCCTGTCGTTTATTCAAGTTATTCTCAAGAGCACACCCTGTCAATGCACTCTGCATTTTTTCAAGAGTGTAAAGGTTTGTGGATTTATCAAATATATCATCAACTAATTTTTTGATGTCGTCACCAAAAAGAAAAAATACATTTTCTGTATCATTAAGAAACTTGGCCTCAGCATTGTTATCAACACATCCCTTTACTAAAACATCAGCTATGTAATTTTTTATTGCTTTGTAAACTTTAATTCGCCGATCAAAATGTTCATTTGTTATTGTTACGCGATCAGTCCACAGATGCAATATCTTGGGAAAAAACTCTTTTGCTATTTCGATAATGATACTTGGCATATTAGTCCAGCTTTCTGCTTATCGATTACAGTAATGTTTTCAATCTATCATAAACCGTTCTAATCAGGGTAGCGTAGCCTTTCTTATTCTTTTGATATTTTGTTTTATTTTACACCGTATATGTCGAAGCGCTTGTCGCACCTCCGCGACCGGTCCAGTTTGTATGGAAAAATTCGCCGCGAGGTTTGTCAACCCTCTCATAAGTATGCGCACCAAAATAGTCACGCTGAGCCTGGAGCAGATTGGCAGGCAGACGCTCGGCACGATAACCGTCATAATAACTCAGAGCCGCACTAATTGCAGGCATTGGGATACCAAGCTCAACAGCGGATATTACGACACGGCGCCAAGCCTCTACAGAGTTTTGGACTGCATCCTTGAAGAACGGGTCAATCAGCAGGTTAACAATGTCGGGATTCTTATCAAATGCCTCTTTAATCTTGCCCAGGAACACCGAACGTATGATACAGCCGCCCCGCCACATCAGAGCAATTCCGCCGTAATTGAGATCCCATTTATACTCCTTGGCAGCGGAACGCATCAGTTGATAACCCTGTGCATAGCTGACAATTTTTGAAGCGTAAAGGGCCTTACGTAAATCGGCAATCATCTGTTTCTTGTCGCCGGCAAACTTATTTGCAGGGCCTGAAAGAATTTTCGAAGCGGCAACGCGTTCTTCCTTCAGGGCTGACAGGCATCTTGCGAAAACGGCTTCGCCGATAAGCGTCAGCGGCTGGCCGGCGTCGAGAGCTGCGATAGCGGTCCATTTTCCGGTGCCCTTCTGCCCTGCCGTGTCGAGGATTAAATCGACAACTTCGTTGCCGTCTTCATCCTTATATGCAAGGATATCACGAGTAATCTCAATCAGGTAGGAATCGAGTTCGCCGGCGTTCCATTCGGCAAGGACTTCGTGCATCTCGGTATTTGTCATCCCCAGGCCTTTTTTCATCATCTGATAGGTTTCGCAAATCATCTGCATATCGCCGTATTCGATACCGTTGTGAACCATTTTTACGAAATGTCCGGCACCGCCTTGGCCTACCCAGTCGCAGCAAGGCTCACCCTCGGTGGTATGAGCGCAAATTTTCTGGAATATCGGTTTTACGTGCTGCCATGCAGGAGGCAAACCGCCGGGCATAATCGATGGGCCTGTCAAAGCGCCCTCTTCGCCGCCGGAAACGCCTGTGCCGATGTAAAGTTTGCCCTTGCTTTCGACATATTCTGCCCTGCGGATAGTGTCCGGGAAATGGCTGTTGCCGCCGTCGATGATAATGTCACCATCTTCGAGATGCGGCAAAACCTGCTCAATGAAAGCATCGACAGCGCCGCCGGCTTTTACCATAAGCATTACCTTGCGAGGCGTTTTCAGATTGGCGCAAAGCTCTTCAACAGAGTGGCAGCCGATTATATTTTTACCCTTTGCGCGGCCGGCGATGAAATTATCAACCTTTGAAACCGTACGGTTAAAACAGGCAACGGTAAAACCTTTGCTTTCCATATTAAGAATGAGATTCTCACCCATTACAGCAAGACCAACGAGACCAATATCTGCTTTCGACATTTGCATTTACTCCTTATTAAAAAAATTATTTGAATTTATCTTTAAAAGCCCACAAGCCGAGACCGGGATTAGAAATGTAATAAAATTCCTGTCCATCGGCAAGTCGGTTAACACCATCTTTCAGGTTTTGGGGATCATAAA
>CAYTQR010000130.1:0-4469 GCA_964440045.1 uncultured Planctomycetaceae bacterium | reverse complement strand
CATCACCTGGTTTCATACCCTCGGCAAAAGTCGGGTCCTGGTCCAGAACTTCCGCCGCTGGAGCAATGGTAACCAGCTTCCCCTTTCTGCTCATAATAAACCCGCGAAACTTGAGTACAGATTCAAGAAGGTCGTAAAGCTCACGAACCCTCAGCCTGCCCTGCACCTTGACTGTTACATTTCCTTTTATCTTTGTTTCATCATAAAGATAATTGAGACCCAGATACTTTCCGACAAGGTCGATAAGCGCGACAATTTCTACCTTTTCAGGCAGATTAAGTTCAAGCACTTCATCTCCATTCGGTATGTCAATTACAGGTATAACAGGTATTTTTTCTTCCATCACCGGCTCAGCGGCTAATTCTTCGGTCTCTGTAACCTGTACCTGCGAGCCGATTGAAGATTGTTCTTGTATCTTGCCTACCGGTTGTCTGGTCTCTTCGGACGGTTGTTCTATTATCGGCTCCTGCCTTATAATTTTAGTCTGCTCTGACCGCTCAGCAATCTGCTGTGCGATAATTTTCTGCCGTGTCGCTTTGGCAGAAGCAACCTGACTAACTTGACTGGCTTCTGTTTTGATTTTTTCGGCTTCCTTTTCTGCTATTGCCGCTGCTGTCAGTTCATTCAAAAATCCGCCGAGCATATCATCTTCTGTACGTACCGTTTTTTTGTCGCTGGAAACAGCTTCAACTGCAACCTGACTCTGTATTTCATTTGCTTCTATAACTACAGGCTCTTCAGTAATCGTTAATTCAACCTGTTCTGATGTCTCGGGTTTATTGATATCTTCTGCTGTTTTTGTTTCTTCGGACAGGTTTGGCTCAGTTTTATCCTGCTTTTCCGCAAGCAGCCTCTGAACTGTTTCTGTAATTTTTTGCGTTTGTCCTTGTGGCGAAATTATCAGCAGCTTCTCTTTATGCAGACAGACGACAGCCTTTACAGCTGCACCTGCGACAGGACAGTCGAGCAGTGAGCCGATAGAATACTCTCGTCCCAGTTTTGATGCGATTATCACTGCATCAGGCAGTACTTGCCCCGGCTGGATATCAAGCATCTGAACATCGAATCTCTCAGCAGAATCCGCCAGTTTCAAAACCGTGCTTGCACGAACAAGCTGTTCCGGGGCGCCTGTAACGGAAATTGCGGTTGTGCCGGGTATCGCAACGACAGTATCGGCTACCTGAGAAAGCCTCAAATACTCTTTTGCCTGTTGAGCGGTGATATTGCGAAGTGTAAATATCCTTACACGTATCGGCTGACGCAAATCCTGCTGGCTTGCACGTGCTATGCCGACATTAAAAGTCAATATAGTCGATAATATCAGTAAGGCAAACAACACCCTTATTGGCAGGTGCCCGTTTTTGCGCCAATTTACGAACAAACCCATTTTCACCTGTTTGTTTACTCCTTGAAGTCCTTTATATTGTTTTATCGGACAAAACGGCATAAAATGCTTAAAAATAACGTACTTAGGTTGAAATTTTCCTCCCTGCCGATTCCTTGAATTTTCCCTCC
This sequence comes from uncultured Planctomycetaceae bacterium, assembly GCA_964440045.1. Lineage (GTDB taxonomy): Bacteria > Planctomycetota > Phycisphaerae > Sedimentisphaerales > UBA12454 > JAFGGI01. Next base: position 2,954 of record CAYTQR010000130.1, on the reverse strand, counting down.
CTGCTGCTTCTATTTGAATTTTTTATCTTCTATCTTCACCTATGTGACCTTCTTGATGGTCTGGAATTAGCATCTTCTGTTTTCGCTGCATTTGAATTTTCAGTACTATTAGGCTCAGCCTCTGTTGAACCGGATTTGTCTGCTGCATTTGGTTCATTGGATTCGATGGCTTCAATGGCTTCGATTTCTGTTTCAAGGGATTTAAGCATTTCGCCGAGACCTTCGAGTTCTTTTGCCTCTTCGTCCGTCATACCGAGCGATTCGGGGTTTTCCTGGAGTTGTCTTATCCACTCTGCGTTTTCCTCAAGCTCCTTTTTTGCATCTTCGAGACTCTTTTGCGGCTCAACAGACTCATTTTCAGTGCTGGAAACATCGGTTTGCTGGCTGGATTCCACCTTAGTTACAGCTCTTTCGGCACTCTGCCAGGCAGGAATGGTTTTGTCCAACGCAACTGTGCCGGTAAAAGATTTTACATAATCGATTCTTTCTTCCCTTTCAGCGGCAAGCTCGTAAGTCTTGCTGCCATCACGAATTAGCACAACCCCATCTCCGATTTTTTCTACTATCAAATGCCCTGCTTTTTCGCCCTGCCTTACCCAATGCCAGCCTTTGCCGACCTCGTTGATAAGCGCCCATGAATCTTCTTCATCGCCGGTGTGGCAGCTTGTGCCGATAAGCGTAAATTTCGCACTTACAGGAGTTTGCGGCCGTCGATTAGGCTTGCTTCGAGGAGATTTATCCCTCGGCACAACAGGCTTAGGCGGAGGCGGCGGGTCTATTCGCAAAGCAAAGGCTCTGGCCTGGCGTATTAAAGGCGTCTCCTGACTGTCGTCAGAAGGCTTTAAACCGGCTGAGCCGGCTTGTAATTGCTCAGCTACTCCGGGAGTTGTCAGGAACTTTTCAATAGCTTCATCGGACGCTATCCCCTTTACAGCAATGGAGATAATGATACCAAAAACTGCTAAAGCAACTAATATTGTTGTTATTCTTAAAGTTTTTACCATTTCGACAAAAATTCCTGTGCTCTTATTCACTGTAAATAAATAACTACACCTATTTTGACATCGGAAAACTACATAAGTTCCCTATAATTATAAAAATCCAAAATTCAAAATACCCATTAGTGGAGAATTGTGTTTTTTGGGTTTTGCGCGTTTTTTAAGGCTATAATTTAGCAGAAGATGAGAAACAAGGAGATACCGACAAGTAGTGGGCAGCTTCAGGGTTAAGCGCTTTGGTCTTCAGGAGTTTGGGGAGTGGATTCACCAGAAGCTGCGCCAGTCATAGCTCTGTAGAAACACCAGCCAAGGCCTACGACAATCAGCAGAAAGACAACACTTAAAATAATATAAGAGACGCCGGACAGCTCATCGGTGTGTACAACAACATCGGACGGCTGAACATTTTTCGTTATGTAAATTAAAACTGTAGCCAGCGCAACGCTGATATTACAGACAGACAGAATACCCGTAATCGGCGCAATGATGGAGGCTTTCGTCTCAGCCTTGCTGAAACGGTCAAGAATATAATTAGCAGATAATATCCCGCCAATTGCCGCCAGAATTATAAGGACCAGAAGCATTTCGCAAATTCTGACGGGCAACGGAACAATCAAAATGACAATCAAAAGAATCGATGAGACCAGCGAAAGAATTAAACCGGCAAGACTGCTTTTTTGCCCCTTTGATTCGAGCGAAGCCGATTCGGGATTATGTTCAGGATAGGGGCTTTTAATTAGACTAAGTGCAATTGCAATAACCGGTGCAAGGGCCACTACAATCAGGCCGGTGACGTTAGGCCAGTTAAGGTTTCCGGTCTCTTTAACCAGGAAACCTTTGCCGCTGAAGTCATCAAAAAGCGACCAGACAAATAAAGTGCCTAAAATTACTGGTATTACTATGCGAATAAGATAGTTCCACCATTGGCCAAGAGCAAAATCACTTCTTTCGTTTGCGTGAAGGCGCAATTTGTCAATGCGGTACAGCCAGCCAAGCGCTACGCATTCAATAAGACCGAGAAATGCAATGCCCCAGGTGCCGTTGATAAAACCGTCAATAACGCCGAGCCAGTTCAATCCGCCATTGGTTACATAAACCAAACCGAAACCAAGTCCGACCAGACTCATAAGAACCAACACAATACTCCTTTTAAAGCCTGTCTTGTCAACAATGGAGGCAAGAACGGATTCGGTAATAGAAAAGGCAGAATCAATACCAAGAGTTACCAGTGCAAAGAAAAAGATGAAACTGAACCACGCCGAATACGGAAGCTGAGCAAGTGCATAAGGAAATGCAACGAATGCAAGGCCGGGGCCGCCTGCGACTACATTTTCGACGCCGACAGGATTGCCGGTCTGCTGGGTAGCATAGGCCATTCCGCCGAGAGTGGCAAATACGGCTATGCCTGCAATGAAACTGGTGGCAAAATCACTCAAGCCGATGATGACGGCGTTATTATTGAGGTCGCTTTTGCGGTGCAGGAAACTGGCATAAGTGAGCATTACGCCAAAGGCCAGGCTCAACGAAAAGAACACCTGCCCAAACGCAAACCGCCATGTAGTAGGTTTGGCCAGTTCTTCCCAGGTTGGATTTAGATAAAAGGCAAGGCCCTGAATCGCACCATCAAGAGTCAGTCCCCTGATAGTCAAAATCAACAGCATCAGCCAGGGCAAAGGAACAGTCAGCCAGACGATTTTGCTAACGAGTTTTACGCCTCGGAATATGCAGAAATACATCGCAAGCCAGGCAACTACAAGCGGCCAGAAGACCTGCCATTGTATTGAGCCGAGCGTGAAACTTTCGTGATAGCCGAGATAAGTATTATAGAAAAAACCTTCGGCGTTTTTGACGCCTTCGATACCTTTGCCTGCCCAGGGCAGAGCGCCGCCGGTGAATATTCCTTTCAGGCTCAACCACAGGAAGCTGAAACAATAGGCGAGGATAACGGGATAATAT
>CAYTQR010000129.1:0-4590 GCA_964440045.1 uncultured Planctomycetaceae bacterium | reverse complement strand
GCATTGGTTTTCATATTGTCGCGCAGGTAATCAAAGCCGAACTCGTTATTTGTTCCGTAGGTTACATCGCAGGCGTATTGTTGTCTTCTTTCGTCGCCTGTGGTATCCATATTTGCCTGAATTGCTCCGACAGTCATGCCGAGGGACTGATAAACCGGGCTCATCCATTCGGCGTCACGTTTTGCAAGATAATCATTGACCGTTACGAGGTGTATTTTTCTGCCGGTAAGAAAAACCAGATATGCAGCAAGTGTGGCGACGAGGGTTTTTCCTTCGCCGGTGGCCATTTCAGCAATTTTGCCTTCATATAAGACATTACCGCCGATGAGCTGAACGTCGAAATGACGCATATCGACGTTTCGTCTTGCAACCTCGCGGACGAGGGCAAAAGCCTCTGGAAGAATTTGTTCGGGATTTTGGCCCTGAGCAAGACGGTCTTTAAAGGCCTGAGTTTTGGTCTTTAAGGCGCCGTCATCGAGGTCTTTTAGCTGCGGTTCAAATTCGCTCGACTCGGCAGCGATTTGCGCATAGCTTTTGACAAGCCTTTCATTTCGCGAGCCGAAAACTTTTACGAGCAGTTGACTTATTTTTCCTGCAGGCATTGGAAAAAGTAAAAAACTCCTTTTTTATGCTCTTGTCAGATACTCGCCGGTGCGGGTATCGACACGGACGATGTCACCAATCTTTACAAAAGACGGGACATAAACGACAACTCCTGTTTCGAGTGTTGCGGATTTCCGCTGGCCGGTTGCGGTTGCTCCCTTTATTTCCGGAGGGGTGTCTGTAACGGCCAGGTCAACGGTCGTCGGCAGTGTTATAACGACAGGTTTGCCATCGTACATACTGACCTGAAGTTCTGTATTGGGCTTGAGATATTTTGTGCCGTCGCCAAAGGCATCATCGTCAAGCGTGAGCTGGTCATAATTTTCAATGTCCATTATGACATGCTCATTGGGTTGTGAATAAAGATATTCGAACTTGCGTTTGCTGAGAAAGGCTTCTTCAATGGTTTCCTCTGACCTGACTCTTATGCTTTGTATCAGACCGTCGGTAATGCTCTTGATTTTAGTCTGGTAGATGGCGCCGCCTTTACCAAGTTTAACGTGCTCGAAATCCACAATTATATAGAGCTTTCCATCGACAAGGATGGCCTGACCCTTTTTCATTTCCGAGGCTTTCATTATTCAATTTCTCCAAAAACCTTAATGTCAGAACAGCAAACCAGTTAATATCGCAGAAACGAGGTAAAAAGTCAAGGATACGTCAAAGTTTGCCTCTTGAATAAGTTATTCTTATCCATTATAGTATATTGCCCTGTAGTATGGTGAGGCGTTAACAAATAATCTAAATTCGTTGGTGTCAAAATGGCAAAATCATCAAAATCGGAAATTGACCCATTCGACAAGCTCAGGACCGAAGGGCTCGAAGAAATTATTCCGGAGCGGACGCCGAAGGACCCGTTTTTGGCGGAATTGGCTAAGATTGCCAAGCGGCAAAACAAAATACCGCTGCAGCTTTATGAGTATTATAACGTCAAACGCGGCCTTCGTAACACAGACGGTACCGGAGTCCTTGTTGGTCTGACCGAAATAGGGGATGTTCACGGCTATATTGTCAGTGAAAAGGAAAAGGTGCCGGTTGAGGGAAAGCTGAGGTATCGCGGTATAGAGGTAGAAGATATTGTTTCAGGCTTTATAAAAGAAAAGCGGCATGGTTTTGAAGAGACTGTTTATCTTCTTCTGTTTAGCGAACTGCCGAGTAAAGATAATTTGACAAAATTCTGCGAACGCCTCGGCCAAAAGAGGAAATTGCAGGAAGGCTTTACTGAAAATATGGTTCTCAAGTCGCCGAGCAGTAACATTATGAATAAACTGGCAAGAAGTGTTCTTGTGCAATATTCATATGATAAGACGCCGGAGGACAGGTCTCCGAAGAATATTCTGCGTCAGTGCATCGGGCTTATTGCGAGATTTCCGACATATGCGGCGTATGGTTATCAGGCAAAGGCTCACTATTATGACGGCAAAAGTCTTTTCATTCACAGTCCGGATGAAAAACTTTCCACAGCAGAAAACTTTCTGAGGCTTATAAGACCTGACAAAAAATATACGAAAATAGAAGCGGAGATGCTGGACCTTTGTCTGGTATTGCATGCAGAGCACGGCGGAGGAAACAATTCGAGCTTTACTACTCATGTGGTTATGTCGTCGGATACCGATGTTTATTCGTCTGTTGTCGCGGCTATTGGTTCTTTGAAGGGCTTAAAGCACGGCGGGGCGAATATCCAGGTCGTCGGGATGATGGAAAACATTAAGCGAAATGTTAAAAATTATGACGATGAAGGCGAAATTGTCGATTACCTGACAAAAATTATCAAGCGTGAGGCGTTTGACAGGACAGGCTTGGTTTATGGCGTGGGGCATGCGGTCTATACGGTATCAGACCCGAGAGCAGTGCTTTTGAAAAAACAAGCGGCAAGGCTGGCGAAGGAAAAAGACCTCGAATGGGAATTCAATCTTTATGCAACGATTGAAAGACTGGCGCCGGAGGTTTTTAGAAAAGTCAAAAAGTCCGACAAGGTGATGAGCGCTAATGTGGATTTCTATTCCGGATTTGTTTACAGGATGCTTGGGATACCTACGGAGCTATACACGCCGATTTTTGCAGTAGCTCGAATTGCCGGTTGGTGTGCTCATATTATTGAAGAGCGTGTTAGCGGCGGGCGTATCATCAGGCCGGCGTATAAGAATGTTTCCGAGAGAAAAGGCTATATACCTCTTTCGAAGAGGTAAAAAAATTGAAAATTGAAGCGGTTCGTCGCCGTGCCGGCGACGGCTAAACAACATAATAGTAATATCTAAGAACTTTTTACAGGCAGCTTCAATCTTCAATCTTAAATTTTCAATTTTAATCACCATTCGCCGGGCATAAGGGCATCTGAAACAGGCTTGTCCCACCATTTTGAGTCTCGCAGATACTGCTTGGTCATCATCGCGGCATTTACACCGTCACCGACGGCGGTAGCAAGCTGCATAGCTGCTCCAATTCGACAATCGCCGGCTACAAATACGCCGGCAACTTTTGTCCGCAGGTAACCGACATCGCATTTGATAAAGCCTGCTTCTGTCAGGTCAAGGAAACCTTTAAGAAAAGCGGTATTCGGAACCATACCGACAAAGATAAAAACGCCATCGCAGGGCAGCTCTTCTTCTTTATTTGTTTTTACATTTTCGAGCCTGATGTTCTCGACCTTTCCGCTGCCGCCGATTGCAACCGGTATGGTGTCGAGTTTCAGTTTAATATTAGAATTTGGAGCGTTGACTTTTTGCATAAGTTCTTCGGTAAGCACTTTTGTTGCCCTGAATTCCTGGCGTCTATGGACGAGGGTTAATTGAGCGGCAAATTTTGCCACGTGCAGGGCTTCTTCAATAGCGGTATTTCCGCCTCCAATAGCGACGACGGTTTTGCCCTTGAAGAAAGGCCCATCACAGGTGCCGCAATAGCTTACGCCTGCGCCTGCGTTTCTGAACTCCGCTTCGCCGGGAATACCCAGTTTTCGGTAATCACTGCCGCAGGCTATAATAACAGAACGAGCGGTAAAACTCTGCTTGCCGCAGTTTATCTGTATATTGCCGTTGCCAAGTTTCGCCAGGCTTTTTACCTCGTCGCCGGTTTTGAATTCGGCGCCGAAACTTTCAGACTGTTTTTTCATCTTTTCAATCAGGTCCACCCCTGAGACGCTTTCAAAGCCGGGATAGTTTTCTATTCTGTCGGTGTTTATTATCTGTCCGCCGGGATAGAATTTTTCGAGAACTAAAGTTTTAAACCTGTCCCTTGCATTGTAAATCGCAGCGGCTAAGCCGGCAGGTCCGGCACCGATGATAATACTGTCATAAATATCCGACATTACACAGTTCCTTTATAATTCTAATTTTTCCGATTCTTCGAGGATAGATTTTTCAATCTGCTCAATTTTATCAGCCCACTGTGGGAAATCGGCAATGATACGGTCTTTTTGTGTCCTTTGGAGTTTGTATGAGATTCTGCCTTGCACCTCGCAGGCGAGAATATTGCTGTCGCCGTCAAGATATATTATCTGATGGGTTGCGCTGGTGCCGAAAAATGCAGCCTTGACGGCAAAAGCGGCTTTTTGCGACTCGGCCCTGGTAATAAGGGCCGGACGTATCCTGCCGTCTGAAAGGATAAGATCGACCATAACAGAGTCGGAACTGCTTTGCAGAAAACTTTTAATAAAAATATCGAAAAAGATTTCCGGCAGCATTGTTTGGGTAAAAGTAAAGTTTTGCACAATGTTTTTTTTATGAACAGAGATTGCACCCTGACTGTCAAGTTCGATACTTGTGGGCAGTTTGCGGTTGATTAAAAGGTCGCTTTGCAGCGAAGCCCATTTGAAAGTTTGCAAATCAGGCCCGGAGAGGAACAAAGTTTGTTCGGCCAGGGGAGTTATGCCGGATTTAATAAAGTATAGATTTGCCGCCATAAGCGAATTAACATCCGGCACATTGGCTTTGAGACCGATGGCATCGGTGATGAAGCCCAGAGTTTGGCCGGTATAATTTTTTATGTAGT
>CAYTQR010000128.1:0-4616 GCA_964440045.1 uncultured Planctomycetaceae bacterium | reverse complement strand
GATAAATATGATATTGCTTTGATTTTAGGAGGAGATACGGATTTAATGGAATGTATTAAATTAGTTAAGGAAACCTTGGGAAAAATAGTGATCATAATTTCATTTTATACTCCTGGCGACCCACTATTAAGCAATATCTCCGATCTAAAAAATGCCGGCAATTATTTCTTAAATCTCAAAGATTTTACAAATGAAGAGATAATAGATATGTCAGATTTAAGAGAATAAAAATAAAAAAACCCACAACCTTAATTATTTTATTCTATTCAAACAAACTCCCAATAATTTATCTACCAACTTGTAGTTAAAATTTATAAAAACTTTTAAATAGGCTGCAAAAATCACAAAGCCATGCGTTTGAACCAATCTTCGAAAGAAAAAATATTTTAGCCGTTCAAAATTAAGTTCTCACAGGACTGTTGCATACTAATATATGTGTTTTATGGAGGGCGAAAAAAATTGTTTTACATCACCTTTTTGGTTTAAAATAAAGGCCTATGACAAAAAAGGCTTTATCGGACGTTTATGACGAGCTTCGCAGGGGCATTAAGGACTTCCCAGTAGCGCCAGGCCTGTATTTTATGAAGGATTCTATTGGCACTGTCCTTTATATAGGCAAGGCCAAAAATCTCCGGTCGCGGGTTTTGAGCTATTTTCAGTCGTCAGCCAACATCGCTTCCAGCCGGGGCCCGCGGATTGCCGAGATGCTGACGAAGGTAAAGACGGTAGATTTCCTCCAGACCGAGAGCGAAGTTGATGCGGTTTTGCAGGAAGCAAGGCTGATAAAGGACATCCGCCCGCCATACAACGCCGATTTGACCGACGGCAAGACGTTCCCCTATCTTGAAATTACCACTCGCGACCAGTTTCCAAGCGTTTGCACAACTCGCAAGCCGAAAACTAACAGTCGGCTGTTCGGTCCGTTTGCAAATGCAGGCGATTTGCGTTCGGCAATTGTTGTTTTGCAAAAGATATTTAAGTTTCGTACCTGTCGGCTTGAGATTTCATCGACCGATGAAAAGCGCCGATTCTTTCGGCCTTGTCTTCTTTATAGTATAAAACAATGTACCGCTCCCTGCGGCGATAAGATAAGCAGGACAGATTACCGCAAAATCATTAACGACTTGGCCAATTTTCTCAATTCGAAACGTTCTGTAGTCATTGGCCGGCTTAAAAAGCAGATGGCCCAGGCCTCAAAGGCTCAAAACTATGAAAAAGCCGCGATGTACCGCGACAGGCTCCGTTTAATTGAGAATTTGGACAAAAGAGGCAGCGTTGGCAAAGACGTCCAGCCTGAGGTATTTGCTTCTGACCCTGCCGAGGCCCTTGAAAAGCTGCAGAAAATATTGGACAGCTCTTTTCCGATACGGGTTATAGAAGGTTTTGATATAGCTCATATTGCCGGCGCCGAAACGGTCGGCTCACTGGTACGATTTATAGATGGCCGACCATTTAAGGCGGGCTATCGGCGATACAAAATCAAGACGGTCAAAGGCATTGATGATTATGCCTGTTTGAAAGAGGTTTTATTGCGTCGCTATCGTCACGCCGCGGCGGGCGAGGAACTTTGGCCTGATTTGGTTTTGATTGATGGCGGAATAGGCCAGCTTCATGCAGCCGTCGATGCTTTTAACCAGTTAAACGTCAAACCACCGAAACTTGCCTCGATTGCAAAAAGGGAGGAGATAATTTACATCGCCGGCAAGGATGAGCCTTTGAAACTGCCTGCCAACAATCCGGTAAGGAAGTTATTTCAATATGTCCGCGACGAGGCCCACCGTTTTGCCCAGCATTATCATCACATCCTCCGCCGAAAAAAGACTATCGGTGATTCTTAGCGCATAAACTACGAGCCGATGCGCAGAAGTAGTTTTTTGCTGAACAACCAATCAAAGATTCCCATTTCTAACCTCCTTCGTGCTATTAAATGCTTTGTCGCATAACGTGGCCTTCACTTGCGGCTATGAAGCGCGAGCGGAATAGCTGTTAAGTGTAAGGCATGATTAGGCCTCACACGACGTCGTGATCGTCATTGTTCTTCTGGTGCGCTTCAACCCACTTGCCGATCGCAGTGCCGATACCGGAGCAAATGAAGAGAGAGGCGACCATCAATCCGAAAATGATGGCATTTTGTGGCCACGAGAGAAGGCTCCCGCGATTTTTGTTGAGAGGTGATGTAACGTAAACCAACGTCAGAATGAGACCTACTGCAATCCCGACCTTCCAACCAATGTTAGCGTATTTGACGCTGGGGGAGTTAGCGGAAGATTTACGTGCGTCGGAGGTTGTTTGCTGTAGTTCGTGAGGCATCATGTTCTCCTTTCTCTTTATCCCCCAACAGTGATTATACAGTCTGTATACTACGGCAAACACAAACTGCTTCTTTCTGTATAAGAAGTTGCCGCGACTTCTTACTTATCCATCTAATACCCTTTACGTCAAGCACTTACGTCAATTCACCACCATCTTCATAGATGCCCGTAAGCACACTCAGGTTGTTGTCTTTTCCATATCTATTATTGCGAATTTGCAAGACCTGTCAATCGAACATTTTTATTGAATCTTTTCTTATCTATGTGTTTCTTTTTGAGCCGGCCGAGCGTTTTTTTCATTTGCCCTGAGTTTTTTACACTGCCTTTTTTACCAAGTCTCTCATTTGAGGTATAAACAACGATTTCGTCAGCCAGTTTTTCTTTCAAAAAGGATGTTATGACTTTTTCTCCGCCTTCGACGAGGATTTGCTGAACACCTCTTTTTGCAAGTTTATCAAGTACGCCTTTTGTGCTGCATTTACCTTTGACACAAGCGACAGTGATAATCTCTACTCCTCCTTTTTTTTTCAGCAGTACGATTTTTTTACTGTTTTTATGCGTAGTAAATACAATCACAGGCGTCCTTTTTGAAGTTTTGATTAGATTGCAGTTCGACGGTATTTTTAACTGGCTATCGAGAACAATTCTTAAGGGCTGATTACCGGTATCAGACCTTGCGGTAAGCATCGGGTTATCTTGGAGGACGGTATTTATCCCGACAAGGACAGCCTGGGCCCTTTTTCGGATATTTTGTGAGTCTTTCCTGCTTTTTGCATTTGTTATCCAGCGTTTTTTGTCAGTCCTGCCCAAAAAGCCATCCCTACTTTGCGCCCATTTGATAATTACCCACGGTTTTCTTGTCTTGGCGAATTTGAAAAAGGGGGCATTTAGAACTTGAGCTTCGTTTTTACAGATACCTGTCGTAACTTGTATCCCTGCCTTTTTAAGTATAGCAAAACCTTTGCCGTTGACCTTTTTTGTGGGGTCTTTTGTCGCTGCGACAACTTTTTTTATTCCTGCCTTGATAATTGCCTTTGTACACGCCGGCGTTTTTCCCAAATGACAGCAGGGCTCAAGCGTAACATACATCGTTGCATCGGCAGGGGACTTTTTGCAATTTTTAAGAGCGTTTATCTCAGCGTGAGGGGCGCCGAATTTTTTATGGTATCCCTTGCCGATGATTTGACCATTTTTTACGACGACACAACCGACAGCAGGATTTGGCTCGACACTGCCGAGACCTTTTTTGGCAAGTTCTAATGCTAATTGCATAACACTGACTGACACCGACTCTAACACTGACTGACACCGACTTTCTGTTTTACCTGAAATTGTTTTTTTCTGTCGTTTGTATAAATGATTCGTTTAATCTTGACTCCATTTGATTTAAAGTTGATAAGGAAACCTAATTCATAAATGCTGTTTCGCAGGTAACTGTAAAGCTGGTCTATCATCCTTCGCTGCATTTGTTCTAAAGCTTTTAATTCAATAATTACTTTATCCTCAACTATGAAGTCGGGTTGATATGAACCCATTACTTTTCTTGTCTTTGGTGAATATACTTTAATTGGCTTTTCCTGCTCATATTTTATTTTTCGCAGACTTAGCTCCTCAGCAAAAGCTCTTTGATATAATACTTCTTTGTGGCCAGATCCGTAATTTTTCCTGATTTCTATTGCAGAACCACGTATTTGATAGCTTAATTCTTTATATAATAAATTTACTTTCTTTTTCATACTGTCTTCCGTGTCCATCCGTGTTTTAGTCAGTGTCTGTCTGTGTGGAGCATCTTAAGAAATTCGTTCTCATTGATAACTTTCACGCCGAGTTTGTTTGCTTTATCAAGTTTGCTTCCTGCTTCAGCCCCAGCAAGGACAAAATCGGTTTTTTTGCTTACACTGGACGATGTTTTTCCGCCGTGCTGCTTTATAATCTGTTCAATTTCAGCTCGGCTGTAGTTTTTAAGCGTTCCTGTAACAACAAAGCTCTTACCTGCCAGTTCATTGCTTTTTTTTGTTTGTTTTTGCTTTGGATTTACACCTGCCGTGATGAGTTTATCGATAAGCTTTAGATTATTGTCATCGTGGAAGTATTCGTAAATGCTCTTTGCCAAGACAGGCCCGATTTGTTCGATTTCGGTAAGTTCTTCAGCCGTTGCTTTTTTAATTTTTTCTATCGAGCCGAATTGCCGGGCAAGTATTTCTGCATTTTGCACCCCGACATGCCGAATTCCCAAAGCCGCGATGAGTCTGTCGAGCGATTGCGTTTTGCGGCGTGCACTTCATGGCCGAGACTGCGGACATT
>CAYTQR010000127.1:0-4727 GCA_964440045.1 uncultured Planctomycetaceae bacterium | reverse complement strand
AAACAAGCGGAATCAGGGTCGAATCGGCTAATCTGATTTGGTGATATTCGGCCGGTGTCCTTACGTCCAGCAGTGCAAAATCAGTTTTTTCATCTATTAACTGCCGAAGCTGAATCGGGGATATACCGTTCATCAGGCCGTCAAGTTTGTTACGGGCAACGTTAGCTGCGGTTATGATATTATCGATCACTGGTGCATAAGGCGGGGCATAACATAAATCAAGGTTTGAAATCTGTTCGACCGTCATATTTGCGGTAATTGCGGTAGCCGCGACATCGATACGCTTATCGGCATTGCCGCCGCTTATACCTTGCGTGCCAAGTAACTTACGGCTCTTTTTGTCAACCACAAGTTTCAACATCAAAACTTGTGCACCTCGCACAAAATGTTCTCTGTCGGGCGCAGGAACAAGAACCGTAACAACATCGAAACCAGCCTGTTCTGCCCTCCGTTCGGTAAGACCGGTAACCGCGACGTTATAATCAAAAACCTTGCAGGCTACGGTACCAAGAATTGGTGAAAATGTGTCGTTGCCGCCGCAGATATTTATCGCAGCTACTCTGCCTTGTTTATTTGCGGTCGAACCGAGAGGGACATAGCAGGGCTTTTGCGTAATCAGGTCGATATTCTCGACACAGTCGCCGGCAGCATAGATGTCTGCATCGGATGTTTGCATCTGCGGACTGACTTTTATCGCTCCGGTTGTACCGATTTCGAGGCCGGCCTGTTTCGCCAAAGTTACATTAGGCTTGTTGCCTACTGCGACTATTACAAGATCGGCAGGAAATGTGCCTTTGTCGGTCAGAACCGATTCAACCATATTGGCGCCCTGAAATCTTTTCACTTCTGTATTGGTAAGCACTCTTACGCCGTGTGATTCGAGGTGATTATCAACAAGCATTGCCAGTTCCTTATCGAGGATGCGAAGAATCTGCGGAAGTTTCTCAATGATTGTTACCCGGCAGCCTCTCATAACCAGCGCCTCGGTCATTTCTATTCCGATAAGTCCGCCGCCGACTATAACAACATCGCGGGCCTTGCCCTTGTCGAGTGCGGCTTTTATACCTTCGGCATCAGTAACGCCGTGAAGTGTAAAGATATTGTCCAGCTTGTTCCCTTCAATATTGGGAATAACAGGCTCTGAGCCGGTCGCAAGGACAAGTTTATCGTAATCGAGCAGTGATTCTGTACTGTCATATAGATGTTTGACGCGAACCTGTTTTTTGCTGCGATTGATTTCGCAAGCTTCGGTCTGGTTCATTATATGAACGTTTTTAACCTGCTGAAAGAATATCGGGTCCCGCACGACACCTGCAGGCGAGCTCATCAGTTCGCTCTGATTTTTGACAACGCCGCCGATGTAAAAGGGAAGTCCGCAGCCGGCATAAGACAGCAGCGAGCCCTTTTCAACAATTGTTACATCGGCGTCAGAATCAAGACGATTGATTTTGGCAGCGACCTTGGGACCTGCCGCTACACCGCCAATTATTACTACTTTCATTGGTCTTTCCATTTTTTCATCTCCAGGTATTTGTTCGGCTGCAACTTTGGGAGCAGCTTTGAGATTTACTATTAACTCGGCTCCGCCAAGAGGGGATTTTTCAATGTGAACGTTTCCGCCGGCGGCTTGGACCATTGTTTTTACAAAGGCAAGGCCCAGACCTGTGCCCGGCCGTGAGGAGGCATGAGCTCCAGGCGTTCTATAAAATGGTTGAAAGACCTTCTGGCGGTTTTTCTTTGGAATCCCGATTCCGGAATCGGCAATTTCCAACTGATATGTATCGGTCGAATTATCATATAGAAGGTGTATTTCAATACTGCCGTTGTCGGGCGTGTATTTAAGCGCGTTTGAAAGTAACGCTTCAAGCACTTCGGTGATTGTTGCTTCATTGCCGATGGCCTGAGCAGGTTCGGTGTCGATTTTTGTCGTAAGAGTAATATTGTGTAAACGGGCCTGCTCGCTCCAGGCGACCGAACTTTTACGGACAATTGAGACAAGTTCAACCACTCCGCCAAATGCCTTTGGGTCGTTAATGGCCTTTGAAATGGTAAGAACCCTCTGGGAGGCGACTAAAGACTCATCACAGCGTGCGATTGCTCTTTGCAGAAGGTCTTTTTGCTTCGGCGAAAGCGGACCGGCAAATTCGCCAAGAAGTGTTTGAAGAATTGTGCTGACCGAGGCAACCGGCCCTTTGAGCTGATGTGCCATTAGCGAGGCAAATTTCAGTGGGTCTGATATGAGATTCTTCATAAAAACAAACTAAAGAGACTCCATTTTCCAGCACGTATTATAATAACAAAGATATATATTTCGAACGGAGGAGGGAGGATTCGAACCCCCGGTACCTTTCGGTACAACGGTTTTCAAGACCGCCGCCTTAAGCCGCTCGGCCACTCCTCCAAGTTGTCAAGCTGCCAGATAATCTATAACGAAATTGCGGATATTGCAAGCGGATAAAAGACGACATTACTCGGCAGGTTATGGAAACACGCGGTGATTAAAATTAGAAATTTTGGTTGACTAAGGGACCTGATAAAGGTAAATAGAGGGTTTTGGATGTTTCTTGAGTGCTGATGTAGTTAGTATCTTGCGTAAAGAAGCGGAAATATAGAGTTAAACCTTTAGTTAACGGAGCAAATTATTATGGTTAAATTAGCAATGATAGGAGCAGGCGGGTATGCGTTTAATTTGATTAAGTGGATATGGGGCATACCGGACAAGATAGAGTTGGTAGCAGTTACGAGTAATCCGGCGAGGAAATCACCCGGCAGAGCTGCCTGTGATGAAAAGGACATTCCTGTTTATGACGATGCAGACCAGATGTTAGCGATTGTTAAAGGCAAAGCGGATGTAATTTATATTCCAACGCCGATTCATACACATTTCGCCCTGGCTAAGAAGTGTATAGACGCAGGCTTTGGCATATTTCTGGAAAAGCCGCCGGTGTCTACTGTTCAGGATATGGATGCTCTTATGCAATACGTAGCCGCCAAAGGCCTTGCCCAGAGAGTTCCTATTGGATTCCAGTCTCTTTATTCGCGTCTTGTGCAGGAGTTGAAAAAACGGATAGTAGAAGGCCGATACGGCAAGGTAAAACGAATCAAGGCTATGGCAGGCTGGCCGAGACTTGACACCTATTATGGTAGAAGCGGATGGGGCGGTAAGATTAAAGTAGAGGGCGGCTGGGTTCTTGACGGCACGATTAACAATCCGCTCGCTCACGCGATGGCTAACCAGTTGTATTTTGCTTCTGACGAGCCTGGCAAAATGGCTGAATTGGCATCGATAGAAGCGGAACTGTATCATGGCCATGATATCGAGAGCGAAGATACGAGCAGCGTCAGGGCTATAACTGACAAAGGTGTTGAGATACTGTTTAACGCTTCACTTTGCTCCGATGAGAGAATGGACCCGTTGATTACAATCGAATGCGAAAAAGCTGCCATCGATTATTACAATTATAAGAAAGTAACGATAAAGGCTTTGGATGGCACAGTTGAAGAAGAGATGGCTGACGATACTGAGCCGCGTGGGAATATGCTTAAGAGCATGGCGGATAGCTATACAAACAATAGCCCTTATTTGGTTCCGCTCGAAATGTGCAGGCCGTTTATGCTGGTTGTAAATGGAGCTTTTGAGTCCAGCAACGGCGTAAATGATATTGATAAGCAATATGTCAAACGTGTTAAGCAGGAAGACGGCGATGTAAAAACTATAATAGAAGATATAGACAATGTTCTGAGAACTTCTCACGAACAAGGCAAGCTGTTTTCCGAAGTAGGCGCAAAATGGGCTAAAAAGTCGAAGAAGTTCGACCTGAAAGGATACAAGAAATTCCCGACCAGCGTAAGTTTTGCTTAATAATAGGTTTATGACTCAAGCCCTGTTTTAAATTTTACAGGGCTTGATTTATATATTTTCTTGAATGCTCGATAGAACGTTGACAGTTCTTCGTATTTGTGCCCTTGAGTATCCCAGCGGCCTTTTTGCATCGTATTGAATTGAGCAGTTTTATAAAACTCGTTCCGGTCAGTCCTCTGCACAAATTTGTGAATTGTCTCTGGGAAACTTTTGCCAGTCTTGCCGCATCGGAAAGGCTGTATTGTTCGTGGCAGTTTTCAGTGATAAAATTTATTACAGCCCTTACTCTTTCGCTGCTGTTTGGCGGCTCTTGAAAGCTTTTTTGTTTGGCCTGGTATTGTTTGGCCCGGTGCATTTGTAATATAGCTAAACTGAGGTTTTGTTTTATTGATAATTTATATCCCGGCTGTTTTGTGTTCTGTTCATGCAGTATCTGCCTTAAGTGCCTTCTGATATTTTCAGAATAGTACAAAGGCAGCTCAAATGGTTCCGCCCGGGCAAAGAGATAATCTACGATATATTTATTCAGCTCTGACGTTTGGGTATCGAAGTAAAGAGAAAAAACGGTCATAGCTTTGCGGGGTTTGTCTGAAAGTCTGTGAACTTTCCCCTTTTCAAGTGTAATAACCGAATTTGCATCGACCTCAAATTTGTTGTTGTCAAACTCTAAAAGACCCTGTCCTGATACCACGTAGAGGATACTCAGATGATTATGTCTGTGTGCGATATTCGCAGATGCTGGCCTTTCCAGCCGGCTTTCTACCAATACCCCGTAATCCGGCAACTTTGTATTCGGGTTAAAAACATGCCATTTTTGTCTATTTTCACTTTTCATAACTGTCTATTATAACAGTGGTTTTGGATA
>CAYTQR010000126.1:4017-4762 GCA_964440045.1 uncultured Planctomycetaceae bacterium | reverse complement strand
TGGTAACACTGATTGTATCGGCATTATATCCTGCATAAGAGCCGCCCCAGTTGTAAACCACATTATTACGGAAATCAAAAATCAAGCCGCAGGGGTCGGTAGTGTAAGGAAGGTAATTGCCCGGCCGGGGACTTCTGCCTCTATGATGAGCATAAAGATTATGATGATAGGTGTATCCATTGTTACTGTTGCCGCGAATAAGGGAACCATAACCGTGACATCCCTTATGGTGAACTGAACAGTCCAGGCTTTCGGAAATCACACACCACTGGACTGTAAGATTGCCCATGGTATTTACTGAGCCATCCACTACACCGGCAGAAAGCGTTTCATCCACCGACCAGCTCGCCGAACAATGGTCAAGTATGATATTCCAGCCACTCAAAAGATTCACACTGTCCGGTTCCTCTCCCGGCGGATTCGTCTCAATATTGTCACCAACTCGAAACCGCATATAGCGGATGATCACATGGTTGGTTGCAACTACAAGACCATAATCCTTAACACATATTCCATCACCCGGTGCGGTCTGGCCGGCAATGGTTATATATGGATCGTCAATCTGCAATGTAGATTCCAGCGCAATCGTACCAGAGACGCGAAAGACAACAGTTCTGGGCCCGCTTGCCTCGACAGCTTCTCTAAGACTACCTGTACCGCTATCAGCAAGATTAGTTACTTCGTAGATTACGCCGCCGCGTCCGCCAATGCTTTGGGCGCCAAACCCTTCGGCACCCGGAAAAGC
>CAYTQR010000126.1:0-4007 GCA_964440045.1 uncultured Planctomycetaceae bacterium | reverse complement strand
GGTGGCCGTCTGACCGGCGACCGTTACATCGTGATGAATGACAATCCGGTCCCCGATATATATTACTCCACCCACTTCAAAGACAACCGTCCGGTTGGACTGGCTTACCGCATCCCTGAAGGATCCGGACCCGGAATCGTTAAGATTCGTCACATGATAGACACTCCCTCCGCGGCCGCCTGCTGCGAACCGGCCAAAACCCTCGGCACCCGGAAAAGCAGGCACCACGGCCAGTATATTTGCAGCAAAGCATAAAAATACGGTTAGGCCAACCAGGAAAGGACTTCTTCTCATCACCTATATCTCCGAAAAAAATGGTAAATTTTGTTTGCCCCATAACCCACAATATTATACCAGAAATCCGAACTGAAAAACAAGAACAGACAATATACTGTTCAATCTGTTTTAAATCGAACGTCCGGCAGGGTCCAATTATACTTCTATATTATTGCATCCAGTTTTCCGCCATTATGGCGAAGTCCCGGAAGTTCACTGTATCATCATCATAAAAATCGGCGCCGTTGCAGGTCCCGCAATTATCATCCAGCCAGTTATCGACGAGACAGGCCAAATCGGCTAAATCAACATCGCCATCAGGCTGGCAATCGCCGTCTATATGTTCAAAAGCTCCCAGGTCAGGCGCACTATAATGATAAGGTTCTTCTACGTCAATTCCCGCATCTATCAGCGAACTTGTTCTGGCAAGGCGCAGGAAACTCAGTTTGGGCAGGCTCCCATCTTTCTCGCGAGGCCCATCGATTCCAGTAGGGTCAAGGCTCACAAAATCCGCAGCGCCGACCGAAAAACCAGCATTCCAGGAATTATATTGGTCGTCAATCCCGGGCCAAATATTTACCCCGCCATCGTACGAGATATTATTGCGCAATACTGAAGGCGCATCTTCATCAAAGTAAAAATTCTTACCCCTGCAATCTACGGCGGTGCAGTTATAGACCTCAACTATAGATGTATTCCCGTTTATATCGATTCCATTATGCCACGTGTCATAGGCCACACAGCGGATTAGTTTATGGGCGCCGCTGCCTATGCCTAATTTAAAACCGTTGCCGTCTCCACTAAACGGCGAGCCCCAGAAATTTATGCCGTTGCGAAAGGCCCAGCAATCCTCAACCAGGATACTGTTGGTGACTCTATAGAAATCAAAGCCGTCATCGACGTTGTACCACGCCCGGCATCCCCGTATTATGTTGCCCGGGCCGACGGAGCTTGCTTTCGCCGCAAAACCGTCCGCGTCTTCGCCATTATCCGAGTCGTAATTTAAATAGGAATCGCAGTTCAGGAACAAGTTGTAAGAAGCGGGTGAGCCAAACTGAAGCCCGGAATCGCTATTCATTCGGCCAACTATTTGTTCTGCGATATTGTAATTGCCGCTGATATTCAAACCATTATCCCCGGCTTTTTGAATAGTAAAACCCTTTAAGTGCCAGTAACTGCCTGTTATCTCAATCCCCCTGTTGCTGCTCCCAAACGGCTGGCCGTTGAAATCCACAACGACAGATTCGTCCTGATAAGCCTGCATTGTTATGGGGTTTGTCGATGTTCCGTTTTTTGAAATCGAGATAGTTGTTAAATAACCATGCGTTCCGCCGCGAAGAAAAATAGTATCGCCCGCCGCAGCCGTGGTTACGGCCTGGCCGATTGTTTCGAAAGGAGAGCCTATGGAACCGTCGTTGCTGTCACTGCCATTAGGGTCAACAAAATAATCGATAGCATTTGCAGGACAGACCGCCAAAAACATACCTATCATCAGAAGCAAGCTAAGCCCTCGCTGTCTTGAGCATAAAACCGATTTGTATATTTGAAATTGACTCGTATATCTAACTGTATGATTACAAATTGAAACAAAAAAGTCCATAATTCAACTCCTAAACCAGCAATTTTCCAATTGGCTGAAATTGCACAGGGCCGGCCCGGAAACGGGCCGGCCCTGTGATTAACTTTTACTACTACTTTTTACTTCTTGCGTCTTATGACGAACATTCCAAGGCTGAGCAATGCAAGTGTAGCGGGCTCTGGTATAAGCAGTGCAATATCATTTTTTACCGCATCTACACCAGCAGCATACCGATAAGTCAACAGATAGTAACTACCGCCAACAACAAGAGCAGCGCCTTCTACCGCAGCAACGCCGTTGATGGTATCAAACTCACCAACAACGAGAGCAGTACCGGTATTTTCGATAAGCAGCAGAGGAGCTGTCGGATCTATGTTTGTTGCAGTAACAACCAAATTCGCAACTGCAGCAGCATCATCCATTGAGTCAACAATAGTTTGGTTTACACTGATAGGGCTTACAGTGCCATCGGCAGCAAGCTCAAATTCAATGGTAGCGCTGCCTGTGTTATTTGTGCTGCTCGAACTGTCGTTTGCTACGTACATATCGCCGGTCAGGCTAATACTTGCGGCGCTGCCAATTACCTTGACCTTTCCTATCGAACCATCTGCCTTGGAGCAGGCTACATACATCCTGCCGCCACTACCGGTCAAAGAACCACCGCTGATGGTATAGGTGCCATTGCCGCCTGTGCCATACCCAATTTGAAGCTTTCCGCTGGCACCTTGATAAATATTAAGCGTTCCGCCAGTTTGAGTCAGGTAGCCTACATCAGTGCCGCTGCTTGACATACCCGCATCGCCGATATGCATCTCCCTGCCGCTGCCGAGATATCCGCCGTTAGCTATTAACAATGTGCAGCCCCGGGCGGTATCTATCTTGGTGACGCCGTAATTTAAACCAACGGTGTTGAGTGTGACAGTCAAATCATCGGCTTTGCCAACCTTGATCTCATCACCATCATCGAGAGGTACATAACCTTTGTCCCATATATTTGCATCGGCCCAATTGCCTGATACTGTGGGATATATGGAAGCAACCGCATTGTTAGTCATAAGACTGACTAAAAAACACCCCAAAAAAATAACAAAACACCTTTGCTTCATCTTCTTCCTCCTTTCCAAATTTCTTCCATTTCTTCTTCTTCCGTTAAATTAACTTAGGTTTTAACTAATTACACTATTAGTTAAACAACTCCACAGGAACCATACATATACTGGGCAACGCACCCAGCACTTGTATGCCCTGAATTCCCTAACTCAACTTATCCCTATTGTTACATAAAACGGTATAACAAGCAAGAAAATAATTAGGCGAGGATAAAATCTTGTGTAAAAAAGGATATTTATATCGGGAATTTGATATTTATCCGGGTTTTACAAGGTTTACACCTCAAAATAGCCATCCGAAACCTGTTCAGGATGCAAAAAACGAATTTAATCAGTTTGGACATCAATCAGACTATGATTTTGTTCTAAGAGCCGATTGGGCAACACGCCCTAAATACAATTGGTATAAAAGAGCGTCTCGGTGATTTGTTTGACCTCAAGCTTGATTTGCTTTTATGTGCTGAATCGATTAGGCGCTTCGTATTTGATTTTGGCCGACAGAAAGGTTAAAATAGTTATATCCTGTTTTGAAAGGGCGTGTTATGGCAGAAAAATTTTCGGCAGATGCGAAGGTTTACAAAACTGCTGAATCCGGCAGTTGGAGCATAGAGGATATGCTTTCATATTTTAAGAAGCACGGAGTTATGAGAGTTTCAGACCTGCATATAAAGGTTGGAGTTCAGCCGGCCTTTCGGGTTGACGGCGATTTGATGAGACTCAGGGGTGAGCTTGTAACAAAAGAAGTTGCACTGGGGCTGATTTATCCACTGCTTGGCGAAAAACATATCGCTGAATTCGAGACGAAAAACAATGTTGATTGCTCCTATAAATATGGCGATATACAGTTCAGAATTAATGTCTTTGTGGATAACGATGGTATTGTTGCGGCTATCAGGGCGCTGGGAGCCGATGTGCCGAAGCTTGAGGATATCGGTTTCCCGAACAATGTGTATGAGGATATCGCCAAGCTTCAGAACGGACTTGTGCTGCTTACAGGTATTACAGGCGCAGGCAAATCAACCACAATAGCGTCATTTCTCGAC
>CAYTQR010000125.1:0-4973 GCA_964440045.1 uncultured Planctomycetaceae bacterium | reverse complement strand
GAATTCATCCTGTGGAGCGTAGTGTTTGGGCCGTTTAATAATCATCGCAATATGCTCCGGCTCAAATTCCAGCCGGCTCGGCTCGTCGGGGTCAAGTGATGAATTAAGGGTATGCTCGTCTATCTTGAGCTGTTCAACAAGATACTTTTTCTCGTTTTCATCAGGAGCTATATAAACAAAGACAACAGCATTGTTGTCGCTGCATTCAGCCAGCCTGCCTTCTTTTATGTGTAGTGTTTTAAGCATATAAGCACCATAATTTTAGTTTACAGCCAGATTTTAACAGTCAATACCCTAATGGCAAAGGAAAAAATTAAAGATGTAAGTCCCTTGGGGACACCATAGGCGGAAATTCAACAGAGTCGCGACCGTAAGGTTGTTTAGCCGTCGCCGGCACGGCGACGACCATTTAACCCGCCGCCTGTTCTACCAACACTTTGGCCGGGTTTATTTAACCACCGAATAAATTCGGTGGTTGCCTCCAAAGGCTTAAATCCTTTGACATTTTTTTGTGCCGGCCTTACAATCAACCACAAAGAAATCCAGGAGTGAAAGGACTAAAAATGGACCCAATTGAAAATCCATATTCGTCAAATCCGCCATCTAAGAAATCCGGCAAAGGACTCGGCTGGAAGATATTTTTCGGCGTAATTTTAGGTTTTTCGATAATCGCCAATTTGTTGCTTTTTTTAGCCCTTGTAGTTTCAGTAATCGCATTTACAACCGATAAAAGCGAACATTTCCTCGAGAAAGTTTTGGAGGAAGGACCTGGCAGGAACAAGATTGCGGTTATCAAAATCGAAGGCATTATCAACAACGAACTGGCCGAGGATGTCAGCCAACAGATAAAAGACGCCAAAAAAGACAAAAAGGTCAAGGCCGTGATTTTTCAAACAAACACTCCGGGAGGCGGTATCTCGGCAAGCGACAGGATTTACGACCAGATAAAAAGATTTCGAGCCGAGACTAATAAGCCTGTTATTGCTTTTATGGAGACTATCGCTACTTCCGGCGGTCTGTATACATCCGCTGCCTGTGATAAAATCATCGCAGAGCCTACCACAATTACAGGTTCAATCGGTGTAATAATGGGACATCTCGTTTTTCAGGAATTGTTTGAAGAAAAGCTGGGCATAAAACCTGTTGTAGTAAAGTCCGACGAGAAAAAGAATTGGCCGACTACATTTGAGCCGGTAACAGAAGAGCAGGTTCAATACCTTAACGACAAATTGATAATGCCTGCTTATGAAAGATTTGTAAGTATCATAGCAAAGTCAAGAAAAGATATGCTCGAGTACGAGCAAGTCAGGGCCCTTGCCGATGGGAGCGTCTATAATGCAACCGAGGCACTGGAAAACAAGCTTATCGATAAAATCGGCTATATGACGGAGGCAATCGAACTTGCCAAATCGCTTGCAAATATTAAGGATGCAAAAGTTGTGGAATATGCCAGGCCTTTTTCCTTTGAAAATCTGCTGGGCGTAAAAACCCTATTCAAACTCGACAGAAACACTCTCTTCGAGCTTACCACACCTCAATTGATGTACCTGTGGGACGCAGGGCTGCAGTTTTAGCAACGACTGGTAAACCGACCTTTCTTTTTAACCATAAAGCAAAGACTGGTAACGGCAAAAATTGCAAGCGTAGATGGTTCAGGAATTTGTATCTCCGCCAACTGACTTGACCATTGGAGGGTATCAAAAATTAACGCATTAGCAAAATTGTCACATGAATCGTTACGAATAGTAATCCTTGCGATGTCAGCAAAGCCGGAATGAATACCCCATAATCCTTCGCGGTTAAGGTCATCTGCCCAGGGGGCAGTTTTGACTATCATGACAGCCAAAATGTTATCCAGTGTATCAAAAGCCGTGATGGTTAATGTATCAACGATTCCTTCCTTACCCATTCCTGCAAAACTACCGACAGTAGCAACAGGATTTGCGAAGGTAATCGTAAAAGGCGATGAGTCGTTATTGGGATATTCGGCCAGCGCCTTGTCCATATCCGGCTTGTAAGAACCATCATATCCATCCAGCGGCTCAAGGATATAACCGGACACCGCGTTATAACCTTCATACATAACACACGAAAGCTGTTCTCCGATATTGGAGAACGTTACGCCCTTGCTTGCGCTATACTGATTGTTGATTACAGTTCCAACCGAATATTCGCCGAACGTAATACTGTCCTGAACAGTACCCATAAAATCGGCGTGAGCTGCGGCCAGAGATGAAAAAGTAGGATAAGCTGTGCCTATCCCGCTTCCATCAAAAACACCGATAATGGATGCCTGACTTCCAGCCGCCAGAAAAATAACTGCCGCCAACTTAACCAGTATAAAGCTGCTTTTTGTAATTGCTTTTTTCAACTCTTTTTTACCCCCCAAGAATACTTTTTCCCAATCCAGAGACACTAATCCCCCGTCAGTCCTGCCTACCAGAGGTAGAGAGGAACGTTTGCCTATATAATATATACAAAGTAAAATTGAGCGTTGCCAAACACGACACAAACAAATCTGCTGCGTCCGGTAAAACAAAGGAATTGTTGCTATAGAGAAGTGTTCATCTAAAGATTCTTTAAAAAAAATTAGATATTACTATGGTTGTTTAGCCGTCGCCGGAACGGCGACGCAGAACTTAGATTTTAGGATTTGAGCTTTGGAATCTTTTAGCGTCTCTGCCAGGAAACGGCATAAGAGGTAAAAGAGGCCGGCAAATCAGCATTCTGGCTGTGCGAGACAACAAGCTGATATTCAGTATTCGGCTCAGGTGCAAAATAAATATGTTCAACGTTATCTATTGGGCTATCGCTGTAATCGACAAGCTGACTGTTGCCGACAGTATCGATTGCCCATAATTCAAGCCTCAAATCTGCCTGAAGCTGCCCGACAGGTTCAAAAGGATATTCATTTTGGTAGCTTCTGTTCCAGACAAGAGTTGCAGAAATGTGTGTTTTTTCAGTCGTATCCGTTTTGAGATGATAGACTTTTTCGGCAATATAGTTTGGCTCGATTACATTGGTATCCCAGCCGGTCGTATTCACATCTCCGTCCCGCTGCATATCAGCCGTAAGAACATTGTATGCAGCAACTCCGTCAACCATTCCGGCCCCCTGTCTGAAATCGAGCGGATATTCGTAGTCATCATCGCTTTGCGGGGCGCCTTTGTGCCAGTGCGGAAGTTTTTTGGCGCTGGTCATCAGAATAGATTTCATAATACAATTGCCTACAAAAGGAAATACCGCGACCTGCAGGTTTGGGTCGCTTTTGGCTTTCTGGATAAGCAGTGAAGCGACACCGGCAACAGCAGGAACGGCAAAACTTGAGTAGTCGCCACAAGGCCTATAAGCATCTTTATCGCCGGCAACGGCAACAAGACAATTACCCGGAGCAACGATATCAGGCTTGCAGCGGCCATCGAGTGTAGGACCTGTGGTGGAATGATTTGCATCAGGAGCGCTGAATTGCGAAAGTGAGCCGGACGAATCAGCAACACCAACGGCAAGTATATTTGACCCAGCCGCCGGGTAAAGCGACAAATCATGTGCGTCAGTTCCATTGCCGATGGAGGCAATAACCAGAATGCCGAAGTTTTCGGCTATTTTATCTATGCCTCTGGTCCACCAGTTTTCAATAGACCAGCCAAGACTCATAGTAAGCAAATCAGCCTGCGGCCAAATACCCGAAAAAACATACTTAACGAGGAAGTGGCGAAACTCATAAATATCAAGGCCGGCATCAGGACAAGCGCCCTGATAGGAAAAATCACCTATAGGCTCAAAAAACGCATTAGGGTCAAGACCCGTCAGAATTGAAGCTATTGCGGTTGAGTGGCTTGAAATTCCCGCTTTTGAAGCGCCTCTATCATCATGGAACCTTATTTTTACATCCTCCAAACTGTTGTGTGAAATGTCCGGTCTATAATCATTTTGGGGGTCTGAGTCAATATATGTACTGCTTCGGCAGACAACACCGATATTCACGCCCTGGCCTGTAAGATTCGGGTCTATACGGCTGATTCCGTACGCCCCAGCGACATCGAGCCCAACAGGCTGCAGTGTAGCCGAAGCTATCGTTGCATAGCACAGCACTACAACCACCCCTAAATTCAAAAATCGACCAGCCAAAACAAGCTCCGTAAAATTTGAAAAAATTCAAATGTATTATACCATATTTTACCTAATTTTCCTATACTATCTTTTTTAATTTTTAAGTCTTTTCTATCAAAGAAGTAACGGCATAAATAATACCCAATTTCCCCCCTTGCTAAACGCAATGTCAATTGCTATACTCTCTATCGCTGTTTCGGACTTTTAGTGTGTTTAATTAAGCAGCAATTTATGGAAACCTTATTAAGCTCCGATAAAATCGCTGAGTGTATTACTGCGATGGCCGATGCGATTGCTCTGCAGAGGACCAAAAGCACCAGAATCGCTGTTATTGGTATCAGGAGCAGGGGTGAAGTTCTTGCCAAACGTCTAAGCGGGATATTATCCAAAAAATTCAAAACCGAAATTCCATACGGCACACTGGATATAACGCTGTATCGGGACGACATAAATAATCCCCAGGGCGCTTCTCAGCCGTTGGTAAGAAGTACTGAAATCGGATTTAGTATCGATGAGAAAATAATCATCCTCGTTGACGATGTTCTGCATACCGGCAGGAGTACACGGGCGGCAATGGACGCATTGATTGATTTGGGCAGACCAAAAGCTATCAGGCTCGCTGTTCTGGTTGAAAGAACCGGCAGAGAGCTGCCCATCGCAGCAGATTTTGCCGGGATTAAAGTGGACCTGCCGGCCAAGGAGGACGTGCAGGTAAATTTCGTTGAATCCGACGGCAAGGACCAGGTAATTGTAACTTAGGACTTGTAAATAAATTAGGTTTCGTTTTTGGCTGAGCGAGGACAAGGCCGGCAAGGAAGTAAAATGCAGGCCTACTGGTTGGTAGTCCGAATTTTACTGACGCC
>CAYTQR010000124.1:0-5027 GCA_964440045.1 uncultured Planctomycetaceae bacterium | reverse complement strand
GCCTTAGACAGTGTGTTGTTGACAATATCAACGGTATGAAAATCCGGTCTATGAAAGATATCCCTCAAGCTCTGGCCCTTAAACCGGAAGCAAAATACGATGTGATTGAATTTGAGCTCGATAGGCCGAAAATCATCCTCGACAGAGCTAAAATGCAGGAGGCAAATTTGATTATTGCACAAACTTACGGAATTGACAAGCCGGTAAATATCAGATAAATATAAAAATGTAAGAGTAAGGAATACGAATATGAGCAACAAACAAACAAACACAGAATCTAATCAATTCGCTGACGGTCAGTCTGAAAAACCCAAACCAAAGACTAAATGGCGAAAGCCCAGACTTGAGGATGTTTCCGGCAAAGTAATGGCACAGCCTTATATCAGATTTACATAATTGAAAGTGAAAACGAGATGAATTTTACCGAGCATACCAAAATTAGAAAAGAGAAATTTGGAACGGTTATATTTGACACTTTAACCGAAAAGATATTTGTAACCGACCGGATTGGCGCTGATATCCTGTCTCTGATAGAGAAAGGTATGGATTTGCCCAAAATTATTAGTGAATTGAAAGGTTCATTCGACGGCGAGGGGCAAATTATTGCCGAAGACATCCTCGAGTTTACAAACGAACTAAAGTTAAACAATATAATAAATGCATAGGAACAAATATGGACATTACAGCCGAAGATAGGAAATTAGCTCGCTTAACCAATCCCGGGCCTGACGATCAACTGAGGGAAATTCTCAAAGGCTGTAATTTCGAGGATTATCAGTCACCGCTTTTTATTGCCTGGCAGCTTAATTCAGCCTGCAATCTAAGGTGTCTGCATTGCTGTGAGGAATCAGGCCACAGTATGCCCGATGAGATGACCAAAGAAGAGGCCCTTGATTTCTGCAGGCAAATCACAGAATCAAATATCCCTTATGTGGCTATATCGGGTGGAGAGCCGATGCTTTGCCCTCATTTTTTCGATGTTTGTGAGTTTATCAGAGGCAACAATACAAGTCTCAAGATAGAGACCAACGGCGAGTTTATCGATGAACAGACTGCCGGCAGGCTGGCAGAGTTAAAACTGCGGTCGGTGCAGATAAGTCTCGATGGCGCAACAGCCGAAACGCATGGGAGGCTAAGAACGGGAGGCAATTGGGAAAAAGCGGTATCAGCTTGCAAATGTCTTATAAAAAACGGTGTAAATACCGAAATTGTCTTCGTTCCTACGAAGTTTAACTGCCACGAGATAGGCGATGTTATAGATATGGCCTATTCGATGGGCGCTTACGGCGTTTATACAGGCAGAACAATGCGTATCGGCCGAGCAGCAAAAAACTGGGATATCATATGTTCATCGAATGAGGAATATGATAACTTTTTCAGTGTACTTCAGAAAAAAGCCGACTTTTATGACGGCAGAATGAAGGTTTACTATTATCCTTCAGACATCATTGAAGAGTTGAAATATCGCATGGAGCAGCCGGCAGCAAGCCTGCTTATCCTGCCAAACGGCAAGGTCAAACTTATATCCGCCCTGCCTTTTGTCTGCGGGGATTTAAAAAAACAGAGTCTTTCAGAAATCTGGGAAAGTTATAAAAAAGCATGGCGAAATCCACAGGTAACCGAGTTTGCCGAAAAAGTTATTGCCGATGCGAAACTATTAGCCGAATCAAACAACTGGATAGAAATTTAGTTGCCGTAAGGCATCCCATAGCGAACCTGCTGTGAACCTGATAAAATTAATCAGATACCGTTTTTTTTTCTTTGCGGGACTGTTCCCATATTTCCTGGGTCAGGCCGTAGCATTTGGCGTTCAGGCAAAGTTTAATGCCTTTCGTTTCTGGCTTGGTTTTGCCGGTATTTTCCTCGTTCTCGTCGCCGTAGAGTTGTTCAATGAATATTTCGATTCCAAAGAAGGCGGCGACAGGATTTTTTCTCAGAACCAACCGAAGATTCCAGATTGGTTTTTTAAGGCAGGGATTTTATCACTTGCCCTTGCGTTCATCATTGGTCTTTACCTGACTGTACAAACAGGCTGGCCGGTGCTTATATTTTGCTTCTTAGGGTTTCTTGGCGCTTATTTTTACGTCGGTCCGCCAATCAGATGGGCATACCACGGCCTGGGGGAAATAGTGATAGGACTTTGCTATGGCCCATTTATGATATTGGGCAGTTATTATATTCAAACACAAAGAATTGACTTTGTACCGTTTTTTGTCTCTGCAATCAGTGGTCTGAGTGTGTTTTGCTTAGCTATTCTCAACGAAATACCAGACTACTATCAGGACTTACTCGTTGGAAAACGAAACCTGGTGGTTAAGCTTGGAAAAAAGAAAGCATTCATACTGCTCAAAATATGTCTGACGATTACATTTATCCTTATAGCCTGCGGCGCAGCATTAAGAATAATTCCATATCCGTCCGCAGTCGCTATAATAGCATTTCCCTGGCTGTTAAAGAATATTAAAAATGCAGAGATTGAGCCTGCTAATCCTGAAATTTTTCTCCCGGCAGTAAACACCGCTGTCACAACTCACACAGTGATTACTTTGTGTTTAGTCATAAGCTTTCTGATATAGGCCAGTTGCCGGTAAAGACTTCCACTGCAGGGCCGGTCATATAGACACAATTATCCTGCTGGGACCAGTTTAACTCAAGTGTTCCGCCCGGCAGGTTAGCTTTAACCGCCCTATCGCATCTGTTGGTAAGTACCGCAGCCACGCAGCAGGCGCAGGCGCCGGTACCGCAGGCAAGAGTCGCCCCGCTGCCCCGTTCCCATGTAATCATTGTAAATTCGCCCGGAGAATCGACCCTTACAAAATGAGCGTTAACTCTCTGAGGAAAAAGCTCGTGATTCTCTATCGCAGGTCCTGTTTTTTCCAGTTCAATTGCTGAAAGGTCGTCAGTGAAAAACACAGCATGGGGATTGCCCATCGAGACGCAGGTCATCAGCATCCGCCGGCCCTGGACATCAATAGCTGTTTCAATAACACTGTCACTTTCGAGTGCAACGGGAATCTTGGCCGGTTCGAGAATCGGCTGGCCCATATTGACGCAAACTTTTTCAACTTTATCGTTGTCATCAACTCGTAAACCAAGGGTAAGAATGCCTCTGCCTGTCTCGACGCGTAGAGAAACAGGGAAGCTGTCTCCACCGGGCACAGAAAACGCCCTGCCTTTGCTGCCGAGAGAATGCTCATATGCATATTTTGCCAGGCAGCGGATACCGTTGCCGCACATCTGAGCTTCGGAACCGTCGGCATTAAACATCCTCATCCTGACATCAGCAGTTTCGGACGGACATATTAAAATCAGACCATCGGCGCCTACGCCTCTGTGACGGTCACTGATGAGAGGCGCCAAAGCGATGGGGTCTTTAACCGTCTGAGTGAAACAATTCACATAGACATAATCATTGCCAATACCGTGCATTTTCGTAAATTGCATTCGGGAACCTGTTAAAACAATAAGTCTTCAAGGGTAAACAATACTAAAGTGAATGAAAAATTGAAAGGTAATTTTTGGCCCTCGAAACCCCGGCAATACCAAGTACCCGCTAAGCTGCTAAAACAATAGGGTTCTACTTGTTAATCGAAAATTCCTTTTTGCGGGTATCCATCTGTGCCTTGAGCCTTGCTATTATAGATGAGTGCATCTGCGAAACCCTCGATTCGGAAAGGTCAAGGGTAGCGCCGATTTCCTTCATCGTCATCTCCTCATAATAGTAAAGGACAAGTATAAGTCTTTCAGCGCGGGTCAGGCCCCTTGTCAGAAGACCTTTCAAGTCCCTTTTCTGTGCCTCTAACATTGGGTCTTCGCTCTTTTTGTCCTCAATTATATCAATTTCACAGATATTCTTGTTGCCTTCGATGTCAAGATTATTGCTCAAAGACACAAGACCGATAGCGGTGGCGTCACGCTGCAGGCGACGAAACTCATCGGGATTCATCTCAAGTTCATCGGCAATCTCCTGCTCGGTCGGAAGCCTGCCAAGATGTGCCTCAAGCATTCTTGTCGTGTTGACAAGCTGATGAGCACGGGCTCTTACAAGACGCGGAACCCAGTCCATACTTCGCAGCTCATCAAGAATTGCCCCCCTTATACGAGGCGTACAATATGTTGCAAATTTCACCCCCCTTTCGGGATCATAAGCATTTATGGCATCCATCAGGCCAAATATGCCGGCACTGATTAAATCATCAACCTCAACCTTTTCAGGGAGTTTGACATATACCCGCTCGGCGGTATATTTGACAATCGGTAGGTAGTATTCCATCAGATTGTTGCGGTTCTCCTCGTTACGCTCTTTGAAAAACTCTTCCCATAGGACATCTATGTCAACTTCTACATTTTTTTTTGCCGACAACATTTTTTGTCCTCCAAAAATTTCATACAGACCCAGAAGTCCGATAAGTTTTGAAAAATAGAATTCAGTTTTTAAAGTGCACCGCTTTTAACGGATTTAACGCCTTTAATGCTTCCACAAGTAATATCGGCCTTTTACAGGGGGCGTTTTAGGAAAACCAGTTAACAACTTTTTTAAAAAAACTCTGTCCTGCCGCATTATTTACAGGAATCCTGCTCAGCCTGGCTGCAACAGTCATCAACGTCCGTGTAGTAGAGCACTTCGGATATTCAAGCACTACCGGTTGGCGCTTCTTTACGGCAAGAGATACGCGCTCATCCCTGACAAGAACGCCGGCATGATGAAGTTTGACACCCATAAACTGTGCCGCTGCCGAGGAAACCTGTCTGTAAACATTCTTTCCTTCGGTTATACTCGATGCCATATTTACAAGAAGACTGACTCTGCCATCATACCGCTTAATCGTAAGAGCCTTGAGTACGGTATAAGCATCTGTTATTGCCGTAGGTTCAGGCGTAGTTACCAGAACAGTATGGTCAGAAGCCATACAGAAAGATAAAACCATTTTGCCCATGCCGGCAGAGGTATCTACAATAATTACGTCATAGTTATCGGCCAGAGTCTCCATCGCTCTGACAATTCTTTCTCTGACAAAGTCCGATAC
>CAYTQR010000123.1:0-5071 GCA_964440045.1 uncultured Planctomycetaceae bacterium | reverse complement strand
TCATTTAATGCCGCCAACTAAGGCTAAGCCTTGCTTGATGACGGTTTATGATTTGAGACGTTACAGGCTGCCGCAATTGTACAGGAAGTCAAAGCTTGGATTTTTTGAATCTGCGGTCAAAAGAGCAGACCATTTTCTAACTATCTCTCAGTCAACAAAAGAAGATTTGTGTTTTGTATTCGGGATTAAGTCCGAGAAAGTTGATGTAGTTCCTCTTGCCTCGGGGATTGACCCGATTTTTTATTCTACACAGGAGCAAGACGAGATTAAGGCCAAGCTGTCAGAGAAGCTTGGCCAAAGACTGGATGAATTTCTTGTCGTTATTTCTTCGCCGGACAGCCGAAAAAATATACCACGAATTGCCGAAGCATTTGAGCGTTCACATAGTTTGTTGCCGGACGGTATGAAACTTATAGTTGTCGGGCAACTTGCCAAAAGAGAACGTGAATTCGCAAAAAGGCTGAAGGCCAATTCTTATCATAATGTTATATGGGCGGGAGTTGTTGATGACCTTCGTCTGTGGCTGGGTTGTGCAAAGGGTTTTATTTTTGCAAGTCTCTATGAGGGGTTCGGGATACCTATTCTTGAAGCTTTTGCGTGCGGGGCTCCGGTAATTACCTCAAATTGTTCTTCTATGCCGGAGGTTGCCGGCAATGCGGCATTGTATGTTGACCCATTTAGCCGAGAATCAATAGCTGAGGCGATTGTAAAAATCTCAAATGATGAACACTTAAGGCAAAGACTTGTCGCAGCAGGCAAAGAAAGAAACGGGCTATTCACGTGGGAAAGAACTGCCGGGGAGGTTGTAAAGGTCTACAGGAAACTTGCCGGTATTTAAGCTGTCTTGAGTAAATTTTTAGATGATATCCCTGCGCTGTCGCTTGGGCTCTGATGCGTCGCCGTGCCGGCGACGGCTAAACAACATAGTAATATCTGAAAACTTTTTACATGTAGCTTAGCAGAATAAGAATTCCGGCAGAAATCGTATAAGAAACAAAAATGCCGTTTTGGCTCTTGCGAGTTTGTGTTTTCGTTTATGTTTATCCTGCCAAAAAAGAATAAAAGCCGTGATAGAATTTGTGATTGCTTTAGATAGATAATACAATAGTGCGGCTGGTTTGAAGATTAAAGAAAACAAAAAAGTGTTAAATCGGCCTCTGTGTTTTCGAAAATAATAAAACATACTTCTATAAAAAGTCATATCTGTTTTATGCGAGTCGAGCGTTTCAGAACTTGCCCGGCCGATGTGGACGATTTGGGAATTCGGAATAAAATAAATTTTGAAGCCTGCTTTTTTTAGTTCGAGGCAAAGGTCAGCATCCTCAAAATAAAAGAAAAAATTCTCATCAAAATTATTAATTTTCTCAAGAGTGTCCTTTACAGCCATCATTGCAGCGCCCATAGGGCGGTCGATTTGGGCGACGGAATCATAAGAAAACTTCCTCATCCTGTAAAAGTCTCTGTCTTTTTTGAATAGGCCGAAATACTTGAAAATTGTATATCTTGCCAAAATGGAACGAAATGTAGCAAAACGATAGACATTCGGCTGAATGGAACCATCGGGATTGAGCAGTTTCGGGGAGCACAGACCAGCCTGTGGAGTTTTTTCGAGAAATTCTGCCAGAATATCGATTGAATCTTTCAGTACTATTGTGTCGGAATTTAAAAAAAGAATGAATTTTCCACGGGCTATCTGCAGGGCCTGATTATTGGCGACAGCAAAACCTTTATTTGTGTGATTTTTTATTAGTTTTACATTTTTGAAATTTTGTTCAACATTTTGCGCAGAGTTATCGGCACTGGCATTATCAACAACAATTATTTCAAAACTGCGGCTGGGGGGATTATCAAAAATGCTCTTAAGGCAATTTAGAATAAGGTCACAGCGATTATAATTAACTATTATTATTGAGAGTTCAGGATTCATTGTCCGACAATGTATTTAAAATTGTATTTACGAACTTTTTTGCAAGTATAGAAACATTATAATCCTTTGCGAGTTTTCTTGCCTCCTGCCCCATTTTGCACCGAAGGTCAGGGTTGTCAATAAGCTCGCTTAAATTATCAAACCACTGTGAGGAGTTTTCAGCAAGAAAACCGTTTACGCCGTGGTGAACAAGCTGGGAATTTACGCCAACAGGACTTGCCACAACAGGCAGTGACGCAGCACAATATTGAAGGATTTTAAAGCCGCACTTACCTTTTGTGAAATTATCACCCGGTAGGGGTGCAAGGCCGATATCACTGTTTATAAGGTCCGGTATCTGGGTTTCGAGAGACCATCGAATTTTTTCCACAGGCATATTCGTAAGGTCAAAAAATTCATTACAAATTATTCTTAAAATGACGTTATTGTATTTTTTGCCGATTTGTTCGAGGGAATCCTTTATATGTTCAAGATACGGCAGGTTACTGCCGGAGCCTATCCAGACAAGGCGGATTTTTTCGTCCGATATTTTTTTCTCAAGTTCATATTCAGCGGCGTTAATGCCGGTAGGCAGAACAACTGTGTTGTTATTGAATTTTTTCGCAAAGTCGGCAAGGAAACTATTGCCGGCAATAATGCTGTCAGCCATTATTACGGTATCGGCAAATCTTTTCAACTTTTTGCTATGAGGTATTTGAGGATTTTTATGGTCAAACATTACGGCATCGTCAAAGTCGTAGATTATTTGTTTTGCGTTTTTACGCAGGGAAAGTCTTTGAAGCGGAGGTAATCTTTTTTTGTGCAGAAAAACAGCATCAAAATCGTGAGCATTGCCAAAAAGCTTTAGAGTTTTCCAGAATCCGGAAGGTAGAGGCTCAATGTCATATTTTATGCCGGCTTGTTTGAGACTTTTAAAGTATAAAGCGATTCTCTGTCTGAAACTGGCGCTTTCTATATGCCTGCTTAAAATCAGGATTCGCGGCATTTATCAATTTTCTCCGCAACCAGAGCGTCATAAATGTTTTCGATTTTTTTTATTATAACATTATGGCTAAAATTTTCTTTGATATACTCTTTTGCCGCTGAAACGATTGCACTCTTTTCCTGCTGCGGCATATTTATCGTCTTAAGCATAGCTTCTGCAAGGGTGGTTGGGTTTTTTGACGGCACAAGCAAGCCGTAATTGCCGTTGTTAAGAATTTCAGGGATACCGCCGGCATCTGTGCCTATGCAGAAAACGCCTGATACCACCGCTTCGGCGAGGGACCGTGGCAGACCCTCAGCGACAGAGGGTAAAACGAAACAGTCAACTGCGCTGTAAAATTGGCGCATATCATCAACGTGGTTTAAAAAGTGGACAGATGAACTGCAGCCGAGCTCAGAGGCCAGGTTATCAAGCTCGTTCTTTAACTCGCCTGTGCCGGCAATCATCAATTCGGCATTGCTTAATTGTTTTCTTATCTGCGCAAATGCTGTGATTAAATACTGCTGGCCTTTAGTTGGAGAAAGCCTGCCGGCTGTGGCGAAAACAAAAGATTTCTCAGAGATGCCGAGTTTCCTGCGGGCGTTGGAGTGGTCTGGAATATTTGAGGCGAAATAATCATAGTCTATTGAGTTGCCGAGATTGATAACATTTTGGGGCTTGATTGAAGGGTTGTTTTTCAAAATGTCTTCTTTTACCGCCTGGCCCACCGCAAGGATTTTGTTTGCTCGTGTCAATATAAAACGATTGAGAAGTTTTCTGCGCAGGTTTCTGCTCCTGCCCATGCCGTGGACATGGGCAATAATTATCGGCACACCTGCCAGTTTGCCGGCGATTGTGCCGTAAATAACCGACTTGTGTTTATGGCTGTGAAGTATATCGACGTGTTCGTTTTTAAGAATTGATGCT
The DNA here is from genome assembly GCA_964440045.1 of uncultured Planctomycetaceae bacterium. Classification (GTDB taxonomy): domain Bacteria; phylum Planctomycetota; class Phycisphaerae; order Sedimentisphaerales; family UBA12454; genus JAFGGI01. The sequence goes on along the minus strand of CAYTQR010000123.1, from coordinate 1,253 downwards.
AATTTCAGAAAAACCTTGAGCTTAAAGAACGGTAGTTCTGACTTTTCGGTTATGTAAAAAACCCTTTGGCCTTTTTGCTGAAAGATATTGGGATTGGGGCTGTTTTTTGTAAGGTAGATAGATATTGTTTCGTATTTTTCAGGATTTATGCCGAGGATTACAGGTGTTCTGGAAGGGATATCCCCTCCAAATTTAGTCCAGAATCTTGCTACGATGATTTTTCCATTCCGCATAGCATCTAACGGTCAGTATACATCTGCTGATAGTATTGCTGGTAGTGGCCGCTTGTCACATCGCTGAGCCATTTTTCATTTTGCAGATACCAGTCAATTGTATTTTTTATGCCCTGTTCAAATTTTGTCGTGGCGTGCCAACCAAGCTGAGTATTTATCTTTGACGAATCTATCGCATATCGCCTGTCGTGGCCGGGACGATCTTTAACATAAGTTATCAGGGACTCGGGTTTGTCAACGAGCTTAAGTATGGTTTTTACTACCTCAAGATTTGTTTTTTCGCTGCTTGAACCGATGTTATAAACTTCGCCCGGTTTTCCATCCGTCAGAACTTTCCAGATGGCCCTGCAATGGTCTTCGACGTGTATCCAGTCACGAACATTCAAACCATCGCCGTAAACGGGCAATGATTTATCGTTCAAGGCGTTATTAATCATTAACGGAATCATTTTTTCAGGGAACTGATACGGCCCGTAATTATTTGAGCAGCGGGTTATATTGTATTTCAGCCCCCAGGTATGCCCGAAGGCTTTTACCAGAAAGTCCGCCGCCGCCTTGCTTGCTGAATATGGCGAATTGGGAGACAAAGGTGTCTCTTCGGTGAATTTGCCCGTTGAGCCGAGTTCGCCGTAAACTTCGTCGGTTGAAATTTGTATGAAGCGTTCGACATTTTTTTCGCGGGCCGCCTGCAGCAGTGTCAACGTGCCGTTTACATTAGTATCTATGAAAACTTTAGGGCCTGTGATTGAACGGTCGACATGGCTTTCAGCAGCGAAATTTATAATTATCTCTATTTTATGCTCATCAATAATTTTTTCGACTGCCTGGCCGTCACATATATCAGCCTTGATAAAAATATGGTTAGGATGTTTGAGAAAACCTTCAAGGTTTTCAAGATTGCCGGCATAAGTGAGTTTGTCCAAATTGACAATGAAGCAATCTGACTGCTCGGCAAGGGTCAGCCTGACAAAATTGCTGCCTATGAAACCTGCACCGCCTGTAATAAGAACCCTTTTCAAT
>CAYTQR010000122.1:0-5198 GCA_964440045.1 uncultured Planctomycetaceae bacterium | reverse complement strand
ATTCCATTATTTGCGATAGTTCTTGCATCGAGAGTAGTTACTTTCATTGTCCAGAGAAAAGCCGGGGCAATGGTTGAAGGAGAAGATTTCGGTTTTCTCGTCCGCCTTGCCAATAGTTCTATTTCTTATATCCAATATATTATCAAAATGATTTGGCCCGTCCGGCTGGCAATGTTTTATCCGCATCCCGGTAAAAATATATCATTTATTTTAGCCGGAGTATCCGCTGTTTTACTGCTGGCTGTAACAATTGTTATACTTAAATTCGCTGCAAAACGCCGCTATCTCGCTGTAGGCTGGTTCTGGTATCTTGGAACGCTTGTGCCCGTCATTGGTCTGGTCCAGGTTGGTACGCAGGCGATGTCCGACCGATACAGCTATATCACTCTGACAGGTTTATTTATAATCATTGCATGGGGCGCAAGCGAACTGTTTGAAAAGCGGCAACGTCATAAGACTATGCTTTGGATGTTTTCGTTAATGGTTTTGTCTGTACTGGCTATATGCGCTCACTTACAGCAGCGATACTGGAAGAACTCTCTGACACTTTGTCAGCACGCACTGTTAGTAACTAAAGATAACTATAAAGCACATTTCAGCATAGGGCCGATACTTATAGAGCGGGGCCGGGTTGACGAAGCAATCTGGCATAATAGAGAGGCTCTTCGGATTCACCCAGATAGCCTCGAGGCCCTTAACGGCCTGGCAGTTGCTATCCACAGCGATGGAAGAGTTGACGAGGCTATCAGCTATTACGAAAAGGTGCTTGAACTAAGTCCTGATATGGCGATGACTCGTGCTAATCTTGCTACCGCTCTCGCAACTAAAGGTAAACTCGCTGAAGCTATCGAACATTACAAAATAGTGGCTGAAACGATGGATACACCCCAAGCACACTATGATATTGGCAGTGCCCTGTTAAAACTCGGCCGATACAAGGAAGCTGAGATAGAGTTTCGCAAGATTCTTTTGACAAGCCCCAATATTCCTGATGTCCTCAATGACCTTGGTGCAACACTTTACGGACAGAAAAAATTTGACGAGGCTATCGCTTATTTTAACCAGACCCTCAAAATCAATCCCGGCCACGTATCTGCAAAAAAGAATCTTGCTGTTGTTCTGGCTGAAAAACAAAAGCTCCAAAGCACAGAAAATATAAAGAAATGATTCCTATGGCAAAAACACTTTATATTATTGACGGTCATGCACATATTTACGCGGCTTTTTACGCACCGATGAGCCAAAAGCTTACCAGCCCGGCTGGTGAACCCACCAAGGCGACATATATCTTTACCAATATGATTTTAAAACTGCTCGAAACAAAAAAGCCGGATATGCTCGTAGTCGCAATGGATTCAAAAGAGCCCACTTTCCGGAGGGAAATTTACAAAGAATATAAGGCCCACAGACCGCCAATGCCTGATGAGATGCCGGTGCAGATAAATCGGATAGAGCAAATCCTCGAAGCTATGAATATTCCGATTATCCGCGAAAGTACATTCGAGGCTGACGATATAATCGGCACACTTGCCACAAAGGCATCAAAGGACGGTATCGATACCTACATCTGTGCAAAAGATAAAGATATGTATCAGCTTGTCGATGACCATACTTATATTTTTGATGTCAAAAAAGGGGATATTCTTGACGATGATACACTGTTCGAAAAATATAAAATTAAGCCTGAACATTTTATCGACGTTTTGGCTCTGCAGGGAGATGCGTCCGACAACATTCCGGGCGTACCGCTAATCGGGGAAATGAACGCAATCAAATTAATTCAGAAGTATGGTACTCTTGACAATTTATATAAAAACGTTGATGAGATTAAAGGTAAAAGAGGCGAAAATCTTCGCGAATTTAAAGAACAGGCATTTCTAAGCAAAGAACTCGTTACTATAGATTGCAATATGCCTGTAAAACTCGACAAAAAAAACTTTGCTGTTAAAAAATTCGATAACGAAAAACTTGCCGCTGTTTTTACAGAACTGGGCTTCAACAGGCTTTTGACACAATTGGATTTAAAGCCGACAGAAGGAGAATCTGTCGAATTTTCAGCCGGTACACAGATGAATTCAATAAAAACAGTAAAGCATAATTATCTCCTGATAGATACGCCGGCAAAACTTGATGATTTTGCCGCAAAACTCAAAAAACAAAAACTTTTTGCTTTCGATACCGAAACAACCTCAATATCGGCTCATCGGTCCGAACTTGTGGGTATAAGCTTTTCATGGAAAGCACATAGCGGCTATTACCTGGCGGTAAAAGCGCCGATGGGAGCAAAATGTCTTGGCATCTCAACGGTAAGGCAAAAATTATCGCCCATTTTGGCTGATGAAAGAATCAAAAAAATCGCTCAGAACGCAAAATACGATATGATTGTATTGCACAATTCTGATATGCCGGTAAAAGGGCTTGTTTTTGATACGATGATAGCTTCGTATGTGCTCGATGCCGAGCGCAGGAGCCATTCGCTCGATAATATGGCAGCGGATTTTTTACATTATCAAGATATTCCTATTTCAGACCTTATCGGCAAAGGTAAAAACCAGGCCACCTTTGATATTGTCGATACCGAATCAGCCTGTGATTATTCGTGCGAAGATGCCGATATTACCTTTCAGCTCTATCAGTATCTAAACGGCAGACTGGAAAAGGAACCGAAGCTCAAACAGCTTTTTGAAGAAATTGAGATGCCTCTTGTCGGTGTATTAACCACTATGGAACTTGCCGGCGTAAAGGTCGATGTGCATATCCTAAAACAGATGTCGATTGAAATAAATGACAAGCTCGAAGAAACTACAGAGAAAATTCACAGTCTTGCAGGCGGGGTGTTCAACGTCGATTCGCCAAAACAGCTTGCAGAGGTGCTGTTTGAAAGGCTGGGTTTGCAGTCTATTCGTAGCGGCAAAACCGGTCCGAGTACCGATGTAGGCGTTCTTGAAACCCTGGCCGGCGAACATCCAATCATTGAACTGATACTTCAGCATCGCCAGCTAAGCAAACTCAAGAATACTTATACCGACAAATTAGGCGTACTTATAAATCCTCGAACCGGCAGGGTGCATGCAAGTTTCAATCAAACAATAACCGCTACCGGCAGATTAAGCTCATCTAACCCGAACCTGCAGAATATTCCTATACGAACCGAAATAGGCAAAAAAATCCGCTCTGCATTTGTGCCGGAAAGCAAAACCGATAAAATTGTCAGTCTCGACTATTCGCAGATTGAACTTCGCGTGCTGGCACATCTTTCAGGCGATAAAGCACTGATAAAAGCCTTTGAACAAGACAGGGACATTCACAGCTTTGTCGCCTCACAGATTTATGATGTGGATATAAAGGAAGTAACCAGCGAAATGCGATCCCGCTGCAAGGCGGTTAATTTCGGTCTGATTTACGGGCAGGGACCTTTCGGCCTAAGCAAGACAACAGGTATGAATATGGCCGAGGCCAAAAAGTTTATCGATGATTATTTCGCTCGCTACAAATCTATACAGCAGTTCAAATCAGATGCTATAGAAAAGGTAAAAAAGACCGGTTTTGCCGAGACTATCTGCGGCAGAAGAAGAAAAATCAGCGACCTTAAAAGCAAAAACACAAATGTAAGGTCACAGGCCGAAAGACTGGTTATAAATACACTCATTCAGGGCTCTGCCGCCGATTTGATAAAAATTGCAATGATAAGAATCCAAAAAAGAATCGAGAAAGAAAAGCTGTCTGCAAAGATGATTTTGCAAATTCATGATGAACTGGTTTTTGAGACAGCCGGCAAAGAATCTGAAAAACTGGCAAAAATCTTCGGCGATGAAATGACCGGCGCAATAAAACTCAAAGCGCCTTTAAAAGTCGATGTCACAATCGGTAAAAGTTGGTTATCGGAGTAATATAATGAGAAAATACAGCTGGCAGATAGTTTTCGGTATTGTGCTTGTACTTCTTTCAACAGCTTTTTATCTGCTACACTTTCTATTTTTCCACGATGCGCATCATATTTTAATATATCTTGTGGGTGATATAGCTTTTGTCCCGGTGGAAGTGCTGCTGGTTACGCTGATAATACATAATCTGCTCGGCATTCGTGAAAAGAAAAACAAGCTGTCAAAAATGAATATGGTTATAGGTACTTTTTTCAGTGATACGGGAACAAAACTTGCCGAAAAATTTTACGATCTGGATCCCGATGCCGAAGATATACGCGACCAGCTTGTAATCGAAGATGATTGGACTAATGAAAAATTTGCTTCAGCAGTAAGCGTTCTGAAAAAACACAAATATAATCTGCAACTTGACAGGGCAGACCTCGAAGAACTTAGGGCATATCTTATTGGCAAAAGGAAATTTTTGATGCGGCTGCTCGAAAACCCCAATCTGCTCGAACACGACAGATTCACTGATATGCTCTGGGCGGTTTTTCACCTGACAGAAGAATTAATCTACAGAGAAAAACTAAAAGGTTTGCCTGAAAATGACATAACTCATCTTCTCGGAGATATGAAAAGGGCGTACCGTGCCATTATTTTCGAATGGATTGAATATGCCAGACATCTCAAGACCGAATATCCGTACCTTTTCAGTCTTGCAATGCGGACAAATCCGTTTAATCCAGATGCTTCGATATATGTTTATTAGTTTCTTTCGCCGTTGAAAATGAAAAATGCTGAATATCTCAAAGAAATTTGCAAGGCAAAACTCGGCAAAGACATAAAACCTGCCAATATAAAAAAACCATCGACAGGCAAATTCAACGAAAGTCTTTTCTTCACTCTTGACGGCAAAGACTATGTCTTCAGAATGGCCCCGCCGGATGATGCAGGTTTTCTGTTTTATGAAAAAAATATGATGGCACAGGAGCCGGGTCTGCATAAAATCATAAAAGAAAAGACCGACATTCCCATTGCCCAAATCCTTGTTTACGATGACAGCAGGGCGATTGCCCCAAGGCCATATCTGATAATGGAAAAACTAAAAGGTTCGCCGCTTTCATACACTGATAGATTCAGCCTTGCCAAAGTATTAAGACAGGTAGGCGGATATCTTAAACAGCTGCATTCGATAACCGCTCAAAAGTACGGCTATCTGGGAGAACATAAACCAATGACTCCTGCCGATAGCTGGGTCAAAGCATTTGAGATTATGTGGAACAAACTGCTCGATGATATAGTTGCCTGCGGCGGATATACAGACAAGCAGGC
>CAYTQR010000121.1:0-5266 GCA_964440045.1 uncultured Planctomycetaceae bacterium | reverse complement strand
GAACGGCAGTGTTGTCGCACTTAAGGCGGTAAAGAGTGAAGATGATATTATGATTATGACAGCTAACGGTATTATTATCCGTACCGGTCTTGAACAGATACGGGAAATCGGCAGAAATACGCAGGGCGTAAGATTAATAAAGCTCGAGGCAGGCGATAAAGTCGTTGCGGTTGAACGAGTTATCAAAGAAGATAAGGAAGAACCTGGCCAGGCAGAAAATAACGGCGAAGAACAGCAGTCGGAGAGTACAGAAGAAGATACCCAAGTTCAGGATGAGCAACAGTAACACATGTCTTCAATCAAGAAACAAGAGGTTAAACCGATATATGTTGTTGTCGGCAAGGATGAATTTTTGCTGGCTGAGCAGGTGAGCAATCTTGTTGGCCGATTCCTCGAGCCTGAGCAGATGCAGATGTGCCTGCGGCAAAATGATGGAGATGATGTAACGGCGGTAGAGGTTTTTGATGAGCTGAGGACGCTGCCGTTTCTTGGCGACAGGCGGGTTGTGGTCTTAACAAAGGCAGACAAATTCGTTTCCGAAAACAGGGGGCTTCTTGAAAAGTATTTTGAACATCCTGCTTCAAGCGGTGTTCTTGTTCTTGCGGTGAGCAGTTGGCCGGGCAATACCAAACTTGCCCAGGCTCTGCCGAAGGTGGGGCAGTTAATAGAGGTTTCACAGCTAAAAACAAGCTCTCTTATTAGTTATGTACGCAATTACGCAAGCGAGCAGCACGGCAAGGGTCTTTCTTATAATGCAGGGCAGATGCTTGTTGAAGTTGTCGGCGATGAGCCAGGTATGCTGTGCAGGGAAGTAGATAAACTTGCCGTGTATGCAACGGCTAATGCTATAACCGAAAAAGATATATCAGCGCTTTGTGGGCATAATCGCATATTCGGTGCATTTGAGGTGATTGATTCTATGACGGCAGGGAATACGGCAAAGGCGATTGAGAAATTGCGCATAATGTTCAGCTCCGACAAGGACGCTGAATATACGGTTGTCGGGGCTTTTGCGTGGCATTTTCGCAGGATGTTTTCTGCATCTGCTATGCTGAAAAACGGCGATTCGACAGATTTTATATCAAAGAAACTTCGCATTTTCTGGAATAAGAACGAATTTTTTAGTACACTCAAAAAAATGCCGCTTGAAAAGCTCGGCGAGTGCTTAAAACAACTTGCCGAGATTGATTACGGAATCAAAACCGGCCGAGCGACGGCGCAGACGGCGATAGAGTCAATGATAATTCAATTGGCAGAAAAATAATTATTGTGAAACCGTGAAATGACCCCCACCGCAGGGGTGGGGGCTAACCGCGTCGCCGTGCCGGCGACGGCTAAACAAGTAGCGACGGCTAAACAAAAATATGGCAGAAGAAATACGAAAACGAAAAAGGCATAAGAGAAAAAAGACGGTTATAGAGCATTGGCTTCTCTATGTTCTGCTGCGTATTGTTATATTTATTGTTTCCCTGTTTCCGGTTGAAAAGGTTCTCAAATTTGCCTGTTTTTTGGGAAGAGGATTATGGAAACATTATCATCGGGGCAGGGACAGAGCGATTAATAACCTTCGTGCAAGTTTTCCGGATAAAGATGATGAATGGATAAAAAAAACAGGCAAACGAAGTTTCGAGTATCTTGTAATGTTAGCGGTAGATGTAATTTTTACTCCCAGGCTGCTGAACAAGGATAACTGGGAGCTGTATTCGAGTTATAAAAACGTTGAGCCGGTGAAATGGATGATGGCGGGGCGAAGGCCTTTGCTGCTGGTGGCGGCGCATTACAGCAATTTCGAGATTATGGGGTATATATTAGGCGAAGTCGGTTTTGATATTTACAGTATCGCAAGGCCTTTTGATAATAAATTTCTTACCAAATATCTATATGGTGTTCGCCAGCACGGTAATCAGAAGATTATCGACAAAAAAGGTGCGACCGAATCGATGGAGAAAATCATTAAGCAGGGTTCGGCGCTTTGCTTTATAGCGGACCAGAACGCGGGCAAAAAAGGGATATTTGTCGATTTTTTAGGCAGAAAAGCAAGGACATATAAGAGCATCGGGCTGTTGGCGATGGAATATGATCTGCCTATAGGGGTTGGGATGAACAGGAGAGTGGATAATAAGTTCTTTTTTGAAGTTGAAATAGTAAGGCTGATTATGCCCGAAGAATGGAAGGATAAAGAGGATGCGCTGTTGTGGATTACACAGGAATATACTAAGGCCTTTGAAGATGCGATTCGCAAGGACCCGGCTCAGTACTGGTGGATTCACCGCCGATGGAAAACGAGGCCTAAGGAAGAAAGACAAGAAAAGTGTTAAGTTTTGAATTCTTAGTTTTGAGTTGAAAAATTGTGTTTATTCATGTTCATTTGTGGTTATAATTTATTGACGTTTGAATGATAAGCAATATTTGATTGGAGAAGATATGAGCCAACCACAAAAAAGCTGGGAGAAACGGCTGGACAAGGCTACCGATTCATTGGCTGTTGATTTTGTTGAATCGCTTTCGATAGATAAACGGCTGTATAAATATGATATTGTCGGTTCGATTGCCCACGCCGAGATGCTATGTGAGCAGAAGCTGCTGACGAAGGAAGAGTTTAAACAGATAAAAGAGGCTCTGATAGAGATTTCACGCCAGATAGCCGAGGGCAAGTTTAAATTTGATAAAACTTATGAAGATATTCATATGGCGATTGAAGCGGCACTGATAAAGAAAATCGGCGATACAGGCAGGAAGCTTCACATGGGCCGAAGCCGAAACGACCAGGTTGCAACTGATATGCGTCTGTGGATGCGCGACGAAATAGAAATAATCATCGCCAAAATTACACTGCTGCAAAAGGCCCTGGTCAAACTTGCGGAGAAATACACATCGGATATTATGCCGGGTTATACTCATTTGCAGCGAGCTGTGCCTGTTTCTATCGCAGCTTATTTATTGGGTTTTGTCGAACAGCTTAACCGTGATTTTCTTCGGTTAAAAAACTGCCGATTGGGCGTGAATGTTTCGCCACTGGGCAGTGGAGCGATTGCAGGTTCCTCACTGCCATTGGACAGGAAACAGACCTGCGGCCTTTTGGGCTTTTCTGATATTACCTATAATACGATAGATTCGGTATCCGACAGGGATTTTTGTGCGGAGTTTGTCTTTGACTGCTGTCTTATCGCAGCGCATCTGTCGAAGCTGGCTGAAGACTGGATTCTTTTCTCGACAACGGAGTTTGATTTTATACGGATTGACGATGCGTTCTGTACTTCGTCGAGTATGATGCCTCAGAAGCGCAATCCTGATATGCTTGAACTTATTCGCGGCAAAAACGGCGCTGTTTACGGTTCGCTTATGGCGATTCTTACGATATTAAAGGCTCAGCCGAGCGGCTATAACCGAGATTTGCAGGAAGACAAGGTGCATACTTTTAATGCCGCCGATACGATAGAGGCCTGTATCGATATGGCCTGTGCGATAGTCGGAAACACTGTCTTTAAAAAAGATAAGATTTCGGCGGATATCGAGAAAGGCTTTCTTGACGCTACGTCGCTTGCAGAATATCTTGTCACAAAAGGCGTGCCTTTCCGCACGGCTCACGGTATAGTCGGTTCTTTAGTGACCGAATGCGAAAAACAAGAAAAGAGTCTTGCTGAAATCGGTATCGAAGAATTTAAGAAGTATTCTGAAGTTATCGATGAAGATGTTTATCAGCATTTAGGCAGTAAAAATGTAGCAGGGGCATATAAAAGTGACGCTTCGGCGGGACCTGCGCACAGTCTTGAGCAGATTAGTTACTGGAAGAAGCAGTTTTCAGAGCGATGAGCAGCGGCGAGAGAGAGCTTGTTCAATACTTCGCGGCCAAGGGAAAGCTTAAAACCGCAAAGTTTCCCATCGGCATCGGCGATGATATGGCCCAGGTTAAGCTATCGAAAAACTCCTCAGCGCTTATTACAACGGATATCCTTCTCGACGGCGTACATTTCGATAGTAAAAAAGCAACTCTTGAGCAAATCGGCTATAAGGCAATGGCGTGCAGCTTGAGCGATTGTGCGGCAATGGCGACGATACCGCTCGGGGCGGTTGTTTCGGTTGCTTTGCCGAGAAATTTCGGTTCGCAAAAGCTTAAAAAACTGCACAAGGGGATACTTACAGCGGCAAAAAAGTATGATTGTGCCCTGATAGGCGGCGATATGGCCTCGTGGCCGGGGCGGCTCGCTGTGAGTGTTGCGATGTTGAGTAAACCGGCTGGGACGAAACCTGTCCGGAGAGATACTGCAAAGATTGGCGATATTGTTTGTGTGACGGGAACACTGGGCGCCTCAATAGCAAAAAGACATCTCGAATTTCGGCCTCGCATTAAAGAAGCCCTGACAATTGCTAAAGCCGGCGCCAATGCGATGATTGATATAAGCGATGGACTCAGTACGGATTTGAATCATATATGCAGACTGAGCAAAAAAGGGGCTGTAATAGAATCGGGAGAAATCCCGATTTCAAAAGATGCAAAGAAAACCAAAAATCCTTTAAGTTCCGCGCTAAACGACGGCGAAGATTTCGAGCTGCTGTTTACGATACATGAAAAAAAGTTTGGGCGTTTGAAAAGACAATGGTGTTTTAAGGTTAAACTTACCGCGATAGGCAGGATTACAAGAGGTTCTTTAGTAAAAATAAAAATGTCCGATGGCAAAATTGTTAAGTTGATACCGGGTGGTTATGACCATTTGAAGAAATGAAGAATAAAGCGATACAGATTATTTCAGATTCTGCTGAGAAGACTTTTGAGATTGGCAGTAAGATAGGTTCGGTGCTACAGCCGGGGAATATCGTTTGCCTGGTTGGTCCATTGGGCAGCGGTAAAACAACTTTGGTAAAAGGTATCGCAGCAGGGGCGGGAGCGACAAAGCCAAATCTTGTCAACAGTCCAAGCTATGTAATTATAAACGAGTATCAGGGCAGGTTTAATATATTTCATATAGACGCTTATCGGATAAACACGATAGCTGAGTTTGAATCGCTGGGGTTTGAGGATATTTTAGGACCTGATTCTGTTATCCTTATCGAATGGGCCGATAAAGTTGCTCAGTCGCTCGGCGGGCTTGAATGTATTCGTATAGAAATGCAGCATAACGGGCCGAGCAGCCGGGTAATCAGGCTTTTCGGCCTGAAAAACACACAAAGTCTAAATTTTTAATAAAAACATATCATTTAGCACACCATTTTTTTTATTTGTTATAATTTATTCATTGCTGTTTATGTTAAGTCGTTACGAAAGCTG
>CAYTQR010000120.1:0-5274 GCA_964440045.1 uncultured Planctomycetaceae bacterium | reverse complement strand
CTTCGGATATTCCTTTCTTTCTATCGCCTCAAACAACTGATGAGTATGATAGTCCAGATCCCGGCCGGCAATCTTATCCGCCTCTTCCTGCATAAAACACTGAATGCCCTGCTGGGTTTTGAAATGGAATTTCACCCAGAAGCGTTCATCTTTGGCGTTGATGAAACTATAAGTGTGACTTCCGTATCCATTCATAAATGGGATACCCTTTGGAATTCCCCGGTCGGAGAACAATATGGTTACCTGATGCAATGATTCGGGAACCTGTGACCAGAAATCCCATTGCGGCGTATCTGCTTTAACATTCGTCTGGGGGTCCCGTTTCTGAGTGAGGATGAAATCCGGGAATTTCATCGCATCCCGTATGAAGAAAGTCGGTGTGTTGTTGCCAACCATATCCCAGTTGCCCTCTTCCGTGTAGAACTTCAGAGCAAAGCCCCTAACATCACGAACCGTATCTGCCGAACCTTTCTCCCCAGCAACAGTAGAAAACCGGCCGAACATCTCTGTTTTCTTGCCTATCTCGGAGAACAGTTTTGCCTTAGTGTACTTCGTAATATCATTTGTAACAGTCAAGGTGCCGTGCGCGCCGGCCGCTTTTGCGTGTACTACACGTTCAGGAATGCGCTCCCGGTTAAAGTGAGCCAGTTTCTCAAGCAGATAGTGATCCTGCAAAAGTGTAGGTCCTCGCCGGCCGGCAGTTAAAGATGTTTGATTGTCAGGTACCGGAATACCGGCTGCGGTGGTTAGTTTTTTGGGTTTCGTACTCATTTGATTTGCCCCTTTCCTTTTTATTCGACTATTCCGTTACTTGCGTGTTCCGTACCATATAGTAAAATATTTGTTCTCTCCCGTATGCCATCACATACGGTGTTATCTGCGGCTGCATCTCCCAGCCGACAAATTATAGCCTTCTGTGTTTATCAGATGCAAGGCAAAAAGCTCTGTATTGCTCTATAATAGAACTCCGGAATAACCTGTCCTGTAGGTGTTATTTGAAAGATAAAAATAAACCCCCTTTTTTAGCTTTATCGGGGCCCGGATTTGAGGCAAAATATACCGCTTGACAAGGCTTTACAAGTTGTTAATGTTATATCAAAGGCTAAAAAGGCGGAATTTAAGGTTGAAAGGATTTAACTATGAAAAAGATAGCACTATTAATAATTTTCATATCGTTTGCTATAATCCTAACCGGCTGTATGGACAGCCAGAAAAGGTTTATGACAGAAAAGCCGGGGCCTGACGTGTTCGAGGAGATGACGCCCTCGGCCGCTACTGAGGTTGCCTTAGCTGAAGAGATTGCAAAAAAACGCCTTGCATACCGTAAGGAGCTTGAGAAAATCCAGGCCTTTTATGAGCAAGCCGGCAACCAGCTCAAGCTCGAATGGGTTCAAAGGGAGCTCGCTTCACTGGATTCTGCACCGCGGTATCGCTATATCATTCAGGCCGAAGTGGCAAGTGGTAAACTTGCGGCAACAGAGGCCATACCGAAAGCAACGGCGCTTTATAACGAAGGTGTCAAACTATATAAAAGGACGATGCTTATTCCGCTGCCGCTTATTGTCAGCAAAACCAAAATGCAGCTTGCACTGAACAAATTCAATCAGTTGATAAAAGAATATCCGACAAGCGACAAGATAGACGATGCAGCATATACGGCAGGTCAAATTCATGAGTTCTTCGGTGACCATTCAATCGCGGTTCTTTATTACAAAAGAGCTTTCCAGTGGGACCCCCAAACGCCGCATCCTGCCCGTTATAAAGCGGCAAAAATCCTCGACTATAAGCTGTTTGAAAGGTCCCAGGCCCTAAAGCTTTATAAAGAATCCCTCAAAAAAGAAAACTATCCCGAATATCGCGAAACAATACAGTTGAGAGTTGCCGAGCTAATGATTGAGCCGGCTTCCGTAAAAATTAAATAGTATCTAACTTTACTGTTAAAAACATCAGGCCTGTAATTATAATGCAGGCCTGTTTTTTGTGCCGATTTGAATATGCAAAAAAAGATCGAAGAAAAAACATTAGCTTTTCTAAAACAGAATAACCTTTTGCCGCCCGGCACAAAGGCCTTGTTGGCTGTTTCAGGCGGCGCCGATTCGGTCGGGCTTGTCGAAATCCTTACAAAAATGAAACTTGCCGGCAGGATAAGTAGTGATTTCTATATCGCACACATAAATCATCAATTGCGAGGGGCCGAAGCCATCGAAGATGAAAAATTTGTAAAGGCTCTGGCTCAAAAACACAAACTGCCCCTGACAATCGAACAGGTGGATGTCAAAAAATACGCAGAGGAAAACAGGCTCTCAATCGAAACGGCAGGCAGGAACTTAAGGCTTGAAAAACTTGCGAATATTGCAAAAAATAACGGCTGCAACTGCGTAGCCGCTGCTCATCATAAAAATGATAATGCCGAAACGGTAATTCACCGCATAGTCAGGGGAACTGCCTTTAAAGGACTTGGGGGAATAAGGCCAAAGACAACTTTAAACGGCATTACCTTCATCAGACCTTTATTGTGCCTGAGCCGGAGTGAAATTGAAGATTATCTTGTATTGCAAAATATCAATTGGCAAACGGACCACACAAATCTGGATTGCCGATTTACCCGCAACCGCATAAGGCATCAGCTCCTGCCAATGCTGCAAAGTCAAAGCCGGGATGATTTGGTAGAATTACTTTTTGCTCTGTCTCAGAAGTGCCTCGCTCTTTCAGAGAAAATCGAAAGACAGGCAAAAACAGCACTGCGGGACTGTGCCATAAATCAGTCGGAACATTCGGTATCTATGGATACCGAAAAATTTAATGATTATTCCCCTTTATTGAAAGTGGAAATTATCCAAAGCGCCCTGCAGCAATGCGGCATAGGTTTGCAGAAAATCACAACCGAACATTATAACAAAACTTTAAAATTTCTGGACCGGGGCCAAACAGGAAAAACCCTGCAACTGCCGAATAACACTGTTATTAAAAAGCAGCAAAAAAGTTTTAGCTTAGGCCGTCCTGAAACCTGTTCTGGAAAGCTGGAACCTGTTTTGTTAAAAATACCAGGCAGCGTTTGTTTTGGCGACTGGGTTATTGAAACCCAGACCTTACCGGCAGCTCGCATCGATATCGAAAATCTCAAAAAAAATAAAAATAGTTTCATTGAATGGTTCGACCTCCAGCAGATAAAACCGCCCTTGGTTGCCCGGTACCGGCAAAAAGGGGACAGATTTAAACCTTTCGGGCTTGGCACATCCAAAAAAATCGGTAAATTCATAACTTCTGCAAAAATCGGCTCTGACCAGCGAAAAACAGCCTTTCTTCTCTGTGATAGCGAAAAAATACTCTGGCTCGTGCCAATTCGAAGGAGCAGCGAGGCCGTGATAACCCAAAAAACCGGCTTATTATTGCAAATAAAAACAACCAAGCAATAACACTAAAACGGCGAAAAACCATTTCGAAAGAATAAAGCGGCATTGCCGGAAAATATTATCGCACCCAAGGCAAACACCTCAATTCAAAGCTGTAAATTCCGCTTGACAGGCCGCTTTGCCATCCCTAAAATCTCTGCTCCGAAAACTTTGCGATATTAGCGGGATAGTACCCTGCCAATCTAACATAAATCTTTATTGTTAAAGGAGTTTTTCAATGGCGATGAAAGTTGCAATTAACGGCTTTGGCCGAATCGGCAGAGCAGTAGCAAGAATTATTATGGATAGAAGCGATATGGAGCTGGCAGCAATTAACGATTTGACCAATGCTGCCGCTCTGGCCCATCTTTTCAAGTATGATACCGTAATGGGACCATGGAAAGGCACAGTCCAGGCTAAGGATGATGTCCTTGTGATTAATGGCAAAAGTATCAAGGTACTGGCCGTCAGGAATCCTGCCGAACTACCCTGGAAGGATATGGGCATCGATGTCGTAGTAGAATCAACAGGTATCTTCAGAACAAAAGAATCTCCAAAAGGCGGCTATGGCGACCATCTCAAAGCAGGAGCCAGAAAAGTCGTTCTTACCGTTCCGGCCAAGGACGCTATTGACTGCACTTGTGTTATGGGCGTAAACGACAACACCGTTACCAAAGATATGAACTGCATTTCAAATGCAAGCTGTACGACCAACTGCCTTGCTCCTCTTGCCAAAGCCCTTCACGAGGCTTTCGGTATCAAAAGAGGCCTGATGACAACCGTTCACGGCTATACAAACGACCAGAATGTCGCTGATATGATTCACAGCGACCTGCGCAGGGCAAGAGCCGCTGCAATGAATATAATTCCGACAACTACCGGCGCTGCAAAAGCCGTCGGAATAGTTATCCCCGAGCTTAACGGCAAACTCGACGGTTTTGCTCTTCGCGTGCCTGTTATCGTCGGAAGCTGTGTCGATTTAAGCGTCGAGCTGGAAAGGCAAGTAACCGCTGACGAGCTTAACGCTGCTGTAAAGAAAGCCGCCGAGGGAAAACTTAAAGGTATTTTGCAGTATTGTGATGAACCTATCGTAAGCTCCGACATCATCGGAAATGCCTATTCGAGTATTTTTGATTCACTCTGCACGATGACAATGGGCAATTTCGCCAAGGTTATCAGCTGGTACGATAATGAATGGGGCTACTCAAACCGCACAGTCGATATAATCGCAAAAATCGCAGCGATGTGAAAAAGGAAGTAAGGAAGTAAAGAGGTAAGGAAGTTGCTATGGCAAAAAAGACAGTTGCCGATATCGATGTAAAAGGGAAAAAAGTTCTAACGCGAGTCGATTTTAATGTCCCGCTGGATGAAAACTGTAATATCACCAGCGACGCCAGAATTACTGCCGCCCTGCCTACGATAAAGACTATTCTTGACAAAAGCGGCTCGGTCATACTGATGAGTCATCTGGGCAGACCGAAGGGCCGGCGAAATGAAGAGTTTTCACTTTTGCCGGTGGCTAAAAGGCTTGGCGAACTTCTCGGCAAAGATGTGATTTTTGCAAATGACTGTATCGGGCCCAAAGTTAAGAAAAAGGCAGCGGCTCTAAGGCCGGGCGATGTAATGCTGCTCGAAAACGTCAGATTCCACAAAGAAGAAGAAATAAAGGATAAAAAAGCCGCCGAGGACCCTGCCCTGCGAAAGGCAAAAGATGACTTCGCAAAGCAAATCGCCGAACTCGGCGATACCTATGTCGATGACGCTTTCGGAACGGCTCATCGCGACAACGCTTCGATGTACACTGTGCCGGATATGATGAAAGGTAAAGACCGGGTTATTGGTTTTCTGATTGAAAAGGAACTCAAATTCCTGGGTGATGCAC
>CAYTQR010000119.1:0-5342 GCA_964440045.1 uncultured Planctomycetaceae bacterium | reverse complement strand
TTCTATAACGGCAAAGCTCCAGCCAAACTTTCTATTAGGGTTTGAGCCATTGCTCACCCATCACAGCCAGGTCTCCAAAGTTGACGATATTATCACAATTAAGGTCGGAACTGAGCCGCCTAACGGTTACTTCAGCAGATTCACTCGAACTACGACCGGTGGCATCTGTGATTTTCAATGTGATAATGTGCGATGCGACTTCGGTGCTGTTTCCGTCGCTTACACAGGCAATGCTAAGAGAGCCGCTAAAGTTTGCAGCGGTTGAAAGCTGGCCGTCAATATCTGAAGTCCACTCGTAGGCATACGGTGATGCACCAAAGTTGGCGTCCGTTACAGAATTGAAATTGATAACGTCATTAGGTTCGAATTCAGAACCCTCTGCCGGCGATGTGATATTGGCAATAGGCGGATAGAACTCATGAGCGGACGGCACAAAGGTATCGGCAGTAGTAAGCAGTTCATTACCATCATAAAAGTCAACGCTAAAAATCCATATCGGGGTCAGTTGATTCTGCATATCCGGCGCCGGGTGCTCGTAATAGGCAAGAGTAGCTGAATTCAGGTCGCTTACGACTCGATTATACTCAACAAGGATAGGCTCGATTGAAACCTTAGGCCCGTACAGGCTGAACCGGCTAAAGGCCTCTTCCTTTGTGAGAACCGCAACCGTATTTTCACCCCACATAATATCGCGCCACCTGCCCATCGAGCCGGCAACACCTCCTGTCGCATCGAGGTAAACTTTCAGCCGGGCACCTGCACCGGCAACGGAAACATTCTCTCCGTCAGAAGCCTCGATATGACGTGCATAAGATACCGCACAGGCAATATTGTGAGTCTCCAGCGGTGTAACTTCATTTACTTCTGCGGTGCTCATCGTGCTGTACTCCACATCCCAGGCTAAAGCATCCGGTTCATGCAGGCCTGTGGAATTAAGAAAATTCTGTGCCAACGTATGTGCATCTGTCGGAGAAGGAAATTGCTGGCCTGGTATCGATGCCCACATTCTGCCGCTGTCCTGATATGTGTAGTTGCCACTGTTGTTGTAAACCTGCAGGACATGCACTGCGTAACTTGGGTCGCAGGGATCGACACCGGGATCCTCCGGCCTGCTCAGAACGATAGAGTCTTCGAGCGTTTCTACCGGGTCAACAGCGGTAAAGCCAAAATGGCTTCCGAGGTCTCTGATGTAAGCCTCGTCAACGGCTCGCGGCTCGACCTCATAAATACGCATATCAGTCAGGTGATTTACCTGAAGATATGGCGGAGAACCAGCAGGATGGCTCTTGTAGTGATAATAATTGTCCACAGGCGAATCGGATGAGACATAGCCATAGCCGTGCAGGCGGTCGTTCCAGTTGCCGGTATGCTCTGCCAGAACACGTGCTACGACGCCGTTCTGATTTGTCTGGTCAAGTGCGGTGAACCATGCCTGGTAAACTTTTTTCTTGAGCTTCATCTGCTCGGCCCAGATTTTGCCAAAGTCGTTGCGTTTTTTGCTGTTGGTTTTGAAGCCGCAGATAAGGTGCACTCCGTCCATTGAATTAGCCCAGTAACTCCTCGATTTGTCCTGCAGAAGCTTGCAGCAGCGAAAACCAATCCAGTTGAGGTTTTTGTTGCCCCAGATTCTCTTGGCCTCGCTGGGAACCATTGCACTACCTTTGAAGATGATGGCTCTTAACGTTTTCCAATTGCCCCAGTCCCACTTATCACCGCCGTGGCCGACGTGATAGTGAAGATCGCTCTTGTCAACGTATTTGTTGTTCTTTTTGCCATAGTGCTTTTCCTTCAGTTTGCCAATCTTCTTATAGAAGTGTTTGCTCCATCCAGGGAAGGTATCTACCTTGTCGTAAAAGCGCTGGGCATCAGGGCGTGAATTAGGCTTCTTGCACGCCGCACCTGCCGAAACTCTATAAGCCTTAGCCTGGGCAGCTAACAGCAGAGTTACAATGAGACATACGAAACAATTTTGTGTGAGCTTTAGAAAATTCATTTCTTGTTCCTCCGAATTAGACTAACATATAAATTATTAATCATCTGACGGATGTTCTCCTAATGTCATACTTTATAATCCTACCCGATTCGGCTTACTTACACAATTCTTATTTAGCCGAATATTTCACAAGAAATTCGAAAAAACTTGCGCAGTGTGATAACTATGTATTATATAGGAAGTTACGAAAAGAAGATCCGTCGCAGGTATAAAGTTTAATGCAAATCGGCTGGATAATTTAGTTAGAAAAACACCCCAATTTATCGGGAAACAATTTTGGTTTTTCGTTACGGCACTAAGAAAATATCTGTTTCGCAGCTTGGTTTTTCTGTGCCGCGGTAGATATTGAGGTCTCTTACGGTAAAGATATCATCATCCTGGCCGAAAACCCTTTGTGAAGTGAATTCAACCGTCCCATCAGAGTATAAAATGTTCTGCCCCTTGCCGCGATGGCTGGGACTGTTGATTTTTAATAGTTTTTTGCTTAATGTAACCGGCTCGAATTCGGATTTTGCAAGGCTGTCGGGGCATTTGGTTTTAAAGCAGCTTTCAAAAAGCGGGTTGATATCCGCCATTAGCGGCGTTCTTGTTCTTGACCGGACGGCCTTATTTGGGTCGTAGATGAGTTTGAAACTATACATAATATATTGCCTGCCGGGGAAGTCGGATAATTGGACGATTTGTGCCTGGCTTAAGTTGAGATTTAATGATTTTTTCCCGCTTCGACCGGGACATACAAAATCTTTCGGCTGGAGGTAATCCTGTTTTACGAGCAGCCAGAGATGTCTCGTATTTGACTGGTTTTCCGGCCCGGTTGAACCGATTTTCCACCAGGGCGAGCCTGCCTTTGTGGCTACGGCCGGCAGAAAGTCATTATGTTCATTGCCGTATTGTGCGATTCCGCGGGATACTCTTGAAAGGTTTGCCTGGCAGGCGATTTTTGATGCCTGTGCTCTCATTTGTCTTGTTACAGGAACAAACAGACTGGCGAGTATGAATACTCCTGCAGCGATGGCTGCTGATTCAGCGAGATGTCTCCAGAAGCCTGGTTGTTTTGTAACTACTTTTTCGCTTTCGGCCCGGAGCAGTTTTTCCAACTGAATATTGTTGGTTTCGGTATTATGTGCATAGAGTTTTTCGAGTGTCTGTTCTACCAAATGGTCCGGGCAGCTTGCGCAGGTTTCATGGTCGAGGTGTTCGAGGGGAGAAAGTGAATGATGAAGTTTATCGTAGAATTCGACAGCACCTTGATGTGTTGCCAGAAGCTCTTTTGCCATGTCGCTTTCGCGCTGGTCAGCACATTCAAAATAATAGTCGAGCAGGACATCACGCTGCTCCTTGTTAAGTGTATCCATTAAACAATCTCGTCTGTCATTGATTTCCATTTTTTAGTAAAGTGCACAATGGCTGTGTGGAGCCTGCTCTTCACCGTCCCTATTGGTATACTCAACATCTGGGCCATTTGTTTGTAAGAAAATTGCTCAAAATAGGCCAAAATGAGGATTTCTCTAAGATTTTCGGGCATTTCAGCGATTATTTCTCTGACCTTTTCGGCACGTTCGGCTTTTTCGGCTTCGTCATAAGGTGTTATTTCATAGGACTTTAGGGAGTTTACGACATCGTCAATGCTCAATTCGGCCGGCTGGGCCATAGCCCCAAGAGATACGGTACTCTGTCTTTGCTTCTTTCTGAGGACATCTTTGGCCTTATTTGCGGCTATTGTGTACAGCCAGGGTCGCAAAGGTTTGTCTTTATCAAAACTTTCCCGGCTGCGATAAAGTTGGAGAAAAGTCTCTTGGAAAGCCTCTTCGATAAGCTGGGTCTGGCTGAGAAATCTTCGCAAAAACGCATAAAGCGGGTCTTTATATCGGGTTACAATTTGCTGAAAGGCTTCCTGGTCGCCGGCAACATAACGATGCAGTAATTCCTGCTCGTCTATTTTATTTTTATGGTTTTTATGATTTTTGCTGTTTTTCATTAGTCATCAGAGCCCAAGCGACAGTGCCGGGAGTTTACCGCCTGGGAGATTTCCTCCTGTCGCTTTCGCTCCAGGCTCTGTTATGCTTTTTGAATGGGCTCTGTTTTGTTTTTTGATTGGCCATAAGCCATCATCACGCCTTGTCTATCTCTAACATATTCTATTGCCGTTTCAAGTTTTTCTTTCGACCATAAATATTTCGTACTTCCATGTGTTGTCCAAAATCTTGTTCTGTTAATACCTGAAGTACGTAATGCCCTTGTAGAATAGGATTTAAAGGTGGACATTATCTTTTCAGGTTTCTCCAAAGCTGAAACAACAATATGGATATGGTTACTCCTGACATGTACTGTATGGGCAAACCAGCGCCTGAAATCACATTGGCTCAGTATTGCATCTAATACGACATCCCTTTCTTTTGCGTCAAGCAAAACCGCATTGTTTTTCAAAAGTTTGCGAGCCTGCTGTTTAAAAATCTCTTTCTCCGGCAGAAACTTGCTCCCATATTCATTGTGATTCCTGTCGATACTGCCGCGAATATCGCCGTGCAGCCATGTGCCGTAAGTCGTAAAAGTTATTAAATATGCCAACGGATATTTCATTTTCCCTATTATCGTTGTCATAATAATTCCCTTTTCATTAGCCCTCAGAGCCCAAGCGACAGTGCCGGGAGTTTACCGCCTGGGAGATTTCCTCCTGTCGCTTTCGCTCCAGGCTCTGTTATAAGCCATCATCACGTGACAAAATATTTTCCGCTATCCGACAATCTTTTGCAATTTGTTCTTTTAGTTTTTCTTCCGTTTCGAATCGCTGCTGATGGCGGATAAAATCCACAAAGTCCATTGCAAGGTATTTATCGTATAAATCTTCGATTCTTTTATCTAAAATATGGGCCTCGATAAGCAGAGGATGGTCGGAAATAAACGTCTTTGCCCTGCCGAGACTGAAAACCGCAGGGATTTTCTGGTCAGCAGTACAGAGTTTTTCGATATTTTCAGCGACAGAGACAAAACCTGTATAGACGCCTTCGGCAGGTACTACCTGCTCGTGCGGTTCGATATTGGCCGTTGGAAAACCAAGATGAGCGCCTTTGCCCCGCCCTTTTACGACCCTGCCCATAAGGCGATAAGCCCTGCCAAGAGTCTTTGCGGCATCGGCAACTCTGCCGGCCTGCAGCAGATGACGGACAAGCGTGCTTGAGACCTTTTCAGGATTGTCATCGAAATTTATTTCCTTAGGCTCGATAATTACAACATCAAAATTTCGCTCTTTTCCAAGCTGGGCAAGTATTTGAGCATTGCCACTGCGGCCGTAGCCAAAATGAAAGTCACCACCTTCAACTACAGCTTTTGGCCCAATGGTTTTCATTAG
>CAYTQR010000118.1:0-5347 GCA_964440045.1 uncultured Planctomycetaceae bacterium | reverse complement strand
TGGGCAACTACTACAGAATGGGAACTAACTCCTCAGACGACTATGCTTTCCAGGAAGCATCCAAATACAGTAAGGCGTATTTCAGCGGTAATTGGATGCAAGGCTCCAATCCGTCTGACCCGTGGAGTCTGGTTAAATATAGCGGTACCTGGAGTCAGGCCCAAAAAGATGCATATAAACAATCAAGCCCGATTCCTGTCGAGCCCGTAACTACGGATGATGGACCAACAGCTTATTTGCTGGTAATGGCTGATGCCGGCGCATCATTTCCTGTTCGTGATGCTGTTGACGAACGTATTGTGGATGATGTGGAGTACGTAACCGGCAGTGTTATTCATGATGAAGCCTATGTTGGCGGTTGGCCAGTACTCAACTCCCTGCCGGCACCCAACGACGTCGACCATGATGGAATGCCTGATGAGTGGGAATTGGCGGTCTGTTTGAATCCCAATGATGCAAGTGACCGCAATGATGACCGCGATGGCGATGGTTATACTAATGTTGAGGAGTATCTCAACTGGCTGCCGACCGGCGAACCTATGCCTGCCAATACGGACATTAATTGTGATGATATAGTTAATTCTTATGATTTTTCAGACTTTGCCAACCGCTGGCGTGCCTCTTTAGGCGATGCGCTCTATGGCGAAAGATATGATTTTGACCATAACGATGAGATAGCAATGAGCGATTTATGCTATATTGCACAGGATTGGCTGACGGCAGGACAGGAATATTGAACCGGTCAGACTGAATAAAGAAGTAAGGAAGTAAGGGAAAATATCGGAATAACGGCGGTTTCCGCCTATGGTGTCCCCAAGGGACTTGCATCTTTAATTCCTTATTTCCTTGCTTCTTTTTTTATTGAATGCTGTGCTGCTGGCGGTACTTTTGCGGCAGCATACCGGCCAACTGCTTGAAAGCACGCCGTAGATTGGCGGTGTTAAGAAAGCCGGACTGGCGGGCTATTTTGTCGATAGACAAATTTGTCTCGACCAGTAGGGTTTTTGCATTCTCAAAATGAGCCTGTACGATTTCATCGTGTATTGACCTGCCGAGTATTTTACGGAATTTCAACTGCAAAGAGCGTTTGCTTATATAGACATTATTGGCAATCTCATCTACCTGCAGAGGCTTGTTGCTGTTTTGCCTGATATAGTTAAGAACCCGTATAATATCGGCATCATCGATTACAAAAACATCTGTTGAGCCGCGGCTTTCGATATGTGTCGGCTGAATCTCTATGTACTGCCCATTCATAGTTTGACGGCCCAAAATTAATTCGTCAAGCAATCTGGCCGCATCGTAGCCGGCTTTTTTGAAATTGAGCGAGACGCTCGATAACGGCGGGTCGCAGATATTGCAGATAGTATGGTCGTCATTAACGCCCAGGATAGCGACTTGCTCCGGTATCTTCAGGTTGGCTTCTTTTGCTGTGTTAATTAAATGACAGGCAAGTATATCGCAACTGGCTAATATAGCTGTCGGCTTTGGTAATTGCCTGAGCCATTCGGCCAATTGAGGTTGTTGTCTCTTATTTAGGGTTGTACTCTTCCATAGAGTGGTAAAGGGAAGAAAATTATCGGTGATTGATATTTCCTCTTCCTTCTTAAATACATTAACCTTACATCCGGCCTCGGCAAGACATCTGGAAAAAAACTCCATTCTTTCAAGAGACCATTTTGCTCCTGTCAGGCCGAAAAACGCAAAATTCTCGAATTTCCTTTTCAGAAAATACTCACAGGCCAACTTGGCGACTATCTCGGAATTGGCGCTGACAAACGGCAGTTCGAACGTCTCCTGCATTGCTGCCAGTGCTATGACAGGCATATCGATTTTCAGGATTTCTTTTGCTTTTGTGCTTGTCGCAGTGCTCACAAAAGCGCCCCTGCAGCCTCTTTGTTTAAGAAAAGACAAAGACTGGACTGAACTTTCCGGCCAAACGATTAATTGCCATGTGCCTTTATTTTGGACATACTCACTGACCCCGGCCATGATTCTTGTTGTGTTTTGGTTGATGTTGTCGTGCGCAAAGACTATTTTGAGTTTTTCTTCCATATTAGACCATTCAATCGAAAACCAGGAGTAAACGGCAATTCTATCATTTACGGCAGGTCATTTGCAATAATTTAATTTGTGTTTGAAGTTCGATAGTCTTAAACTGTTTGTTAGCTTAATTGCAGTGTCAAATATGGATTCGGATATCTAATACTACAACGTTGCTTAGATTTTCTTGATATTATGACCCTTTGCTTTGTAAAAAGTTTTATGTTAATAATGTTAAATCCTAAATCCGAATTTCTAAACTTGTCCTCGACCACGATCGGGGAGCGGAGATTGAGGATTCCGCTCTTGATGGATAAACTTTGGACGCTAAATATTCACTTTTCGCCTAACTTTATGGGTGTTTCACTACCTTTTTAACAAAAGCCACAAAAAAATATAAAAAACTACCACCAAAACACTAATAGGCAAATAAACACAGTTGTTTTGGTATATAGTATCTGGTATTTGGCGCTTGTACAAAAATTTGACATATTGCCGACAACAATTTTTAATCCTTCACTTTCGTGACATTCAAAGGTAGAATTTAGGGTGATGCGAAAACAAAGAGGAAAACAAAATCATATAATATGTAGAAAGAATAAACATGGCAGATAAGAAAACTCGCCCTGGAAAGGATTATTTTAAAAAATTTATCTCGAATCCTTTTTGCTGGCTAATTATATTATTCGGAATTAGCGCTGTTTATTTTTATTATCCTTCCAAAGAATACCCGGAACTTTGCGTTAGTACCTCAGCAGAAAAAAATATAATTGTCAGCCAAAATGGAAGTCCCGAGCTAACTGTTAATTACAAAGACAAGCAGGTTGATTCAAGTATTGTAAGCGCTTATGTATATATATGGAATAATGGGAAAAAAGCTATAAGACCTATTAATATATTGCAACCAGTCAAATTGGTTGTCTCCGGCAAGAAAATCCTGGGTGCTATAGTAGTTAAAGAGAGCAGACCTGATATAATAAAAACAAGCTTAAGCGAAGAGGCCTTCGGTAATGGTATTTTAACCCTTTCATGGAACATTTTAGAAGAAGGTGATGGTTGTATAATTCAATTGATTTATACCGGTGATTATAAAACATCTATAAATGCTAATGGCGGGATCGAGGATCAAGAGGGAATCCGCACCATAAACGCACGAACATTGATTGAAAGAAGTAAAACACGGCAGGCAAATTTTTGGTTTTTTCTGGTTTTAGGTCTTTCTTATACCTTCATACCAGTTGCAGGCTTATTCTTCCAAAAATATCTGATAGCAAATCTCTCAGGCTTTGAGGGCTTTAGCAAGTTTGCATGGCAAATGTTATTAACAATATTAATTTTAGTAATGCCGCTTGGAGTGGTTTCTTTGTTTGTTGCGATTCATTTATTAACGCAAACATCATTATCCTGGATGTGGTAAAATTAAAACTAGCCTTCGGCGACGGTGGATAGTGCTCCTGCCGCGACAGGTGCGAGCACGGCGGGTAGAATTTTGACTCAAAAACCGTATTTCCAGCACCAAGTAGCAATATAGTACTAAATACCGCCATTAAAACAGTTGCGTTATAGCTCAAATTGTGGTATCTTAGTAAAGACAGGATGTTTTTGTTGTTGAGCAGAGGGCCTGATATGCCAAAATCAATACATCTGATTGTGAAACGCAACTACCAGACTGTAAATGAACTTACGTTTGACACGACCCCTATTTATATCGGCCGAAAGGCAGGTGTCGAGGTCGTTTTGCCCGATATGGCGATATCACGTCAGCACGCAATGATTAACCTCAAGGACGGCAAATGGACAATTGAGGATTTGGATTCAGCCAACAAGACATACTTAAACTGCGAGGTAATCCACAAGTCCAAAATCAAGAGCGGCGACGTTATACAGATAGCGGATTTTACCTTAGAGATTGATTTCCCTACCAAAGGCGTTAAAAAGGCTGGGCTTACCGCTGTAGGCGAAAAGACAGTTCCTTTATCGCAGACAGAACAGGAAGAGCCCCAAGAACAGGAAGAACCCCAGGAGCATGAAGATACCTCGGGGGTGACAGAGGCAGCAACGCTGTCAACGCCTCGCGACGAGGTAGTTGTAAGAAGGCCTGACCGTGAACATGCGCCTGCGATGAGGCTGGCAGCTCGGAGATTGACAGATTTTGCTCAGGCTGTCGAGGCAATCGGTAAAGCTAAAGAGCTTGACGAGTTGGTGCGTACCATAATCGATACCTCTCTGCAGCAGTTTACCGCTTTTAGAGTATGGTGCGGGCTGAGAAGTCAGAAGACCGGTCCAATAACTTACCAATTCGGCAAAAGGCGAGACGGCAAACCCGTAGAGTTGGAAGATATAAAACTGGAAGAAAGAATTACACAAACTTTCGATAGAGGTCAGTCGCTGGTTCTTCCCCAGGTCTCGGCAGAAATTGAAGCAGCCGAAAGGATACGCTCAGCAATGATAGCAAGCATCAAGACCACAAAGGGCTGTTACGGTGTGTTATACGTGGATAACGCTATGGTACATAAACATTACAGTCTAAGTGATTTGGACTACCTGATGGTACTGACTATACATTCAGCGGGAGTATTGAAAAATTTCCTGTAACAAGGCCTTTGCCGACCTGAAAAAGCGGTAAAATCTCCAGCCCAATATATCAGCAACATATAATTTCTTGACTGTCTCGCCTCTCGGCAATATCATTTTAACTGACAGTGTCCTTATAATTTAAGGTGACCGAACATGAAAACCAGTATTTGCGAAGTATTAATAGTTGTGATTTTAACGCTCTTTCTCTTCGGCTGTGGCGAACAGCAGAAAAAAACCTCTGCCGAAAAACCTGATACGCCCGGTCAGCTTGATAAAACTATCGGAGAATTTGCCGAACTGGTGGCATTTAACCCTATACCTGTCAAGGGCATAGGACTGGTAGTGGGCCTTAGCAATACCGGCTCTGCCGAATGTCCGCCTGTCATTAGGGATTATCTGCGGCAATATATTATAGCTCGGCTCGGCAGAAGAGTAACTGTTAATCCGGATATAATGATAAACAGCAAAGATACCGCCGTTGTTCTCGTCGAAGGCTTGATACCACCCGGTGCCACAGCTGATGAATCCTTCGATATCAGCATAACAGCCATGCCCAATACACAGACGACCTCCCTACGGGGGGGCAGGCTTTATACCACAGATTTAAAGTTCACCACTCAGAGTGAACTAATATCCGGGGCCTCAAAAATTCTCGCCTTTGCAGCAGGTGCTGTTTACATTGACAACATCAGTCAGGCCAAATCAGACCATCGCACAGGCCTTATAC
>CAYTQR010000117.1:771-5379 GCA_964440045.1 uncultured Planctomycetaceae bacterium | reverse complement strand
ATGGGCGATAAGGGAAAAAAAGATAAAGGCAAAAGAGAACAACAGAAAAAGGCCCAGCTTAATCCAAAGGAAAAACGAAGATTAAAAAAAGAAAAGAAGAATAAATAATTGCCCAGCGGCCTCCGGTGCCCCAAAGCATTCTGATGAATTCTGAGCGGAAAGCCATCGACGAACCAGCCAGCGAGGCACCCACCTCCGCACTTGCCACATTCTCAATTCGCTATTCAACGTCAATGATAAGTTTCTTTGGGGACGCCCTGCCAAGGGACACGGAGCGTGACACACTTCACAACGTGATCGAAAGCACCCAAGCTGAAATCGCCGCGCATCACCAAAGTCAACTTCATCATGTTGATAGGCGATATGATCGTTTAAATTATTTGAAAAGTTAAGGTTTCGGGCATTTCACCTCATTAATTTCTGAGAGGAAAAAATATGCACTGATATCATACTGGTTTACAGATCTCCATTTCTTTATTCCAGTTTTTTCTCACAATTATAGGAATTTCTGTTTGGGTAATGTCCAAATCCCTTCTAAGCCAGTTGCAGAGAGTAATGCTTATACCATATTTATCTGCATGTTCCTTCAACTTCAACATGGCTTTACGCGAGAATTCGCGTTCAGGTGCCAGCCTACTATTGTGTTTCACATTATTCATATTATCAGGGGCTAAATATAGTTCGTAAATATTCTTTTCCAGGTCTTTATCAAAGTGCCCTATTAATTGCCCAATCGATGCGAGATTTTCAGTACTCAGCGTTAGGAACTCAGGTTTGAACCTCTCGATATTCGCCTTCTTCAATTTCTCCAGCAAGTCATCCATAATTTCATCTGTAAAATACGAAGGTATTATGGGTTGGACTAATGCCCAGTGTGCCGAAATTTTGTTTTCCTGGCACATCATAGCGGCTTCCAGCCTGTCTTCATTTGACGCGGCTCTGGGTTCCAGAATGGGATAAAGTTCCGGAGGCATAACTGAAACACTTGTATCGTATATCAGATTGCCGGAAAGCTCTCTCATGAGATCCAAAATCGTATCTCCGTTGTTCTTATATAGTAGCTCCTCTGTCCCGGCTTTTGAGATTATAAATACCTTCGACTTGGATCGGGGATTTTTCTTAAAGTAGGTTATGAATTCTTTAAGAATATCGTGTGCGATTCCTGTCTGGAGTGTAGCTTCTTGGAATGGCTCTGTCTTAGCAGAGAAATAATAATAATGGTCCAATCCATTCTCCTCTTCCAATTTATGACGTAAGTAAGTGCCATAGTTCTGATAGACTATCTTTGATCCCGAATGAACACCTGCCCTGACTAAGCAGTACAAGCAATTAACATTGCATCCTTTCATTGGATTTACTTCCAAAATATCTACTGGGCATCTGTTGGTATAGCGATGGGCTTTCAGGGGTTCATCCAAAGAAATATCTTCTAAAATGTACGACGGCTCAGCTACCATTGATTTATCCTCGTATCTTTTTAAATAAGCTGCTGACCCTCTTTTTAGTTCACAAAGCGTCTCCTGTGAAAACTTTACTCCTACCCCTAATTCCTTCAGATAAAATTGATCTATCATCACAGGAGCAAAACCATCCATACCGTATGCTTTGTTTTCACTTTTCCTTAACTTGTTTAATTTAATATTCTCTAACATAGTATTTCTCCTTTTTAATTGAGAAGTTATTCTTTAAACATATACAAAATATATCGGGCATAGATACCGTTGCCCACTACGGGCAAATCCTGCCGAAAACGACTGCAAAAAGTATCTGCTTAAACTATCGCTCGGCTCAAGAATTATCTCCACACCTATTTGAACGCAGTGCCAACCGTATGACAGTACAAATAAAAAAAGGCCGGGGGTTAGCCGGCCTTTTAATTGATAACTGATTCCTTCGGCTTCGCTCAGGATAGTAATTTGGGTAAGATTATTGATGTCGGACGGAGGAAATTATATTTTTTAAGCGTTTAAATGAGAAATCGTTGTCATATAGACCAGTGGATAGCTCTCATATTACGGAGATACAGCTTAAAAATTCTCTTCTGCTGTCGGTATAGCCGGTATCGTATCCGGCAAGACAGACACCTTTTCTATCACCCGCATACTTTTCCACTTCCCGCCGCCGAATCGCAGCAGAAACAATACCGAAAGCACACAAACATATAATGTCAAAGCAAGCCATGCCGCATACAATCTGGCCTCGCCCTCTAAAAATTTCACCGCCAGATATGTCGGCACAACTACTATAGTCCAGTTAAGAACCACCGATGCAATCATCACAAACTTCGTATCGCCGGCCCCTTTAATCGCAGCAGAGAAAATAATATTACCCGTATCAAACAGGCAATAAAAGGCTACAAAAATAAGCAGGGTTCTGACCAGCGGCTTTAACATTTCAAATTGCGCAGCGTCCGCTCCAAACTTATAAGGTAGCATAAAAATATCGGGCACGAAGAAATAGCACACCGCGATAACACTCATATAGCCAAACGTCATAATACTTGCCGAGAACGTACTTTTTTGGGCAAGTGCCGGGTCGTTTTTACCCAATGCCCTGCCGACTAATGTACTGGTCGCAATCCCAAAACCTATCATAGGCAAGAAGGACAGTGTATTAATCTGACAGGCCATTGCTGTCGCGGCCAATGCCACAGAATCGATCCTGCCAATGAAAACGATAAACAGCGCAAAACCCAACATATCCAGCATAAACTGCGTCCCGTTTGGTAGTCCGAACCTCATCAGTCTGCCAAAAAGGTCGCTATCTAATCTGCAATTGTTCGTCTTGTAGTCTCGCCGGTTATCCTCGGCAAGAAAGATAAAAATATAAATCCCGCTCGCTACTATTCCCGAGGTAATCGTAGCAATTGCTGCCCCTGATATCCCCATTTCAGGTGCGCCGAACTTGCCGAATATCAGTATATAATCCATCGTTATATTAACGCATGTTCTTACGATGTTTACCCACATAACGACCATTGTTTTTCCCCTGCCGGTATAAAAGCACGACAGCGAAGCCGTAAGCAGCCCCGGCAGCGCCCCTGCCGCAAGTATCCTGAAGTAGCTCATCTCATATGCCCGCACTGACTCGTCATGACCCACAAGGTTCATCAGCGGCTCGGCAAAAAGGGAAACTCCAATCATTATAAAACCGGCCGCTATGCAAAAATAAATGCTCTGCCAGACAGCCGGGCCGATACGTTCTTTTCTGCCGGCGCCGTCATATTGCGAGACAAAGGTATTGACATAATTGGCCGTGCCCATAAAGAAGCTGAATGCCACAAAGTTCAGCATCCCACCTAACATCGCCGCCGACATCGCATCGCGGTCGTACCACATCAGAAAGACCCTATCGATAAAAAGCTGCAGCGTAAATGCTGAGGTGCTCAAAATCAGTGGAAAGGCGATTTTCAAAACCTCTCCGAAGCCACCGGCGTTTATATTAAGTTTTTCAGGATTGTTTTTCATTTTCAGCCTCTGTTATGTTAATCTGAATTTTATTTCTTTTCAAAGTAATTATGGTTGAAGCGGATATTTGTATAATTGGCGCCGGCCCTGCCGGAATGATGGCAGCTATCTCTGCAGCGGAAAAGGCAAAAAAGGTAATAATCCTTGAGTCAAACACAACCGCCGGCAGAAAACTCCTGCTCACAGGACGGGGCAGATGCAATCTTACACATACCGGCACGATTGACGAGTTTTTAAGAGCATACAAACCCTTTGACAGATTCGTCCGTCACTGCATTCACGAATTTTCGCCGAACAAAACGAGAAAATTTTTCGCCTCCCGCAACCTGCCAACCATTGCAGAACCTACAGGCTGTGTATTCCCAAAGACCAACCGTGCCGGCGACGTCAAACAAATACTGACTGATGAGCTGAAAAAACTTAACGTCAGGATATTTTACGGCAAAAAAGTCAACTCTATAAAAAAACACGAGGATTTATTTACTATCCAGTCGGAAAGATTCGAAATATCCTCCCGCTCTATAATAATTGCAACCGGCGGCTTAAGCTGGCCAAAAACCGGCTCAACCGGAGACGGTTATCTTTTCGCACAAACCTTCGGGCATAACATCATAGAGCCCAGGCCATGTCTTATACCGCTTATAACCGCTGAAAAATTCTGCTCTGCCCTTGCCGGTACAGGCGTAAAAAACGTCAAAATCTCCTGCAAAATAGACAATAAAAAAATATCCTCGTCTGGTGCGATGATGTTTACGCACAGTGGTATCGGCGGCCCTGCTGTTTTCGACCTCAGCAGAACCATTGCCGAGACGCTCAAAAAAAACCTGGCTGTATCAATCGACTTGTTGGCCAATATGAAAACCGACGAGCTTGACAAAAAACTTTCTGACTGTTTAATCCAAAATTCCAGGCAAACCATCGTTTCGGTACTTGCAAAATTCCTGCCCAAAGCCCTTGCCAAACAAATATGTCTCCAGGAAAATCTGGCTGAAACTAACGCATCGCAGATAAGCAAAAAATCAAGAAAGAATCTCTCTCAGAAACTAAAGCATTTTCCGCTTACTATCGTCTCGCCCGAATCGATAGAACGGGCAACAGTAACCAGAGGCGGCGTTGATATAACTCAGATTGACCCCAACAC
>CAYTQR010000117.1:0-761 GCA_964440045.1 uncultured Planctomycetaceae bacterium | reverse complement strand
AATCAATGTTGACGGCCCCTGCGGCGGATATAATCTTCAACTTGCCTTTTCCAGCGGCATACTGGCCGGAAAATCCGCTGTTGAGTTATCCGGCAAAATAACCTAATATGGCTTAAGTACAAAAATTTAAGGATTTTAGCTCATATGGCAGACCGTAAAAAAGCAAAACGCATCGGCTTTGATAAAATAGCATTATTTCTGCTGCTGCTAACAGGGCTTTTTTTTGCGAAGCTGATTATCTCTTCGCGAAATAATTTCAAGCTGTCCAAACCTGTCATACTGCAAGGCTCGGGCCTGGCCGTCTCTGTCCCGACAGGCAGCGGCTTTACACAGCCATTCGAAGGTTTCCAGTACGATGACAACGAATTTCGACTTACTTCCATTCTCCGGATAAGCGGCGATACCGCTATCTCGATAAACTGGAGATATTTTCTTTTGCCGCCTGAGAAAACTGCTTTTGAAAGATTCCATACCCAGGCCGAGGACATTAAAGGAAATATCGAAAAAACCGGTTCAGAACTATTCGGACAATTCACCTTTGATTATGCCAGAATCTTTTCTGCTAAAAGGAAAACGTTACTTCTCTCCGGAACAACTCAGTTGCCCGATGGCAGAACTTTGACCCTTGAAGTAATGCAGAAAGGCTTCAGCGCCGACCTGGCCGAAAAAATCTTTAAAACTACTATTGCTTCGCCAACTTATACGCCGGGTAATCCTCTGGCCAAAGGAAAAAAACTGCTGGATAACTTCCGGTATAATGC
>CAYTQR010000116.1:0-5403 GCA_964440045.1 uncultured Planctomycetaceae bacterium | reverse complement strand
GATGAGAGCTGTCATAGACTTCTTTGAGTTTCTTTGTGGTAAGATGCGTGTAAACCTGAGTTGTTGACAGCGACTGATGGCCCAGGAGCTCCTGAACACTTCGCAAATCAGCGCCGTTATTAAGCATATGGGTTGCGAAGCTGTGTCTTAACGTATGAGGGCTGATTGACGGGTCAAGACCCGCTATCTTCAGATATTTGTCCATTTTTCTGCGGACACTCCTTGTACTGAGCCTTTTGCCGTGCTTGTTCACGAATAATACCCTGGCGTCAAAATTGCCGTTACTTTGCGCCCGTCTGTTACGAAATTCCATATAGTGCTGAATTGCCTGCAGTGCAGCCGAGCCAATCGGGGTTAATCTTTCTTTTTTGCCTTTGCCCCTGACGTGCAGCACTTCGCCGAGAAAATCAACATCCTCAATATTGAGTCCGACCAGCTCGCTTACCCTTACGCCTGTGCTGTAGAGAGTCTCCATTATCGCACGGTCCCTTGCTCCGAGCCAGTTATCACTCGGCGGTGTATCAAGCAGTTTCTTGACCTGGTCGTATTCGAGGAATTTGGGCAGCTTCTTGTCCTGCTTTGGTGTTCTGATTGAAATAACAGGATTAACGCTTAGATATCCTCGTTTTACCAGAAACTTGTAAAAACTTCTCAAAGTTGCCAGTTTCCTGGCAGTTGTTGATTTCGAATATTGCTTATTACTCAAAACAGCCATGTAAGCACGGATATTGTCGGACGTCATAGAAAGAAGAAGCTGTTCTATTTTTGTTTCTGTTTGTGTGGCTACAGAACCTGTCTGGTCGCTGCCGGACCAGCCCTGTGAAGTATGACCGTGCTCGCTGCCTAAGTGCTGGCAGAACTGCCCAAGGTCGGCATTATAACACTTTGCTGTGTGTTCAGAGAAGTGTTTTTCAAATTTCAGATAATCCAGAAACTCATGAATAATTGCACAATTTTCCATTTTTTTTATCTCCAAATCGCCTCAATAAACGACGAAAGTTTAGTTGCTATTGGATTCTAAAAGGCTCAACCGTCTCGAGTATCGGTTCGTTCAGGAGTTTGTCTGCTTCGCTTATCAGTGACTGGGTGAGCTTAAAGCTCAAAACAGCAGCGTCGAACCAATCAAAGCTGGTTCGGCTGTCAGATGCCTGAGAAACCAGCGCCTCAAGAAGTTTGTCTTCTGCGCCGCTCTGATAGCGGAAGATATACCTTTCAGAGCTTTTCTTGAGAACAAGTTGTTTTAAATTACGCTGCAATTGCCTTCTCATTTTTTGGCACATTAGCTACATTTACAGTTATCGGCCTGAAAGACCAGACCGATAACCGGTTTTTTAAAATTTTTCCAGAATCAGCGTTTTATCACACAGTAGATATATAGAAGTTATCGGCCATAAATCGTGGTTTTCTTTAGAAAGCTACCCAAAAGATTTGAAATAAGTGCTTTTAATTTAAGGATGTTAGCTCAAGCGGACTGCCAGTAAGAGTTGGTCTTAAAAAGCGTTAGCAAAAGATGGAGCTGTTAAAATGGGTTATCAGTATCGTTAAAGCTTAAAAGGAAATAAAGACTTAAAATGTCTCCAATTTATGCCTTTTAGTTCCATAAAAATTTTATTTACAGATAAGAAAAGGCTGATAAAATTGATGAGGAAAATTGAATATTGAAGTCACTTGACTTTTGGCGTTTCCGGTTCAAACCAGCAATTTTTAGTCGTAGAAACGTGCAATGTCGGTGCTCGTTTGCCTTTGGGCAATACGGGTACCGTTGGCGTGTTCTACGACGGGCTCGTTGCTGGGCCTGAGCCGGAGCATGTATCGGCGGTGCCCTTTTTTGGTGCGCCGGAAAATAGAGAGAAATTCGTAAATTTTCAGGAGGTGCCGTTATGAAAAAGCTATTGATAATTGCAATTATGCTTTTGCTGCCGGTTTGTGCCAATGCGGATTTGACCTTGATGATTAACGGTCTCGACACATCAATGCCGGTTGAAATTGAGCCAGATGATGATATTATCATTGCGGTTGTCGAACAGACTGGCGAACAAAAAGAAAATTATTCGGTAACCTGTGATATGGGCGGCAAACTCACACCTCTGCCTGAACCAAACTCGCCAACAGAGAAATCCAAAGAAGGCGATTATTTGTTTACCTTTGAAGATGAGCAATCGGGCTTGGCAATAGTCAATTTGACTGTCGGTGATATACTCGACTACCAGCTTATTCTCTTTGGGGTGTCGGATGCAAACACCGTTATCTTTGGCATAAATTCAGATGCAACTGAAATACCTGATATTGAAGGCGAACCTGAGCCAACTAATTCTGGAAAAGAGGGAGATTCATCCTCGCAAGATGCGATTACAGACAAAAATACACCAGTAACTGCAGAAGGTCCAAACGATACTAATCTGCTGACAAGCAGCTATTGGCAGGATAAACAGGCTCAGCGCCATTTACTGTATCACCCGGCAGATTCAGGCGACAGCGCCGACAGGCCGTTTGCCAACGAGAGATTCGAGGAAGATTTGATGTTTGAGCCATTGGCCGGGGATGATAATTATCAATTGCTAACAGGGTTTGATAATGTTATTGATGTAAGTTCAGATATTACATCGAATACTATCTGGACGGCGGATAATACGTATCATATTCTCTGCCCCATTGATGTAAATAGCACTATGCTTGTTATCGAGCCGGGCACAACAATATATTTTGCCGCTGGTGTCAATGCCGGTATCAGAGTCCTAAACGGAGGAACACTGATTTCTCGCGGGACGCCGGATGAGCCGATTGTGTTTACATCAGATGCACCATCGCCGTGGTATAGTGATTATTCTTATGCGGTCCGTGTAGAAGAAACAGCCTCTACGGCAACACAAATAACATACAACGTAATTGAATGGGCTTATTCAGGAATCGCTCTTTTTAATATAGACCTTGATACAAACATTGAAAATAACTACCTTATGGTCTGTGAATTTGGTATCGTTGAATATGGAATCAGGCATACAGATATTATCAATAATTTATGCTTCGGTTCTAATTATTGCGGGATATATTTATCTACGGCGTCACTATGCGGAATAGCTGACGCTAACAGCTATGTCCTCATTCAGAACAATACCTGCGATTACTATCAGGAGTATGGTATAGCAATAGATGGTGTGAATGATTGTGATTATGCCGGTTTTGTCGAGCTTAAAAATAACATCGTTTCCGGCTCGTACGAATATGGTCTTTTTGTTATGGACTGCGTGTATATAACGGTGGCTAATACCGGATTCTATAATAATGTTGCAAACAAAAACGGGGGTTTGCCCGACTATAATTCTGTAGAAGCGGCCGGCAATCCATATATAGAAGGGCCGGACGGTTTGGACTATTGCTATCTTAATCAAACCTGCCCATTTATTGATGCCGGCCTGCATTATGTCGAGGAAACGCCTTTAATCGGCAAGACAACTGATTTAGCTGATACGCCGGACAGTAATAAAATAGACTTGGGTTTCCATTATCCGAACTGGGATTATTCAAACGCCGGGACGACGACATTGCAGGCGGATTATGATGGTAATTTTAAAGTTGATTTCAAGGATTTTGCGATTCTGGCTAATGGCTGGAAAAGCATTTATGATGTGAATAACCTTTCTCAGATGGCGGATGAATGGCTATCAACAATAAGCGGACATCCAGCGATTTCGATATCTGTAGATGGAGATGCCAATAATCTAAACGGCGAAGTTGGTATAAGTGTTGCCGGCTGTTCCTATTCGACATCTGAAGTACACATTTTTATGGATGGTCAGTTAATTGGAGAAACGATATATGAGTCTGATGACATTCCCGGGATAACAATAAATACGCCTTCATATATTAATGGCAGTCATTTTCTCAAAGCAGTTGTAAGTGACTTTAATGGTCTTGTTACCCTTTCTGAAAATTTAGCGGTCGATTTCAACAATCCGGTTTATTGTCTGAATATAGACGATACTTATGAGCCGAATCAGCCGTTTCGGATATTAGGGATTAATGCCGCTGAAGGCAATTCAATAGTAAAATTATCCAAGTGGTGGAATGGAGAAATTATATGGTCTCAGCAAACATCAGGCGATTTGAATGTAATTATTCCGGGTGCCGTCCTTGCAGGTCAAATATACGATGTCAGTGTCGAAACTGATTGGGAATGTATCTGGAAAAGGGCCATAACTGCAAAATATAACCCCGATAAATCTTATAAATTTGCGATATTTTTACCGAATGCGTATTCCTTTCTTTTAAACTCAGCAAATTGCCGAAAAGATACTGTTGCCGGTATTGTAAACGGTTGCGAAAAAATGGGAATTGAGTATATAATTTTATATAAAGACCAATGCACGTGGGAGAACTTTTCAAAGGTATTAAAAAAATCAAGTGTTATTTATGCCTATGTAGTTTCAAGGATTGGGCTTTATGGTACAACTTCTCAACGTACGAGTTTCAAAATTTCGGATGGGATTGTAGCTTCGTATCTTAGCCCTTCTGAGCCGCTTGGTGGTAGATGGGATGGAAGATCGGATGTTCATTCGATGGCATCTTTGGGGTTAGGAGGAACCGATCAGCTTAAATTGGTATGGATAGATGTTTGCCGCAGTGGCCGTGGCAATTTTTATGGCGCTAATGATATGGCAATGGCGTGGATGGATTTAAGTGATGATATCATTTTGAACAAGCTGTATGTGGGGTGGGATTATGGGATAACTACTTCTAATGACTCGTGTTATGGTCAGTGGTCGGCATTCTTCTGGGGTTTCCCCGACCCAAATAATGGTTTTGGCGTAACTGCAGCAAAGACCTATCAACAGGCATTTACACAGGTGCAAAACACACAAGAAGGCGGCCTTGATTGTGTGGGGGCTGGGATTTTACAAAATAGTATATTTGGAACTATAGGCGATCCGTCTATAAGATTTTCACCAAATCGTTACGATTATAGATAAAGGAATATATTTATGAAATCTTTAAAGAAAATGCTTTGTTTCGTATTTTTCGTTTTTACTGTTTTTTTAAGTTCCTGCAATTCAAAAAATGCGGTATGTGTTTCTATATCACCTATTGATGAAATTCTTAAGATGCCGCCAGTCAAGATTACAGTTGCAAGATGGATAGAACATGTAAAAGAAGTCCATTTAAAAATGGAT
The DNA here is from genome assembly GCA_964440045.1 of uncultured Planctomycetaceae bacterium. GTDB lineage: Bacteria > Planctomycetota > Phycisphaerae > Sedimentisphaerales > UBA12454 > JAFGGI01. Next base: position 235 of record CAYTQR010000116.1, on the reverse strand, counting down.
ACGCAAGAGGAAGCTATAGAGGCATTTAATAACCCAGAAAACTGGATAGTCTATTTCGAAACGTCTGATGTTAACCAAATCAATATGATAATGGCCGCCTTAGCCAAGCCGCCCGTTGAACCGTATCAAGAATATATGCTTCCTATAGGAGATAAAATAAGTTTTGAGAATAAAAACGGCAGAATTAAATGGACTGGGTTGACTATACTCGGTGACTATGATAAATGCAGGAGAG
>CAYTQR010000115.1:2205-5455 GCA_964440045.1 uncultured Planctomycetaceae bacterium | reverse complement strand
ATTTATATGAGCTTCAAAAGTATATCGTTATCCGCTCGTTGAGAAGTAAGGATTTTGCGCAGGCGATGAGCTACAGGGACCAGGCTATTGAAATGTCACGAGCCATCAAATGAAACGATTTCCGTCTTTACATCACCTAAGAAAAACCTGGGGTCGTTGTAAATGAAATTTTTAATAGTTTCGAGTTGGCTGACGGTAAAAGTCCTGTCGTTTGATACTACCGCAAAGCCGATAACCGCCACTTTTTTGTTATCGAGCCTGTCAATCTCGGCTGTGGAGACATTAAATTTGCTCTTGAGCCTTCCAATGACGCTCTTGACTATCTTCCTTTTATCTTTAAGTGTTCGGCCCCCTTGAAGATGCATACATACTTTTGCGGTACCAGTGAACATTTAAACTCTCTAACAGAAAAATTCGTCGCCGTACCGGCGACGGCTAAACAGTATAACTTAAACTCTTATTTTTTATTTTCTTTATGGTCTTGGATGATACTTCTTATGTATATTTCTCAATCTCTCCTGGTCAACGTGTGTATATATCTGTGTCGTAGCTATATCGACATGGCCGAGCATTTCCTGAAGGCTTCGCAAATCAGCTCCGCCGCTCAAAAGATGGGTCGCAAAGCAGTGCCGAAGTGTATGTGTTGTCATCTGCCTTGATAAGCCTGCCCGGCCGGCATATTTCTTTACCAGCCGCCAGATTTCAATCCTGCTCAAAGGCCTGCCCGTTCGGCTTAAGAGCAGAGAATTTTTGCTAAATGGTTTTACAAGGCCAGGTCTTAATTGCTCAATATATTCCTCCACAGCAGCAATGGCCGCTCTATTAATCGGAACGACCCGTTCTTTTTTACCTTTGCCCAGACATCTTACATAACCGATTTTTAGATTCACATCGCCGAGCTTCAATCCTGCCACTTCGCCGGCTCTCATCCCGGTCGCATAGAGCATCTCCAGCAGGGCACGGTCTCGCAGATAATAGGCCTCTTTCTCGTCAGGCGAGGCCAGCAGGCTTGCGACCTGGTCCTTGCTGCAGACAGTCGGCAATTTCTGCCAGAGTTTGGGTCCTTCGAGAAATACTGTTAAATCATCCTCGATATGCCCCATCATTCTGCAGAACCGCAAAAACATTTTTATCGCCACTACCGCCCGGTTTATCGAAGCCTCAGCCTTGCTCTGCCGGGCAAGACTCTTTACATAACCAAAAAGCACCTCGGCTTTTATATCATCAGGCTTTTTGAGGCTTTTCGAATGGCCAAAAGCGGCAAAATCCTTCAAGTCCCGGCCGTAGCCTAAAATCGTATTTTCACTAAGGCCTGCCTCGATATTAAGATAGTCCAGAAAAGCCTTTATAACCTTGCCCAATGTCTGGCAGGTTATCTTTTCAGTCAAATTTTGCACCTGTGTGGACATATATATATTTCGTATATCATTTATTGGTGGCGAAGCTCGTTTCGTCATACGTTTGACGTCTGACGTAACCATAACAAGCATCGCAACCGCAACCGCTTAACGCAACCTAAAGTCCTAAAAAATGCTATTTTGGGACTAAAAATCCATCATCTGTTTCATTGCCTTTAAGCTTTTTCGTCAAATCATTGTTTTTTCTGCATAATTTTTTAATCAGGCATTTATAATTTGCTCTAAAATAAGGAGTTATGCGCGTTTTTGTCGGCCCCGATGAGATAGCGGCGGCCCCGATGGGATAGTTTCACATCCCACGGGGGTAAACATCTCGCGGGGTAAACTATCAACGCAAGTTTCTTTACAAATGACATTTTGATGTTATAGTAAAATTGAGATGGTCGTGCTGTAAAACAATGGTATTTTTGGGCTAAAATCGGCATTAGTCCGGGAAAATCCAAAAAAATTTCAGAAAATTTAAGATTTTTGCAAATTATCCCTTGACTTTCCAGATGGGGGCTGGGTAAAATTGGTATTTGTGTAGATAGGTCTTTTTGTGTTACGGCCTATTAAAAACAGGGAAGAGGTTGAGACTGATGAGTTGGAGAAGAAGTGAAAGTCTTGAGGCATGTGTCAGGATGTCTTGGTTTTCTTCCGATTTCCCTTTCATTTTTCAGCAGCTTAATCTCTTCGGTTAAGGATAATCGGTATTTTTTTTGGAGGCGTAGGAAGTGAAGAAGTTAATTGCAATTTGTTTAGTAGCCGTTTTAGCAATATTCGTTGCAGCAGGGACAGTAACGGCGGGATTGGTTACGTTAGGAAGTACCTACGAGGGAGTTGCGTCCTGGACAACCGAGACAGCAGCACCTGGTGGTGATGGCGTTTCGGCCAAACTCTATTGGCCCGCACCATACAATGATGATGAGGACAATTACATTACCCCAAGGGCATGGATCTCGGTTGATGTACCGGATACAACCGTGGGCAACATTAACAGTTGGGATTATTGGAGTAAAGCTCCTGAAAATTACTGTGTAAACCTGACGTTCTATGTGGATACAGAGGCAGAGAACTACGAAGGCCGTGATTATGATATGACCATTACCGCTTTGCCAGAGAACGATCCGCCTCTTGCCGATGTTTGGATGAATGTGGATCAGGGAACAATCGGCGGCTATGATGGCGCATACATTTGTTGGGCCAATGGAACTGGCTCCCCTTCGTATAAGTTCTCGTGGTCCTCAGTGCAGGATAGCTATGGCAGCGGGACGGTACTTAGCGTGAAAACTGGTAAAGGCGTAATCGGTACAAGCCAAATTATTACAGCATACGTAGATGATTTCTCTATGAACGGTGTGGAGTACGCGTTTATCCCTGAGCCGGCAACGATTTGCCTGCTTGGTCTTGGTGGTTTGCTGCTTCGCAGAAGGAAACGTGCGTAAGTTCTAATTTTGTCTGTTTTAGCGCTAAAGCAAACAAGAAACTGAAGGGTGTCGTAAAACCCGGCGTCCTTTTCTTTGTAAGCTGTTTTCCCTCATTCTTTTCTCGTTGAATCGGTTCGAAGGCGAGAACCCTCGGTAAATACTCCCTGCGCTGTCGCTTGGGCTCTGTTGTGTTGTGCGACGATAAAGCTCTTTTTAATATAATTATTTGACAAATTTTGACGATAAGTTATATTGTGGCATCAGGAATTGGGAATGTCGGATTAACAAAATAAAGAGGTATTTAGTCGGAAATATATGGTGCAAGTAAAGCTGCCTGACGGCAAAATATTGGAAGTTGAACAAGGCCTGACGGCTGGGCAGATAGTTGAAAAAATAGGTGCAGGTCTCGCACGTGCCGCGATAGCG
>CAYTQR010000115.1:0-2195 GCA_964440045.1 uncultured Planctomycetaceae bacterium | reverse complement strand
ACATATCTTTCGAGGTCATAACAAACGACAATAAAGAAGGTTTGGAGATAATGCGCCATAGCTGCGGGCATATAATGGCTGAAGCTATATGCAGTATCTGGCCGCAGACACAGCTTGTTTACGGCCCGACAGTCGAAGACGGCTTTTATTACGATATTGATTTAGACGAACCAATTCGGCCGGAAGATTTTGAAAAAATCGAAAAGAAAATGGCTGATATAGTCGCCCAAAAGCTGCCTTTCATTAGACGTGAGCTGAGCAGGGAAGAAGCTATAAAACACGTTGCGGGCAATAAATATAAAATTGATAATATAAACCGGGCACAGGGCGATACTATAAGCTTTTATTCACACGGCCAGGGTTTTGAGGATTTGTGCCGAGGGCCGCATATACCTAATACCGGCAAGGTTGGAGGCTATAAGGTTATGTCGGTGGCAGGGGCCTACTGGCATGGCGACCCAACTCAGAAAATGCTCCAGAGAATTTACGGCACGTGCTGGAAGACAAAAAAAGAACTCGACGAATACCTGCAAAGGCTCGAAGAAGCAAAGAAACGAGACCATCGACTGTTAGGCAAGCAGCTTGATTTGTTCAGTTTTCACAAAGAGGGGCCCGGCTTTGCGTTTTTCCATCCTAAAGGTATGGTAATATGGAATGAAATTACCGATTTCTGGCGGGCGATTCACCGAAAGTATGATTACGAGGAGATAAAAACTCCCATTATTCTAAACGAGCAGCTCTGGAAGCTCAGCGGTCACTGGGATAACTATAAAGAGAATATGTATTTCACTACGGTTGATGATATCGAATATGCGATAAAGCCAATGAACTGTCCGGGCGGCTGTCTTGTATATAAAAATAGTCAGCACTCATACAGGGAATTCCCGATGCGGGTCGCAGAGCTCGGTCTGGTTCACCGGCACGAGGCAAGCGGCGTAATGCACGGGCTGGTAAGGGTCAGACAATTTACGCAGGATGACGCTCATATATTCTGCGTTGAAGAACAGATTGAAGATGAGATTGTAGGCGTCATCAGCCTTGTGTTCGAGATATATTCGGCTTTTGGTTTTAAAGATATTCATATTGAGCTTTCGACTAAACCGCTCAAGCACATCGGCTCAGATGAAATCTGGGAAGTATCCACGACGGCGTTGAAAAAAGCGCTCGAAAGAAAAGAGATTCAGTATCAGATAAATGAGGGCGACGGAGCCTTTTACGGGCCGAAGATAGATTTTCATATTTTAGACTCTCTAAAGAGAAGCTGGCAGCTTGGCACGATTCAGCTTGATTTCTCAATGCCGCAAAGATTTGGACTGGTTTACACCGGCAAAGACAACACCGAAAAAACTCCTGTTATGATTCACAGGGCTATTTTGGGTTCGTTCGAACGGTTTATCGGGATATTAATTGAACATTACGGCGGCGAAATGCCTTTGTGGCTTGCGCCTGAGCAGATGAGAATATTGACCATCAGCGAAAAGACAAACGATTATGCTCAGGAGCTGCTATTAAAACTCAAATCGGCAGGCTTGAGATGTGAGATAGATGTTACTGACGAAAAAGTCGGCGCCAAAATCCTCCGCGGGCACAATGAAAAATTACCTTATATGCTTGTTGTAGGGCCTAAAGAGGCTCAGAGCAATAGCGTTAACGTCAGGATCCGCGGCAGCAAGGATACAAAAACACTGGAAGTAAATTCGTTCATTGCCGAGGCAAAAAATAAAATTGCCGAAAAGACTGAAAAATTGAATTTATAAAATTAAAGCACTGCCTGCGTAAGGCAGTGCTTTGAATGTTTACTATTAATTATGAAAGGGTTAAACCATCGCAAAACTGAAACTTAAAACCAATGAGCAGATTAGAGTCAGCCCCATTCGTCTGATTGATGCCGAGAACAATCAGGTCGGTATAGTAAACATTGACGAAGCGCTGAATATGGCAAGAGAAGCATCGCTCGACCTGGTTGAAATCGCACCTGAGGGCCAGCCGCCTGTCTGCAGGATTATGGATTTCGGTAAATATCTGTACGAACTAAAAAGAAAGACAAAACAGAATGTCAGAAAACAACATATTGTCACTCTCAAGGAGATTCGTCTTCGGCCTAAGATTGATCCTAATGACTGTAACACGAAGCTCAATCATGCTCGAAAGTTTTTCGAAAAAGGCCACCGGGTTCAGTTTAACATGCTGTTCAG
>CAYTQR010000114.1:0-5541 GCA_964440045.1 uncultured Planctomycetaceae bacterium | reverse complement strand
AAAAAAAACAGTCCGGCGAAAAGGTATCAAAGCTCTCGCAGATTTGCTGCGAGCGCCGAAATCGCTAAGGAATTTCTATCTTGCTGTCTTGCTGAAACAAAAGAACATCGCTGTTGCCGAGCCGGTAGCGGCTTTATGGAATAGAAAAAAGGGAAATATTTATATAACTGAATATATCCAGGACAGCTTGAACCTCTAAGATGCAGCATTTGGTAAAGATAAGGAAATTCTTACTAACTTTTCGGCAAGAAAGGCTGTTATAAGGCAGGTTGCCGAAATAGTGGCGAAATTGAATAAAGCGAATTTTCGGCACAGGGACCCGAAGGCAGGGAACTTTATCATATATAAAGATGCCGGTATTTACAGGGTCAAACTTATTGACCTTGACGGCATAAAGCAGGATTCAACCGACCGGCAGGAGAATAACGTAAGAACCCTCTCAAAACTTGCCGAGACGCTGATACGTTTCAAGGCGGTTAATTTTACCGATTTATACAGGGGCTTTCGGTACTACTGTAAAGCGATGGGTATCGGCGAAGCTGAGGCAAAAAAACTTTTCGGCAAGGTTGAGCGTACAACTGTCGCTATGCGATTGCTGACGACAACTTCGGATTCGTATAAATTGAAAAACAAATGAGCGAACAGGTAAAAAAAATTCTCATAATAAAGCCAAGCGCTCTCGGCGATATTGTTCAGGCAATGCCGGCGGCCTGTTGTCTTGCAGAAAGTTTCTCCAACGCACAAATAGACTGGTTTGTAAGGCCTGAATATGCAGCTCTTGTTGAGAACCATAAATGTATTCATAAAACCGTCATTTTCGAACGCAGAAAACTTGGCAAATGGTGGTACAAGCCGGCTGCTTTTTCAGAGCTTATAAGACTTGTCAAACAGTTGAGAAAAGAAAAATATGATATTGTTTTTGATTTTCAGGGCAGGTTCAGAAGCGCTTTGTTTGCGAGACTGAGCGGCAGTAAAAAAAGGATTGGTATGGACAATACCCAGGAAGTTACCGGCCCATTTTATACAGACAAAATTGCACAATCTGACCAGTCAGTCCATCTTGTCGATTACTTTCTCGATATGGCCTGTGCGGCAGGCGCTAAGAGAGACAAAGTGGAATTCGGCCTGAAGCCTCAACAGCAGCGAGTAGATGAGATACAAAAAATGCTGGTTGAAAATCAGGCAGATAAAGATAACTATGTGATTTTCGTGCCCAGTGCGACGGTTGAGGCCAAATGCTGGCCTATAGAGAATTTTGCCGCCCTTGCCGATAAGGTTTACGAAAAATATAAGTGCAGTATAGTTGTCATTGGCGTTGAGATTGAAAAAGCGATTGCGGAAAAATTAAAAACCCTGTCTCAATCGCCGATAATCAATCTTGCAGGCAGGACAAATATAGAGCAGCTTATAGCGCTGTTCGCGGGAGCAAAGATTGTAGTTGGTAATGACACAGGCCCTTCGCATATAGCATCGGCTCTTGGTGTGCCGATGGTTCTGATTTTCGGCCTGACTAATCCTTCAAGGGTAGGGCCTTACGGTAGGAGTGAAACAACCGCGGCTATAGATGTGGACAAAAGAAGCAGCGAAGTGGAAAGTACAGATTCTGCACATGATATAAAGAACGTTACTGTTGAAACAGTTCTTGAGAAAATCAGCAGGCAGCTGGATTAAAATTAGATGGAGTTTATGGACAAGCCGGTAATACGAAAAAGAAGAAAACATAAACTTCTGCGTTATTTTGAATATAAGATTCTGCATATTGATGATTCTCCGCACAAGATAGCACTGGGATTTGCAATCGGAATCTTTATTGCATTTACGCCTATCGTCGGTACTCGTATATTGCTGGTTATTGCCTTGAGCATACTTTTGCGCGCGAACAAATTTGCAGGTCTTATCAGCGTCTGCATTTCAAATGTTTTTACCTTTGTCCCCATTTGCTACGCCAGCTATCTCGTCGGCAGGAGTGTATTTAATATATTTGTTCCCGACAGAATGATGAGTAAAGAGCAGGTTATAGAATATCTTAATGATATTTTTGCCCCGCCAAATATTATGACCGGCTTTTTTACACAGGACTACTGGAGTCAAGTCTGGGTTCTGACAAAGACAATCGGGCCGGAATTATGGATTGGCGGTTTTATCCTTGGCGGATTAGCTGCTATCGGCTCATATATTCTCTGCTATAACATTATTAAAAAACAACGGACAAAAAGTCCGCATCGAAGATATAGAAAATACTAATCCCGCACCTATTAAACATTCACGTTCTTCCATATTTTATATTTATTAAACGAATAGGTGCGGTGGTTCGTGTTTAGCCCCCTTGCCTGCCAGGGGGTTCGTCTTCCGTCATCACGGAGTTTACCCTCGTGAAGATGGGGGGCGGGGTTCGTTTCCGTTCGTATGACAGGATTCAGGTAATTCTTCCGTCTTCTACTCTTTCCACTTGTTGCCGCAAGCAGTACATTTGTATTTTCTGCGCAGAAAAGTCACTGGCAACCGAAAAAGTACCATTGAAAAAAAGAATGCCCAGCGGGAATATTTTTCATAATCAATATCAGTACTGTCGCACCTTGGACATTTTAAATCATAATTGGGGTCTGCCTCTGATTCCTTCGGCTGCCTGATATTTTTAAGGATTTCCAATGCTTGCTGCTTATCGGATTCCTTAATATAAAGTTTTATACCTCTGTCAGCATTAGCATAGAGCCAATATGTAGCTACAAAATTTTCACCGCTCAGGAAACAATCAATACCTTCAGCCTCGAGGGCTATCTTTGTGATTTCTGCTTTGGTGTAATCAAAAAACGAATCAATTTTTATTATCTTCTCATCCATTTTTACACAGAAAAAAATGATTCTATCTCTTTTTCTTTTCAAACTCAACAATAAAATTTTACGCCGCAGGCGGTTCCGCATTGGATGTTAAATGTTCAATGTTCGATGTTGGACGTTAAAAACCCCTTTGCTCTCGTACTCTTTGCTTGATAGTTATCAAGTACTGATTTTTGGTATTTTAACCTCAACGTTACTATACTCGTATGGAGTATACTGCATAGGAGTATAGTATAATTTTTTGTTTCAACAGGAGCGAAGCGGAGAATTCGGATTTGAGACCTGCGGGCAAGCTTGTTTGCCGAGCAGGTTAAGAAGCAGAATTTAAGCAGTTCTAAGAACTGATTAGTTGAAACAAAAAACCTCTGTGAACTCTGCTTGCCCCGTACCAAATAGGCTACTGCCGTAATTTGGTGCGTGGGTGTCCTCTGTAGCTTTGTGATTAAAGTAATTTATCTTCGTGTTTCCTTCGTGTCGCTTCGTGGTTAATTAAAAATCAATAAAATATGCGTAATTTATGCCATAGGTATCAGTGATTAAATTATTTCTTTACTTCTTTTACCGCTTCGACACATCGGCCGCAAAGGTCTGGATTATTGCTGTTTTGTCCCACGCTTGGCCAGTAGTTCCAGCACCGTTGGCACTTTTTATGAGTACTCTTTTGCGCGGTAACAAGCTTTTCGTTCTTTTCTTTATTGAGTTTAACCTCGCTTACGATACAAAGAGCCGTAAAATTCTTAATGCCAAACTGCTCAACTATATTTATCAAATCACTATCATCGGTCGATATCGTTACAAAAGCTTCCTGATTGCTGGCGATTATCTCGTTCTTCCTTAAATCCTCAAGTTCTTTGAGCACTTCGTCGCGCAAAGACATCAATTTGCTCCACTTGTCATCTTTCTTTTGCCAATCGATTGATTTATCAACCCCCGGCATAGTCAGCAAATGAACACTTTCTGCCGTTTCACTTTTGGCCGGCATTGCTGCATAAATCTCCTCGGCCGTATGGGCAAGTATCGGTGCAAGCATTCTGACAAGGGCATCGAGGATTCTATACATTGCTGTTTGGGCGCTGCGTCTGGAAGCCGAGTCTTTGCCGTCACAGTAAAGCCTGTCCTTGAGTACATCCATATAAATACTGCTCATTTCCACGACGCAGAAGTTGTAAATCAAGCCATAGACACGATGGAACAGGAAATTTTCATAAGCGGCCGTTACCTCGCCGATGAGTTTTTGCAGTTGCTGCAGGGCCCAGCGGTCAATCTCAAACATCTTATCGTAAGGAACACTGTTTTTTGCGGGGTCGAAATCAGATATATTGCCCAATAGATAACGCACAGTATTCCTGATTTTCCTGTAAGCGTCCTGCAGTCTGCCGATAAGCGTATCGCTGCACCGCATATCTTCCTGATAGTTAACGCTCGAAACCCATAGCCTTAAAATATCTGAGCCGTATTTGCCGACCTCATCCTGGGCGTTGACATAATTGCCAAGCGATTTCGACTGCTTTTTACCTTTATCATCGACTGTAAAACCGTGAGTAAGTACTGTTTTGAATGGTTCGCCGCCGATGGCGCCGAGAGCCGGTAGCAGGGAGAGCTGGAACCAGCCGCGATGCTGGTCTGAGCCTTCGAGATACAAATCAACCGGTATAGGCCAACCGGCCTGTTTCACTACGCTGTACCAACTGCAGCCGGACTCGAACCATACATCGAAGATATTCTCTTCCTTTTCTAAATCGTCAAAACTGAAACCTGCGGGGAGTTTAAACTCTTCGCCGAGTATTTCTTTTGGCGAATCTGTAAACCAGCTATCCGAGCCTTTCTTTCTTATATGCTCGGCGACGGCCAATACCGATTCCTTTGTCAAAAGCGTCTGTTCCTGCGAATTATAAAACACAGGTATCGGCATACCCCAGCATCTCTGTCGGGAAATACACCAATCAGGCCTGGATTCGAGCATTCCGGTAATCCGTTTTTCGCCCCACGCCGGTATCCATTTAACCTTTGGAATTCTTTCAAGGGCCAATTGCCTCAGACTTTTTCCGTCCGGCATAGGATTATCAACCGAAATAAACCATTGTTCTGTTGCCCGGAAAATTACGGGCATTCTGCTTCGCCAGCAGTGAGGATAACTGTGTGTGATTTGTCCCTCGGCAAAGAGCAGGCCCTTATTTCTTAGGAAATCATTGACCTCTTTATCGACCTCCAGGACGTTTTTGCCGCAAAGCCAGCCAGGAACAGTATCATCATAACAGCCATCATCCTTCACCGGCGAATAAACCGCTAAATCATTCTGCTGGCCTGCGATGTAATCTTCAAGGCCATGACCCGGTGCGGTGTGAACAAGACCCGTTCCATCCTCAATGGTAACGAAATTGGCGCCGATTACCACCCAAACATCTTTATCAGTAGGGTTCTTGTCAATATATGGGTGGTTATATCTCAACCCCACAAGGTCCTTGCCCTTTACGGTTTTTTCACTAACCGTGTAATTTTCGAGCTTACCGGCAGCAACAACAGCTTCAAGTCGCCCCTGTGCGATAATCGATGTAAATTTCCGGCCGTTCTGCGAGTAACTAACCGCTTTATAATCGAGGTCCGGATGGGCAGCTATTGCCAGATTTGCCGCCAGCGTCCACGGCGTCGTCGTCCAAACCATAAAACATACATTGCTGTCGGCGTCTTCAACAAGGCCGAGAG
>CAYTQR010000113.1:0-5602 GCA_964440045.1 uncultured Planctomycetaceae bacterium | reverse complement strand
ACAAACTTGCTAAGTCGATTTCAGTCAAGATCGAGACAAGTGATGATATTTCAATTTTAGCTCAGCCGGTCAATATCGGCAACCTTACCGCGCCGAATTCTTTCGCGACACAGGCGATGGAAGGCTGCGACGGTGATTCACAAGGCAGGCCCGGCCCATTAACTTTTCGGCGGTACAAACGTTTTGCCGCAGGCGGCGCCGGTATCATCTGGTCTGAAGCTATAGCGGTAGTTCCCCAAGGACGAGCTAACCCTCGCCAACTCTGGCTCAACGAAGACAGCAAAGAAACTTTCAAGGATATGATAAGCAAGGCTCGCGCAGCCGCTCATAAGCGGTTTGGCAAGGACCACAATCCGATTATCGTAGCTCAGCTTACGCACAGCGGGAGATACTCAAAGCCGAAAGGCGTATCCGAGCCGATAATTCCGCAGCACGACCCATACAGAGATGTGATGGTTCCTCAAAATCCTCCAAATGCGGATGCCAAAAAGAATTTGGCCCCTGATTGGCCGGTTGTAACCGATGAATATCTTGACCAGCTTCAGGAGCGTTTCGTAGAGGCCGCGCAGATAGCGTTTGAAGCTGGTTTTGACGCTGTAGATGTAAAGGCTTGTCACGGCTATCTGATAAATGAAATCTTTGCCTGCTTTAATCGCCCCGGCAAATACGGCGGAAGTTTTGAAAACCGTACGAGAATACTGCTCGAGACGATTGAAAAAATCCATGCAAAGCTTGGTAAAGATAAATTAGTTACCACGCGTTTCCCGATGTACGATGCGATACCGTATCCGTACGGCTGGGGCGTTGATAAATACGATTACACAAAGCCCGATTTCACAGAGCCTAAGAAACTTCTTAAGCTGCTGCAGGAAAAGGGCGTAAAGTTCATCAATACGACGGTTGGCAATCCTTATTACAGTCCGCATATGGGCAGACCTTACAATGAGCCGATTCTCGGCGCTTATGAATCGCCTGAGCATCCGATGATTGCCCTTGTTAGGATTCTCGATATCACCGCGGAAATTCAAAAGGCCGTCCCTGATATGGTAGTTGTCGGCACAGGCTATAGCTGGCTAAGGTCGCTTTTGCCTTATGTCGGTGCGGCGAGCAAAAAAAACGGCAGGGTAACGGTCATCGGCGCCGGCAGAATGAGTTTTGCCTATCCGGATTTCCCGTATGATATTATTAAGAAGGGAAAACTGGACCCGGAAAAAAGCTGTATAGGCTGCAGTGCCTGTACGCAGATTATGCGTGACGGCGGAATGGCAGGCTGTGTTGTTCGCGACAATAAAGTTTACGGCCCGATATATGAACGCGGCAGAATGGGCGACAGGACAAACCTCGTTCGTCTTGCCGATGCCTGCCGTGAGTGCGGCGATGCTACCTGCAAGCAGGCCTGTCCGGCAGGAATCGATATCCCTAAATTCATCAAGCTGTTTCTGGACGGCGACGACAAGGGCGCTTATGAAGTTATAAGAGAAGCAAATATATTGCCGGAAGTCTGTGCCTGGCTGTGCCCGGCGAAAGACCTTTGCGAAGGTAGTTGTATGCAAAACTTCCTCGGCGATATGGCAATGTCCATTTCTGATATTCAAAGATATTTGGCAGTTCAGGCCAACAAGAACGGCTGGTCGAAACTGCGAATACCGGCTAAATCGACTGGTAAAAAAATCGCTGTTATCGGCGCCGGTCCTGCGGGTCTTGCATGTGCGGCAAGACTGGTTGAATTAGGCCATAAGGTAACGGTTTTTGAAGCGAGGAAAGAGCTAGGCGGTATGGTTAAAGGCATCATAGCCCGCGAAAAACAGGGCATGAGTCTTGAAAATGAACTCAAAGCGATATTCGAATCCGCCCCGGCAGACAGACTTGAATTTAAGTTTGGAAAACCTCTTACCGCCGACTACAACCTCGATAAGGTAATGGCCGAAGGTTTCGATGCTGCCTTTATTGGAATGGGATTATGGGAATCGAAGACATTGCACAAGAGCGGCAAACTTGATGGTCTTTGGGGCGCTCTTGAATTTCTGGGTGATATAAAGGCCGGCAAAGAGGTTGACCTGACGGGAAAACGTATAGCGGTAATTGGCGGCGGAAATACCGGAATGGATGTTTGTGTCGCAGCCAAAGAGGCAGGAGCCGAAAGCGTCTATATGATTTGCTTTGAATCATTTACAACAATGCCTGCTTGGCTGAGTGAACGCCAGCACACGCTGACCGAGGATATATCGTTTATGAACCAGTTTATGCCGAAAGAATACTTGAACGGCAGCGGCAAAGTAAAAGGCGTTAAAATTAACCATGTAGATCTTGCCCCGCCTGATGAAAATGGCTTCCGCGCACCGATTGAGATTCCCGGAGCGGAACTTACCGTTGATGTTGATATTATTATCGAGGCTCTCGGCCAAAAGGCTCAGGATGATTTGAAAGCTGTCCTGGGCGGCATTGACCTTCTTAAAAATAATCTCGTAGCCGTCAAGAACGGCAGCCTGGCGACCAGCAAAAAAGGCATTTTTGCCGGCGGCGATATTATCAACGGCGGGAAAATGGTTGTAACAGCGGTAGCTGACGGCACAAGAGCCGCCGAGGAAATAAATCAATTACTTAAAAGTTAATAGCAAAAAGGTTGTTTAGCCGTCGCCGGCACGGCGACGATATTTAGCCCGCCGTTTCACGGCGGGTATAGTGCTTAATTTTTACAGGAGCAAAAAAATGGCAGATAAAGCAGTAGCGATTGTAACCGGCGCAAGCCGTGGTATTGGAAAAGGAATTGCCCTCGAATTGGCAAATCTTGGGTTTGATATCGTGATAAGTCATTTTGACTTTGACAAAGAAGGCAAGCCCGATGAGACAACAGGCCAAGAGACTCAAAGCGAAATCAAGGCATTAGGTGCTGACTGTGAAGTTATCCGCGCCGATGTTTCGAATGCTGATGACAGGAAGAAACTCCTCGATTTGGCAAAAACAAAATTCGGCAGATGTGATATGCTCTGCAACAATGCAGGCGTCGCGCCTTCCAAAAGACTCGATATTCTCGAAGCAACCGAGCAGAGCTACGACAGGGTTATGAATATCAATCTAAAAGGCCCGTATTTCCTCTCGCAGCTAATTGCCAACTGGATGATTGAGCAAAAAAAACAGTTCCCCGACAGGAATTTCAGGATATGCAACACAAGCAGCCTCTCTGCTTATACCTCCAGTCCTGCCCGCGGCGAATATTGTCTCAGCAAAGCCGGGATAAGTATGATGACGATGCTTTATGCCGACAGGCTCGCAGAGTTTGGTATTGGCGTTTTTGAGATTCGCCCAGGCATAATAATGACGGATATGACTTCTGTGGTTAAGGACAAATACGATAAGTTGATTGGCGAAGGCCTTACGCCGACAAAACGCTGGGGCCAGCCTGAAGATATTGCCAAGGCTATCGGCGCTATAGCAGAGGGTCGGCTGGATTTTTCAACCGGACAAGTAATAAATGTAGATGGCGGTTTTCATTTTAGAAGATTATAAGGAATATAAATATGAAGCTGAAACAAATTGGCAATCAGAATGTAAGAATACATACATATAACACTGTAATAGTCGGTTCCGGTGCAGCTGGAATGAATTGCGCCAAGAAGCTATCTGAGTTTTTTGAGACCAAAGGCGTAAAAGATGCCGCGTCAAAGATAGCGGTCGTTACCCGCGGCCTGTCATTTGGCGCTTCTCGTATGAGTGGTTCCGACAAGCAGACATATTATAAGATGGGTACCAGCCCCGATATCGCTGACAGCGCCGAGAGTTTTGCCACTTCACTGACCGCCGGTGGCTGTTGCCATGGCGATTTGGTACTGGCCGAGGCGATTGGTTCGCTTAGAGGTTTTTATAATCTCGTCGAGGCAGGCGTTCCTTTTCCGCACGACCCAATGGGTACTTACATCGGCTACAAAACCGACCATGACCCGTATGAAAGAGCAACTTCAGCCGGCCCGAAAACCAGCAAGTTTATGAGTGAATGTCTCGAAAAAATTGTCCGCAGATATGGCGTTGAGATTTTCGATAATAAGGAAATGGTCGAAATTCTCAGGTCAGAAGACAGAATTATTGGCGTAGTTACAATAGACAGTAAAAATTTGTCTAAAGATGATTGCTGTATTAACGTATTTTATTGTGAAAATCTCGTCTTAGCTGCCGGCGGCCCCGGTGAATTGTACCAGACAAGCGTATATCCTCGCGGCCAGGTCGGCATTCACGGTTTGGCTTTCAAGGCAGGTCTTGCCGGAGAGAATCTTACCGAGTCGCAATTCGGTCTTGCCAGCACAAAATTCCGATGGAATGTCTCAGGCACATATATGCAGGCCCTGCCGAGAATATTCAGCACCGACAAAGACGGCGGCGACGAGCAGGAATTTTTGACGCCGTTTTTCCCGACGATGAGCAAAATGGCCACAGATATATTCTTAAAAGGTTATCAATGGCCGTTCGACCCGCAGAGAATTGAAGATTTTCAGTCTTCGCTTGTCGATATTATTGTCTTTAACGAGAACCAGAAGGGCAGACGGGTATTTATGGACTTTTTGCACAATCCCATCGGCAGTGCGGATATGTCTGAATTCAGGATTGAGGACCTCGAGCCCGAGGCCCTGGATTACTTAAAAGCAACCGGCGCAATGCAGAAACTCCCAATAGAACGGCTTGAGCATATGAATCCGCCGGCCATAGAAATTTACAAGGAGCACGATATAGATTTATATTCTGAGCCGTTGGAAATATCGGTTTGTGCACAGCACAACAACGGCGGCTTTGCGATAAATCGCTGGTGGGAATCGAATATAAAGCGCACATTTGTGATTGGCGAAATGGCCGGCTCGCACGGCATCAAACGGCCGGGCGGCTCAGCCCTGAATGCCGGCCAGGTCGGCGGCGCAAGAGCGGCTGAATATATTGCGAATGTGTACAGCAGTGCAGTCCCGGATATTCCTGCCGACCAGTCGCAGGTCAGGGCAATAATAGAAAAGATTGAAGAACTGAACAGCCCCGACAGTGATTTGCTTCCTCAAGAGGTAATTTCTCAGATACAGCAGCGAATGACGACTTACGGCGGGCATATAAGAAAAATGGAAAATGCCGAAAAAGCCCTGGCCGATGCTATTGTGCTGCATGAGCAGATACAAAAGAAAGGCCTGAAAGTAACAGAGCCCAGGGATCTTATACCAGCGATACAGGCCGAGCATCTCGCTTTTTCGAGTATCGCTTATTTAAAGGCGATTGTTGAACTGCTCAAAGCCGGCAGCGGTTCACGCGGTTCGCATCTTGTTCTTACCGCCGACGGAGATGAGATTCATTCTGATATTAAAGACCCTGATACCGGCGAGCCGTTGAAGTTTAAGCCGGAGAACAAAGACTTGAAAAATACTATAATCAGGGTACAATTTGATGACAGCGCCGGCGAGTTTAATTGCGAGTCTGTTCCGGTTAGAGGCGCTCCGAAAGACAGGAAAGCCTTTGAGCCGGCCTGGACCGATTATAGAGAAGGTAAAATTTATCAATAAATTGAGAGGGAAATATTATGGCCAGACATTCGAGGCTTGAAGTATTAACCGCGATGAAGCGGACGGGTCTTATT
>CAYTQR010000112.1:0-5699 GCA_964440045.1 uncultured Planctomycetaceae bacterium | reverse complement strand
GGTCAAAGGCGTTGAAATAGGCGCCGGTTTCGCTGTGAAGGATATGACCGGCTCTCAATCTAACGACCAGATGCACGCGGAAAATGGCAAAGTAGTATTCGATTCAAACAACGCCGGCGGTATCACCGGGGGACTCTCAACCGGACAAGATATTATCGTCAGACTGGCGGTAAAGCCTACACCTACAATCGATAAACCGCAGCATACAATCGATAAATATACTCTTGAAAATACAATGCTGGCTGCAATTACACGAAGAGATGCGACAATTGTGGCACGAATCTGGCCGGTAGCGGAAAACTACACTGCTATGGTTATTCTGGATAATCTGCTGGCACATTACGGTTATGAGGCGGTAAAACAGAAGTTCGAATAGCAGGACACAAAAAAGGCCCCCTCTTTTGCTTCGCAAAGGGGGCCTTTTTAATTTTTATAGAAATTCAATAATTACTCAAGAGGAGCAAAATATTCACGCTCCGCTTCCCGCTGTATAATAATCTCAGGTTTGACAAGTATCAGTAATACATCCTGGTCTTTTACCTTGCTGCGGCTGCTGAACAATCTTCCTAAAAGCGGCACTTTTGAAAGAACCGGAACACCTGCTTCCTTATTGATTTCAGCGCTAAGTTTTTGTCCGCCAATCAGCAATGTACCTTTATCCGGCACACTTACACGAGTCTGAACCTCGGAAACCTGCCGAGCAGGAAGCTGAATCTCATAAGGTTCGCCTTGTGGGTTAGAAACAAAATAAGGATCAAGATCGGTTCTTGTATAGTTGGTACTGATTTGAAGGATAACGTATTTCTTGTCAGCAGTTATCGTGGGAGTTACGTTAAGGACAACACCGCCGGCCGTGATCTCTGTTTGAGGATCGGCAATAACTCTGACCGGCGAGTCACCACCAACGACTGCTGCAGCAGTTGTTATATCCTCGAAATCATAATCCGAAACATAAGAGATTTCTTTGACTATCCTGATATAAGCCGATTCACCGCTAAGGACAGTAACCCTTGGCGCAGTAAGCATTTTCGCGTCTCTGTGTGCCTGCGTTGCCCTTAAGAAAAACGAAACAGACAACTCGTCAAGAATCGAACCACCCATCCCACCATACAGGACACCACCAACAAGCTCTGCTGCAATGGCAGAAACCCCGGATGCATTGGTTACACCGGTTAGATTGCCTGGGAGAGTTGTAGTGGTGGGCTGAGAGTAACTACCTGTGTCAAACCCAAAAGTCATACTACCAACCTTATCATGAATTTCCCCTTGCGGTATATATATCCGGTCGATACCAAAACCAATATCTTCAAGAAAGTTTTCTGTAACAAACAGGAACCTCGTTTCTATGGAAACCTGCTGGCCAAGCGATTCTCGTAAATCTTCCATAAGCAGTTTTTGAACTCGTTCGTGTATCTGAGGTATCTGGCGTATAACCAGTCTTTTTCCATGAGCGCTTATTGTACCTTCTCCGCCGTTGATCAACCAGGTCATCGGAGCTATCGTATTCTGTATCATCGCTATTACAGTTTCCATAGTTAATTCAGTACCTTCTATTTCCTGGTCTGATGTTTCCGCACTTTGTCCACCACCACCCGTAGCATCTTCTCCTGTCTCTAATTCCGTCTGGAAACTTGCCGGTAGACCAATTAGTTCTGTAATATCATAAACATGCGGGACAAGTTGGGAGGGAAGTGATTCTGCTGTTGCTATGGTTATAATGCCGTCTCCAACGACAAAATCTATGTCTGCAATACCCCCGGAAACCGTACTTAGTAACTCCCTTAAAGCTTTTCCAAGAGGTATACCGGTAAAGCCCTGCATACCAATAACAGTGTCAGGCTCGATATATGCATTTTCCTCAAGGTCTTTCCAACGTACGATGATTTTCAACGGCGGCTCGACAGAGGCTCTTACTATCTCCATAGCTTCATCAAAGGGGGTATCCGGCATAAGAGCAG
This sequence comes from uncultured Planctomycetaceae bacterium, assembly GCA_964440045.1. GTDB lineage: Bacteria > Planctomycetota > Phycisphaerae > Sedimentisphaerales > UBA12454 > JAFGGI01. The sequence continues at coordinate 3,741 of CAYTQR010000112.1, read as the reverse complement.
CCAAATCGACAAGATTATCGAGCTGTTCGTAAACCGCAATATCGGCAGGCGGAAGACCAGTGATTAGCGATGGTTTTCTCTTGGCGGCTATGTCCCGCCAGTTTCTTGGATAAGTCATCAAGTCCGCATGAGGTATCATAGATCTTTGTGTATCATATAGAATATTTTGCTCTTCGCGTCCTATTTCTTTCTTCACTTCAATCTGTCTGCGAAGATTGATAATATCTTCGAACATCTGTTTGCTTCTCAAAGCTTCTCTGTTTGTTGGTTCAATAGCTAAGAGTGTCTCGATCTGAGCCAAAGCTTCTTCATATCTCTGCTGCTCCTGATACTCCATCGAGTGTGTCATAAGGTCATTAATTCTTCTCTGTCTGTCAGCAGTCTGCTGAGCCCTGAGTTTTTCCTGAGTAGCCTGAGCCTCAGACTTTGCCGTTTCTGCTTTGCGGCGATTAACTTCAATCTGGCGTGCATCTATTTCATCCAAAAGCTGTTGCAGAGAAGCCTTGTATTGGGCATAATCAGTATCTCCGAGCAATAGTCTGTTCTTTTCAACTGTACCTGTTGCCCGAGCGATTTCATCTTTTGCCTTGATGAAGTCTTCCTTGTCGGTGTACTCCTTTGCCTTTGCAATAGCTTCATTCACTACAGCCTTTGTGTAGCTCTGCTGAATGCGCTGTTTTTGCTTTACAACCTCAATATAACCTCCCTTTGACTTTTCTGCGATAGGGATTTGTGGTTGCCGCTGGTAAGCTCCAACCTGAGTGGCCTGTTCGGCAGGAACCAGAGTAATAACTTCGGGCATCGGTGTTTGGGCAATTTGATCAATGTCATCAGGCTCTACCGGTATAAATTCGATATATTCGGTATCAACAATCGTCTGCCCCGATGTCTCCTGTTGGGCAGGTTGAACTTCCTGGATTGGCTGCACGTCCAATTTTTTAAGAAGTTCGTCAAGTTTACTTGCATCAGAAATACTGAGATACTGCTTGTATTCAGCAGCTTTGCTAAGGGTCCGTCTTGCGCCATTAGGTATCCCCCGCAGGTATTGTTCGTAACCGATATCAAGCAACTGCTTGCCTGCCTGCCGAAGGGTCTGCACTTTTACGGCAACTTCATCCGATGCAAAACATGGTGAAACTGCCGGCAAGTAAACTAATAATGCTAACAAAACACCTATAAGCAACTTCACTCGCGATATACCAGTAGTCACTGCTAAACTCCTGTTCAATAAAGAATTAAATAACAGCCGCCAAGTAATGCAGGAATCAGGCCCCATTACACAACTGTCCAGCTTAACGACTGTTGCTGAGACTCCTTATCTTAACAAAAAAGTCAAACCTTTTCAAGCTAAATTTTGCCCTTCTTTACATATATTTCACCAAATAGCCGGACTTTTTCAAACTGGCTTTTTCCTAAAATATCCGTTATTATTATCGGCAATAACCCTCTGTTCAGAATAAATAATTGTGGACTAAAAATTTAAAAAATATGCAGATTCGACAAAAACGTTAAATACGATAATTCACTATTTAAGCTGAACTTATGACAAAATCAGAAACCACACATAAGCCTTTTGCTCTCGCTCTGGAGACCTCCGGCAGGATAGGCTCAGTAGCAGTCGGTTGCGGCGGTAAATTATCGGACGAGAAAATATTTTCAGCGCCACTCCGCCATAGCACAGAATTATTTGATACCATAATTGAGTTTCTAAAAAAATCCGGCAAGAAGGCAAATCAGATAAATTATATCTGTATATCTATCGGCCCCGGCAGTTTTACGGGAATTAGAATCTCGGTAACGGCTGCAAAGATGATGGCACTTGCAGCACAAAGTAAAATTGTAGCTGTAAGCACAGCCGAGGCGATGGCGCTGAATATCGCAGACAATAGTATCAGAAAAATTGCTACCGTCATAGATGCTAAAAGAGGACAGTTCTTCATCGCAGCATTTGAAAGGAAAAACGGAACCTGGCAAAAGACTTTGCCGGATTGTCTTTTGACTGCCGAACAATTCAAAGAAAAATTCGACTCGCCGGGCGAACCCGTCTGGCTGCTCGGCGAAGGACTGCTTTACTATGCCAAAGGATTTGAGACCGACAATATTAAGATACTCGATAAAAAGTTTTGGTCGCCCAGAGCGTCAAATGTTTTCAAAATCGGTTCACAAATGGTAGAAGAAGGAAAATTTTCTGACCCCTTAAGTCTTGTGCCCTTCTATATAAGAAGACCACAAGCTGAGGAGAACTGGGAGAAAAAACAGGCCGAATCAATCAGCTAATTAAGTCGCCAAAAAGTGTCAACGCGCTCGTCTTTGTGATTTTTATATCTGCGAACCGCCCTGCCAGGCTTTCCGGCCCGTCAAAAACAACGATGCAATCTCCCGCAGTCCTGCCGATAAGCTGAGTATGCCCTTGGCTGAAACCACTATCGAGATGAGCTTTTTTGCTCATCCCCTCGACGAGAACTTTTACCGTTTTGCCAATGAAGTTTTTATTCAGCTCGGCACTAATTTTTTCCTGTACGCTGAGAAGTTCGGTGTTTCTGCGCTTTTTCACTTCATCAGGGATATTATTCGCTATTTTAGCATCTGCCCTCGTGCCGGGGCGGGGCGAATACTTGAAAATAAAGCAGTTTTTGTATTGAGCCTTTTTAATAAGTTCGCCGCTTTTGAGAAAATCATCTTCTGTCTCGCCGGGAAAACCGACAATAAAATCGCCTGCTATCGCAATATCAGGCACAATTTCTCTTGCTTTGTCTATTATATGGAGATACTCGGTGCAACTGTAGCCGCGATTCATCGCCTTTAGGATTTTATCCGACCCGCTCTGGGCAGGAATGTGCAGGTATCGGCAAACCTTCGGCAAATCAGCCATTGCGCCGAATATCTGCTCGTCAAAATTCTTCGGATAGCAGGTAACGAACTTAATCCACTCGATGCCGTCTATTTTGCTTATATCATAAAGCAAATCTGCAAATGAGGAACCATTATAATGGTATGAGTTTACCGTCTGGCCCAGCAGTGTTACCTGTTTTATGCCGGCATCGGCAAGTTTTTTAATCTGCGAGACAATTTTATCAGCGGGGCGTGAAATTTCCGGGCCTCGGACGTAAGGAACGATGCAATAGGAACAGAAGTTGTTACAGCCATACATCACACGAACATACGCCTGAGCCGGAAGATTGCCCTTGGGCGAGTCATAAGAACTCTCGAAATCATCAAGTTTTTCTGACTGCCGCTGCGATAGTTTCCTGATATCAGTACTGACAAGGCCTTGTTTTTCTGTATTATCAATCGCTTTATTTACAAGATTTACAAGTTCCGGTATCTGCATCGGCCCGCAGACGATATTTACCGCCTTGTGGCTTAGCAAATCATCCTTGAGCCTTTGAGCCATACAGCCGAATATCGCGACAATTATCTCAGGACGAGTTTTTTTCAGATGTGCCAGATATCCCAAAAGCGATAAGACTCTCTCTTCAGCGTGATTGCGCACAGAGCAGGTATTGATAAGGATAATATCAGCATTGGTTGGCTGGTCGGTCAAATCGAAGCCTGCCTCAATAAAGGCATTGGCAACCAGATTCGTATCGAGCTTGTTCATCTGGCAACCGTAGGTTTTTAAATAGACTTTTTTATTTTCCTTATCATTCATAGAGATATGGTAAAATAGAAATGCGAAAAAATCAAACCGTTTCAGCACAGAGCCTGGAGCAAAAGCGACAGGAGACCTACTTTGTTCGT
>CAYTQR010000111.1:4862-5845 GCA_964440045.1 uncultured Planctomycetaceae bacterium | reverse complement strand
CGGTTGACATCTCAACCGAACCGCTCGTCAGGAACAACAAAGACTTAAAAACAGAATGATTGACAAGGTGGAACAAGCCGCCAAGTATCGCAAGTGATGCCCACGCGACGCGTCCGTTCCTTGCCAGAATAAGAGCACCTATCCCAATCCCCAGCACAACATAGCCCATCTGCGAGATACTATGATATGCCAGAAGACGTTTGAAATCCCACTGACCAATCGCAAGCAATGCGCCTATGACCATACTCAAAAGGCTGAGCGTGATTAAACAATAGCTTATCTGTACCGATATGCCCAGAACATTGAAGATAATCCTTGAAAGAGAATAAATGCCGAGCGCCTTAATCAAAACACCTGAAAGCATTGCTGAAATCGGCGCCGGCGCCGAAGGATGAGCATCAGGCAGCCAGGCATGGAAGGGCACAAGAGCGGCCTTTAGACCAAAACCTGTTATAAATAACGCAAGGGCAAAGGCAAGGCCGGTATTAAGGCCATTTTCAGCAACATGTTTTGAAATAACAGCCATATTCAGTGAGCCGGTATTGCCATAAACGACACCTACACCGAAAAGCACAAACATCGAGGCCACGCTGCCAAGAGCCATATATTTGAAAGCTGCTTCGAGTTCTTCGTGCTCGCAGCCAAAACCGACAAGGGCGTAAGAGGCAATCGAAGCAATCTCAAGAAAAACAAACAAGTTAAAAATATCACCCGAGAGCACTACGCCGTTCATACCGGTAACCATCAGCAAAAACAGGCTCAAATACTTGCTCTTGGCGGTGTACTGTTCCATATAGCGGTTGCTGAAGAGCATTGCCATAAGACTGACAGTGCTTATAGTCAGCAGCATCAGGGCGCTTATGCCGTCGAGAACCAGATTTATCCCAAGAGGTATTGTCCAGCGACCGACGCAATACACCTCAAATCTGCCGAAGGATAATAACGACATAACGAGTAATGCTGCCGTTACGACAGATGCGATA
>CAYTQR010000111.1:0-4852 GCA_964440045.1 uncultured Planctomycetaceae bacterium | reverse complement strand
CAAAAAGGCTGCGGCTAAAGGCAGAGCAATAAATAAAGGCAGAGGAATACTCATCCTTTGAGCATCCTGATTTTTGTTATATCAAACGTGCCGTATTTTTCGTATATCCTTATACATATTGAAACCATAAGGGCAAGTGAGCCCAGGCCGATTACAATCGAAGTAAGCACAAGGGCCTGCGGCAGCGGGTCAACCGCTCTTGAGACGAATAATTGTGAAACAGTTCCGGCCTTATCGAGTAAATCACCACCGGAGGCAATAGGGGCAACGGCGCCATCAGCGACCTTTCGCCAGCCGAGCATTACCAAAAACAGATTGACGGCATATTCCATCAGTAGAATACCTACGACGATTTTAATCATATTCTTTTTGACCAGAACACAATAAAGACCAATCATAAACAACAAAAAACAAAGCGAATATAACATTTTAAATTACTCCTGACCCTCAATCGGGTTACTTTCAGATCTGAAAGCCGAAAGAACAAGCACTACCAGAAATAATGACGCTGCAACCTTGGCGCCGATAAAGATATTGTACAGAGGTATTGCCCCAGCACTTACAAGTTTGCCGGCGGCGTTCCAATCAGTCATTAATTTCTGCTGCAAAAAGTTATAAAAGAAAAACCCTGCGCCATAAATAAAGCCAAGCAGTGCGAGAGCGATAAACAAGAAAGCAGCGATACAATCAAGTCTTGAGGCTATCGGCAGCGGAAGATTCTCCTCGGCATATTCTCTGCCGAAAGCAAGCAACAGAAGGATATAGGAGCCGGCAAGTATAACGCCGCCGGAAAATCCGCCGCCCGGCGTTAAGTGGCCGAAAAGTATAATATAGATACCGAACAGAAAGACCAGCACCTTTATCCAGCTGCTTACGGTCTTTACTATTATTGTCATACCCTTCATTACTACAGGTCCTTTTCAAACAGAAGCTTTTTGCTCTTTTTACGAAGTATTACAGTCGCTCCGATTACCGCGGTAAACAGAACTGTAGCTTCGCCCAGTGTGTCGTAAGCGCGATAGTCAAGATAAACTGCCGTTACTATATTTGCTGCCCCGGTATCTTTTACGCCGTTTTCGATATAAACCTGTGAGGCGGAATCGGCTATTCGTACAAAAGCCGCATCACCAAATGGGGCCATAGTTTGGAAAATGCCTATTCCGGCCATAAAGATTAAAAACAATACGACCACCGAAACCACCACGGCAAAAAATTCTCTGTCGCCGCTTATAAAGCTCTTTTCGCGTGATATAGTGGCCCTTATCAGGATTACCAGCCCTAGGACTTCAACAACAGTCTGGGTCAGAGCAATATCGGGAGCTTTGAGGAAAAGATACATAACGGCTGAACTGAAGCCGACTGCGCCGACACAGATAACGGAACTCAACAAGTCCTTTGTTTCGACGGCAATTATGCCGGCAATAAGCATCAGAACCATTAATATATAAAAAATTTCCATAACAGTCTTACCAGATTTTACATAAAGCAAATAATAACACAAGCAAGCCGAGCGTAACCCAGTTCATATACATTGGCAAAATGCCGTTATGCAGCCATTGTAATAGGGCCGTTAACGCGCCGCTCGTTCTGCCGGACTGAACATAAGGGTCGAATGCCTCTTTTTCCTGCCAGAAATAAAGTCGTTTAAGGCCGCCAAGAGACGAGACGGTTTTGTAAAAAGCAGTTCCCGGTATAATCATCGAATCGTTTGGCTGGATTTCACCACAGGTCCATGTTGGAACTTTTCTTGCTTTTTTGCCGATACTTACAGCAGCAACTATAGCAAAACCGACAAGCAGACCGGCAATGAGCAATAAGGTCGCAAGAGAAGAATTCCACCAGCCGATGAGCTGCACATTACCCTCAAGCCCAAGTGCTGGATAAATAAAAGCCTTCAAAGGCAGCATGTAAGCTACGCCGAAAATCACGCAGAGAGCAGCAAGAATCAGCATAGGCAGATACTTAAAAGCCGATACTTCCTTTGTATCCTTCAGTGCATCTGGCAGACGTGAGAGGAAAACCGAATGCAGAATTTTTACAAAAGAAGCAAGCGTAAGAGCGCTTGCAAACATTGCTACCACAAGCCATAACGGCCAAAGTATTGCTGCCGTGTCTGTACCTGAACCCATTTGTATTATACCCTGATAAATGAGCCATTTAGAAGCAAAGCCGTTAAACGGCAGAACACCAGAAATACTCATCGCTGCAATGAAACATGCTATAAAAGTCAACGGCATTTTTCTGCCCAGGCCGCCGAGTTCTTCAAGTTCGGCGGTGCCGGTGCTTTGTTCGACAGCGCCGCCGCAAAGGAACAGACAGGATTTATATATCGAATTATTGAGCATATGAAAAAGAGCGCCTGCGAAACCTATCGGCGTCATCGTTGCAATACCAAGGAACATATAGCCTACCTGGCTGATAGCGTGATATGCAAAGAGCTTCTTAATATTATGCTGAACCATTGCAATCATCACGGCAATTAGTACTGTAGCTGCTCCAATTGTTGCCAGGATAAGTTTCATATCAGAAGCTATTACAGCAAATAATCCCCGCTGCGGCATAACAAGCAAAACAAGCAGGTAAATACCAAGAAGCTTATCGATTGAGGCGGGCAGAATAGCCATTACGGAAGCATCTGAAAATTGACCGCTTGTCGGAAGCCAGGTATGCAAGGGCAACGCACCAGTCTTGGCAAGGGCTGCGGTTAACATAAGCAGAAATGCGATTATCACAAATGCGGAATTTTCCGTCAGATTAATCTGAGACATCTGGAATGTTCCGCAGATTTTATAAAGAAACAATATCCCCAAAAGCAATGCCCCGTCACTTGCTCCGAGCATTGCAAAAGTCTTTGTAGCGGCAAAATTTGAGTTTTCTCTGCCGGTAGTTATCAAAAGATATAATGCAACGGTAACAATCTCCCAGAAGAACAGCAGTACAAGGAGATGGTCGGCCAGGAAGATACCAATAGAGCCGCCGGCTGTCAGCAATATTGCACCGTAATAGATGTTTGCAGCCTTATTATCTATAAATGATTTAACAGAATAAATCGCCACCAGAAAAGTAAATCCAGCGGCAAAGAGAATCATAAATGCCGATAACGGTGTAGCCCTAAGCAATAAATCAAAGTTTATTTGCTGCAGATTGAAGATAGGGACGCTAAAGCTTAGCGTCTTGACCTGGAAAATATGAATTGCTCCAAGAAAGACCGATGCCGTAATCAGTAACGTTAAAGCTGCTGAAAAACGTCTTAAAGCTCTTGGCAGAAACAATAATATAAAGCCCAGAACCAAGGGGGCAAAAACGATTATAGGCAGCAACTCATTCAAATTTGAACCCTTCTTTGTATCCGGTTTGTTTTTTCATTTGTTCCGTCTTGCTGCGGCTAAGCCTTATTAGCTCTTTTCCGTCACATACAACTTTATTGTCTAAACCGCTCACTACCGCCAAACGCTCCGTGCAACTGTAGCACGGGTCAACAGCGGCAAGTGTAATTGTCGCATCTGAAATATTTGCACCCACACACGAGGCCTTAAATGATGGCACATTTACGTAACTCGGAGCCCTGACCTTATGTCTTACAGGCCTGTTCCCGCCGTCGCTTCTTACATAATGGAAGGTCTCGCCTCTTGGCGCTTCGGTATGGCCGGTTGCTTCGCCGGCAGGAATCTGCTTAACTTCGACTGCAATTGGTCCGCCGGGCAGTTTTTTCAATGCCTGACGGACAATTTTTACAGCTTCAAGCGTCTCGAGCAGTCTGACAACAGCCTTTGCGAATACATCTCCTCCGGGTTGTGTGATAACCTTCCAGTCAAGCTCGCCATAAGCGGCATAGACATCATCCCTGCGGACATCAATATCAACGCCGCTGCCTCTGGCTGTCGGGCCTGTAACTGCATATAGAATAGCATCTTCCTTTGTAAGGACACCTACGCCTTTGAGCCTTGCTTGTAAAATCGGGTCGTCAAGAACCGCCTTTGTGAGCATGTTCATTTTCTTTTCGATTTTATCGAGTTCCTTGAGCATTTCACCTATCATCGAATCATCAATATCCTCCCGGCAGCCTCCGACTTTTACATTGCCGTAATTGTTTCGGTTGCCGGTTATTTTTTCAAGGATATCGAGAATAGGCTCACGGTATTTCCACGCCCACATAAAGACGGTATCGTACCCGATAAAGTGGCCTGCCAGGCCTACCCAAAGAACATGACTGTGGATACGTTCAAGTTCATTGATAATCGTTCTTACATACCTTGCTCTGTCGGGCGGCGTTATACCTGCAAGTTCCTCGACAGCCTGGACGAAAGCAAGAGGATGCGAAGCAGAGCATATTCCGCATATTCGCGAAATAAGGTAAGGCACCTGGTCAAACTGCAGTGTTTCGCTGATTTTCTCGATTCCTCTGTGGTTGTAACCAACTCGGACGTCGATATCGGTTACAATTTCGCCGTCAACGGTTAACTGAAAAAACTCCATCTCCTCCTGTAGAGGATGAAGCGGTCCGACGGCAAGAACAGGTTTTCTAATTGGTATTTTCATCTTAATTTCTTGAATTCATAATCTTTTTTTAAAGGGCATTTGCCCTCCGGCCAGTCATCAGCCAGAATAAGCCTTCTCATATTCGGATGATTGTTAAACTCTATTCCGAATGTGTCGTGGATTTCCCTTTCTATCCACTCAGCGCCCGGAATAAACGGCGCTATGGATTCTATCTGCGGTTTATTGCGGTCACGGATAAAGGCCTTTACATTTATAAAAGTGCCGAGCTGGTCATATGCAAAATGATATATAATTTCATAACAGTCATCTGAATCAATGCCGGTAGCGATTACAAATCTTGCCTTTAAATCCT
>CAYTQR010000110.1:0-5983 GCA_964440045.1 uncultured Planctomycetaceae bacterium | reverse complement strand
TAAAACCGGGGGCTAAATATCGTCGCCGTACCGGCGACGGCTAAACAAACACTATCAAACTATTCTTCCTTTACTCCTAATGTTACAAGGATTTTGTCCTTTATTTCTTCGGTGAGGGCTTTATTCTCCGATAGAAACCTTTTGGAATTTTCTCTGCCCTGGCCGAGTCTCATATCGCCATAGTTTATCCATGCGCCGCTTTTGGTTACAACGCCGCAATTAGTACCCAAATCGATTATATCCCCTTCATAGCTTATGCCGGAATCGAACATAATGTCGAATTCAGCATCCCTAAACGGCGGAGCAATTTTGTTTTTGACGACTCTTGCCCTTATCCTGCTGCCCATTGCCGTGGTTCCTTCCTTTATTGTGGAAATTCTTCTGACATCGAGCCTTACCGAGCTGTAAAATTTAAGGGCCCTGCCGCCTGTTGTGGTTTCAGGGTTGCCGAACATCACGCCGATTTTCATTCTTATCTGGTTGATGAAAATAAGACAGGTTTTGCTCTTGTTTATAACGCCGGTAAGTTTTCTCATTGCCTGACTCATAAGTCTTGCATGAAGGCCCATATGAGACTGTCCCATCTCGCCTTCGAGTTCAGCCGCCGGTGTAAGAGCCGCCACCGAATCAATAACAATAACATCAACAGCGTTAGACTTTATCAGCATTTCCGTGATATCGAGCGCCTGTTCTCCGGTATCGGGCTGACTTACGAGCATTTCGCTGACATTGACGCCGAGTTTTTTGGCCCAGGTAGTATCAAGAGCGTGTTCGGCATCGATAAACGCCGCTATGCCGCCTTTTTTCTGGGCATTTGCTATAATATGCAGCGCAAGGGTTGTCTTGCCGCTGGATTCAGGGCCGAAAAGCTCGATAGCCCTGCCCCGCGGCATTCCGCAGCCGCCAAGCGCTATGTCAAGCGAAAGCGAGCCTGTCGGGATACCCTCAATCTTTGCATATTTACTTTCGTCCATCTGCATTATCGAGCCGCTGCCGTACTGCTTTTCTATCTGTGCAATCGCCCTTTCAAGTGCACCTTCTTTGCCGGATGACTTTGACGTTTTTTCAGCAACTGCCTTTTTTGCCTTAGTAGTTTTTACCATAACTTTTTTCTCCCAAAAGCTCCTTTACAGTTCAAATTTCTTCAACAGGGTATATACAGGGCCGTCCGGTGTCAACTGACTTTTATACAGACAGACCGAATCAACGGAAACTATTGGTAAATCTATTTTTGAAAAACCGCTGACAAGCTGCTGTAGAGTTTTGTCGACAGAGCGGTTCTTGATTCTGGCAAGAGTCAGATGCGCGTTGAAATCTTTCTGCTCTTTTTCAAAACCAAGTTTTTCAAGGGCACGTTCGATATCCTGGGCAAGTTTAGCCAGATTTGCGTTTTGTTTTTCGTTGCCCAGCCATAAAACCCTTGTAGGTTTACCGAATGTGCCGATTAGCGAGAAGCCAAGCTCAAAAGGCTCTTTGCCCTGACAGGCGGCTTCGGCGGCCTGGCTTATATCTTCAATGCTGTTTTGGTCCACTTCGCCAAGAAATTTGAGCGTAAGGTGCATAAGCTCAGGATTGACCCATTTTATTCCGCTTTGATTTTTCATCCTGTCCTTAAACTTGTGCTGAAGCTGGCCGATGGCAGAGCGGAGTTTTTCGTTTATATCAACCGCAATGAATAATCTCATATCTGTCTCTGTTAAAATTCGGTCATTTCGCGAAGATTTTCAAGCCGGGCATCTATGACAGGTCTGCCGATAGATGCAATAGCTGAAAGTGAAAAGCCCTCGATAACCAGCGAAGCCGTTACCGTCCCGTACGCAATCGCTGTACGCAAATACCGGTCATCTGCTCTTCCTGCGCTTGCCAGATAACCCATAAAAGCACCGGCAAAGGCATCTCCTGCACCGGTTGGGTCTTTAACATCCGTGGTGGGATACGCCGGCAATGTAAAAAATCCTTTCTCGCCGTTAATGGCAATTACGCCATGCGAACCCTTTTTGATTATTATCACTTTCGGTCCCAGATTCTGTAATTCCTTTGCTGCCAGTGATAGATTATCTTTTTGGGTCAGCATTTTCGCCTCGGCCTCATTAATTATCAGGGCGTTTATCCGGCTCAGCAATTTTTTTAATCCGTCCGCCTGATTTTCAATCCAGCAGTTCATTGTATCGGCGGCGACAAACTTTGGGTCTGTCAACTGGTCGAGAAGCTGCAATTGCAACGACGGATGAGTATTTGCAAGAAATACATATTCGCTGTCTTTGAAATTCTCCGGCACAGCCGGCGGTTTTTCGGCAAGCACATTTAACTGCACCACATCGGTCAGGGCCTGGCTCATATCGCCTTGATAAGAGCCTTTCCATCTGAAGGTTTTGCTGCCGGTTCTTACTTCAAGCCCTGAAAGGTCCACATCTCTTCCGGCAAAAACCTTTGCCAAATCAAAGGGACAATCATCGCCGACGACGCCAATGAATCGCACCGGCGAAAAGAAACTTGCCGCCATACTAAAATAAACAGCAGAGCCGCCTAAACAGTTTTCACTTTTTCCTAAAGGCGTTATTACCGTATCAATCCCTATCGAACCTGTTACCAATAAAGACATTTTTTACTCCTTTATTACATTTGGACTGAATTTCGATACCGCCTTGTCAGCCCGTCTCATAGTTTCTTCAATACCTAACATATCGACGGCATCAAATATCGGCAGTGAAATCGTTGTGCCGCAGATTGCGACACGCAGAGGCTGAGCCACTTTGCCGAGCCCTACCTGTTTTTCGGCCGCCATCTGCCGCAGCATATTCTCTATAGATTGGGCGCTTACAGTTTTAAGATTTAAAAGGTGTTCTTTCAATTCTCCGAGCATTAAAAGGCCCCGGCCGTTGTTTTTGAGGAGAACTTTTTCAACATCTTTCCCGTTATATTCGATTTTATCACTGTCGATAAATAAAAAGCTGCTCTTGTGTTCGATTTCCGCAAGTGTTCTTACGCCTGCGCCTGCCTTTAATATCCGCAACAGCAGTTTGTCGTCCGCACGGCCGGCGGGTGAATTTGTGCCTGTGAGAAAATCCTTGTATCTTTTCAAAAGTTTTTCCTCGCTTAGAAGTTTTATATGCTCCATATTGAACGCGAGAAGCTTTTTGCGGTCAAAAAGACTATTAGTCTTATTGAACCGGGACGGGTCAAACGTATCTATAAGCTCGGTTAGCGTAAGAATCTCTTTGTCAACAGGCGGGCTGTAACCTAAAAGAGCAAGAAAATTCACCATCGCTTCGGGCAGATAGCCGCTCCTGAAAAAATCGACGATATTTACTTCAGGCAGTTTTATCCCAAGATATTCCGCCATCGCATCAATGGCAGGATTGTCGGGCGTGCTGTCGCCTTTGAGAAAATCTTCAAATTCCTGAACTGAAATGCCGCTAACCGAGGCAAGTTTTTCCTTGTCCGGATTTTGTGCTGACTTTATCGCGTCTTTCAGTACCTTTGCCTTGTCGCGTTTTGACATCTTGCCGCCGCCTTCGCTGACGGTTAAAGACATATGGGCATACGCAGGTGTTTTAAAGCCAAAGGCTTTTTGCAGTGCGATATGGCCGGGCGTGTTCATCAAATGTTCCTGTCCCCTGATAACGTGCGTAACACCCATAAGCTCATCGTCAACAACGCAGGCAAAATGATATGTCGGAAAACCGTCGCTTTTGCGGATAATAAAATCACTCAAATCTTTGCCGGCAAATTTAACCCGGCCGCGTATTATATCATCTACAATAATTTCCTCATCGGTCATACAGAATCGAACCACAACCGGCTTGCTTTGATTACGAGCTTCTTCGGCTTGCTGTTCGGATGGAAATTTTTGGGGCCGCGGGTAGAGAAAATTCTTCTTCTGGGCAGCAGCTTTTTCGCGCATCTGTGCCAGCTCGGCGGGTGTGTCAAAACAATAATATGCCTTGTGCTGGGCGATAAGCTGTTCAATATATCTATTATATATGTCCCGCCTTTGCGATTGGAAGTAAGGCTCGCCGGGGCCGCCGATGTCGGGGCCCCAGTCCCATTCGATTCCCAGCCAGCGCAAATCGTCCATCACCTGTTTGGCTGCGGTAGGACTGTTTCTGCTCTGGTCGGTGTCCTCAATCCGCAGGATAAATTTGCCGCCTGTTTTTCTGGCCAAAAGCAGGTCGAATAAGGCTGTTCTTGCCCCGCCAATGTGAAGATAGCCTGTCGGAGAAGGCGCAAATCTCGTTATCGCCATCAATTACCTTTCAACTACTGATAAAACCTAAATTTAAGCGGCAAAACGACTAAAGTCAAGCTTGACTTATCTTACTTAAGAATTTATCCTATAAGTCAAGCTGGTCTTAGTAAACGGACTTAAGTTATGGCAAATAAAGGATTTACGCATCTTCACCTTCATACGCAATTTTCGCTCCTCGATGGAGCGATTGTGCCGGCTAAACTGTTTGGCCGCTGTAAAGAATTGGGGATGGACTCGGTTGCTATAACCGACCACGGCAATATGTTCGGCGTCGTTGACTTCTACACAACCGCTCTTGCCGCAGAGATAAAACCAATCATCGGTATAGAGGCCTATATCGCACCGGATTCACGATTCAACAAGCAAAAATCCTCCATCTCCGAGGCGGCAAATCATCTTGTCCTGCTTGCGGAAAATAACACCGGCTATCGTAATCTGCTAAAACTGGCGAGTATCGGCTACACCGAAGGATTTTACTATCGGCCGCGAATCGATAAAGAGATCTTAGCTGAACTTAACGAAGGACTTATCTGCTCATCGGCCTGTTTGAAAGGCGAAGTTAATTCCGCCCTTGTCAGGCAGGATGCAGAAGCCGCAAAAAAAGCCGTCGAAGATTATCTGAAAATCTTCGGGCCCGAGCGGTTCTTTCTCGAAATCCAGCAGCATGAGCCGACAGACTCGCCCTGGGTGCGTCAGGCCATAATCGATTTGGCGCAGAAGATGTCGCTGCCGCTTCTTGCGACAAATGACGCTCACTTTCTTGATGAAGACGATTGGGAAGCTCACGATGCACTTACCTGTATAAGCACAGGCAAACGAGTGACTGAAACCGGTAGAATGACTTATCCCAGGGACGTCTTTTTCAAATCGCCCCAGCAGATGCGCCAGATGTTCAGCGATGTGCCAAGTGCCTGTGATAATACACTGCTTGTTGCGCAAAGATGTAATGTTGAAATTGACACAAAAAGCCGGCATGCCCCGACTTTTACCCCGCCGGACGGCTCGACAGCAGAACAACTTCTCACAAAATTGTGCTACGAAGGCGCAAAAAAACGCTATGGCAAAATCAGCGACCAGATAAAACAACGGCTCGACCGTGAGCTGGAAGTTATCGAAAGCAAAGGTTTTTCAAGCTACTTTTTAATCGTCTGGGACTTTTGCCGATACGCAGCGGAAAATAATATCCCTACCGGCGCCCGTGGAAGCGGTGTCGGTACAGTAGTCGGATACTGTCTGGGTCTGTGCAACGTTGACCCGATTCGATACGACCTGCTTTTCGAGCGATTTATGGACCCGCAACGGAATGAACTGCCCGATATCGATATAGATATCTGCCAGGACGGCCGGGCAAAACTTCTCGATTACGTCCGTGAGAAATACGGCCATATCGCACAGATAATTACGTTCGGAACAATGAAGGCCCGTGCCGTTATCCGCGATGTATGCAGAGTACTCGATGTGCCGTTGGCTGAAGCTGACAGGCTGGCAAAATTAATACCTCCAAGTTTGGGCATCACGCTCGAAGATGCTCTAAAACAAGAGCCTGAATTTAAAAAAGCATACGAGACAAATCCTGCAACAAGAAAAGTAATCGAAATAGGCAAAAAACTTGAGGGCCTTACCCGCCACGCTTCGGTTCACGCCTGCGGAGTCGTAATTGCCGATGAGCCTTTGACAAATTTCGTACCACTCTATCGCGATTCCAAATCAGAGGATATCATCACACAGTTCGAA
>CAYTQR010000109.1:0-6188 GCA_964440045.1 uncultured Planctomycetaceae bacterium | reverse complement strand
AAAAAGGTCCTTGTGCGACAAATTTAACGCCCGCCTAATCGGCAACTTAGTTTCAAACCTGAAAAACCCTGTCTTTTGGCAGGGTTTTTTTTATGGCCGATTATTATACTATCTGATTGAGGGGCATAATTGGTTATATTCTACCTTTATGGTCATATTTTGAACTTCATACGCACGAATTTTGTATATATATGTTACAATAGTACATATCTTCTGCACGGTGATAATTAAATGTCAGGAAGTTGTCGAAACTACAGATTGCTGATACCAATATTGCTTTTTGCTGCGGTTTGTGCCTATGCTGAATCCGGCGACTTTAACATCGACGGCATGTATGAAGCGGCTATTGATTTGCCACGCATACTTTTTATCCTCAAACGCGAACCAAATGACCCACCTTTAGAGGTTGAGGGCAACTTTGAATTAAACTACGCCTTTCTTGACACCGGTGCATCAGGGGTACTACTGTCCCGTGAAACAACTGAACTAATGGGCATTGCAGTCGAGCCAAACGCACAATTTGTAGATACCGGCGTAGCAGGAGAGGAATATTTTGACGTGTCGGAATCTCTCTACATCGGCACTGCAGATTACAAAGCATCCGACCCTTATAACCCAAGTATTTATAGTCTGGCCGGGCCGCGGCGTTTTCAGATTAAACAAACTTATGCAGGCCTGTTTCCTATTGATGTTCTCGGCGTACCTGTAATGGCCGGAAAAAGCGCTGTGTTAGACTCCGGCGGAACAAACGATTTGGAGTATTTCACCGCCGATATTAAAGAGGCCAACGACCCGGCAATACCACAAGTCGATTTCAAACTGGCGCTAAGATTTGAGAAATACATTGTTCCTGAAGACTCAAGGAATATCCCACCCCTGCCTGTGCTGGCCTACAATCCGGTCATCGATAATATCGCTGTAGAATACAACGGCGTAATCTCTACCGGAACCTGGCTTTTCGATACAGGTGCGACGGTCAGCGCCATCTCCACGGCACAAAGTTTCAAGCTTGGCCTGACCGATGAATATGGCGAACCTATTATTACGCCGGATTTTTATGTGGATATCGGCGGCATTGGCGGTTCGATAACTATTCCAGGCTTTCAAATAGACAATCTCATAATCCCCACTCTCTGCGGCTATAACCTTGTCTTTAATAACGCCCGCGTTACTGTTCACGATGTTGGTATATTCAACGAAACTACCGGCGAGTTTATAATTCTGGACGGTATCTTCGGCAGTAATTTTCTATGCGCCACATTCGACACACTCACTTATGATATGAGTGCAACGCCTTTTGACAGGATAGTTATTGATACAAAAAATGCACTGTTAGGTTTTAATGTTAATGATATTTATCCGCTGCCAACGTGTAACGATATGGGCATGCCCTGGCCGGTAAGCGATTTTAATCGCGATTATTTTGTTGATTTACAGGATTTGCATATCTTTGCAGATGAATGGCTTGGCGATTGTGATTGGCTCAACTGGAACTGCCGTGGCGCCGATATGAATCTGGATAGTACCGTAAATTTTGGCGACTATGCCAACTTCGCTGACAATTGGTAACCAATAAAAAAAGGGCTGCAAGTAGTAAAGTCGCAGCCCTTTTAATTCACAAACAAATCTATATCAGGTTAGTACCATGGTTCTGTTAATAGCCACTCGTCAACAAGTATTTCAAGGTCGAGGAAATTAACAATACCATCACCACCAGGCGGCGCAATATCAACTAACGGCTCGTCCTGCTGCCAATAACTGGCGAGAACAGCAAAATCGATAAAATCAACAATTCCATTATGATTAATATCAGCGGTCAGAGTATAGGTGTAATATTCATCGGCCCCGATATCGACTGTATCGATATCAATGCGTGGCTGACTATCGATATCCGTTTCGTTTGGTTCGGCCACATAGTTCGGGTCGCCGGCATCGACGCAGGGCGAAGTTTCCTGAATGTGGTAAACCGAATCATAGGCGAAAAATAACGGGTCGCCGTAATCGTTGTGCCTGAAATTGCTCAGGTTGTACTCCAGCCACCAGATATCATTGCCGATGCCCTGCTCACCCTGGCAGACAATCTCATTAACGTTGTAAAACTGATTATAGGTAATGGGCATATCGACCGCGGCATCGACGTGAATCGCACATTGGGTATCGGTGATGATATTGTTGAAAATCTGCCCAGTCTCGGCCTGCGTGTTGAATTCGATGTAGATGGCCGATGGTAGATATAGCACAGCAGGAGTTCCAAGCCCGGGTCCCACAATCGTGTTATTGGAAATGATGGTTTTCTGGCTTGTGCGCACGCCCCAACCCGATACTTCACCCAGTGTTTCGGGAGCGACAAACAGGCAACTTCTTATTGTCGCTGTTGTGGAACTGTCGCTCTCAAGGCGGACCGCTGCACCTTCGTGCCCGGAAAAGATACAGTTGTCCATCTTCCCGCCGAATGTGTTGAAAAGACTCACAGCTATACCCCCACTGCCACTGGAGTTGTCAAAAAACTCACAATCGTTTACGTCCCCCGACAATGCACCAACGTAGAAACCACCACCTTTGCCGCCTGCGGAGTTCTCGGTAATGTTGCAACCACTGATACTACCGTTCAGTGTATTATATACATTGACCGCTCCGCCATCGTTTCTTGCCGAATTGCTGGTAAAGCTACAGCCGATGATAGCTCCGTTCAGGTTAGGCACACGGAACCCGCCGCCCGAGGAATTCGAACCTGTTACCGAATTATGGGAAAAGCTGCAGTCGGTGATGTCACCAGTCAGTATACCCTTTACGTAGAACCCACCGCCATTGCTGTTCCCCGCTGGTGCCGAATTACCGGTAAAGCTACAATTCGTGATGTCACCGTTCACACTGTCCCACACACAGAATCCGGCTCCATTGCTGTTGAACGCCGTTGAATTGTTGGTAAAACTGCAGCCATTAATGTTGCCGTTCAGTAAACCACCAAATATCTGCAGCCCGCCTCCTCCTCCACCATTGTACCAATCACCTTTTGCCGAATTGCCGGTAAACCTACAGTCGGTGATGTCACCAGTCAGTGTACCGCCGACGTAGACGCCGCCGCCCCCCCGGGAAACTGCCGAGTTGCCAATAAAGCTGCAGGCAATAAAGTCAAACGGAACCGGTGTGCTGCGAGGCGAGAGCCATAAGCCGCCGCCGCTTAGTGCCGAGCAGTTCTGAACGATACAGCTCTCAATCAAGCCGGAACATTCTACCAGTTCAATTGCTCCGCCGTTGCCTGTGCTGTAGTCCATATTCTGAAAGGTCAGACCACGGATTTCAATGCCAGTCAGGTCGTTGCCGTATAACAGCGAAGCAAAGCCTTCGACAAGGTGCTGGCCGTCGATGATACGGCTGCCGGGGTCATTGGGGGCGGTATTGGGATCAGTAATGTCTCCGGCCTCAAAAATCATATCCTGACGAAGTTCAATGGGAAATATTTCTCGTTCCGGTGCCGGTTTGTTCGGGTCGGCATCATAAACCCCCGGGCCAATATGCACGTGCCACGGTTCCGCCCAACCCAGATAATCGGCCCGGGCCAGGGCATACGTAATTGATTTAAACGGCTCATCTGGTGTGCCGTTCGTATCGGGATGGTTAATCCCGGTTCCCTGGTCGATCCAGATGTGCGTGTAGTCCAGCGCTTGTGCAGAACCACCGACAACGGCGAAAATTACTATCGCTATTGCCAAAATTACTAAACCTCTATTCTCCATTTTCATTCTCCTATAATAAAAACTTGCCCCAATTTTCGATAAAACGCTCTTATTACTAATACAAAGCTTGGGAAGTTTTCAAATACCCCCGTCGTTTTTCGAGGTGCTATAGATGATTTCCTCATCTTCCAAACTCCTTAATTTATGGTTTAAAAGCTCCGCTGCCGTGCTGAGGTTGTCTCCCTGTGGATGGATAAAGTTATACCAATGACTATTTACAAATGCAAGCACAAAATTTGGCTACAGCAGCAGTAATTTTTTGTTTTTCGGCGGTTTTTTGACTTTTTTAATCAAGCCCGGCTTGATATACTCCCGCGCAAGGGATGCCAGAAAATTTCAATAATATCATAAACAACTATGATCAGGAATAAACCCTATGGACGGTAAAATAGCTTTAGAGATGATTTTCAATATCATCGGCGGGCTGGGGATATTTCTGTACGGTATGAAGAGCATCTCTGAAGGCATGCAGGCTGTAGCGGGCGAAAAACTGCGAAAACTCATCCATGCCATTACAAACAACCGTTTCGTCGCCTGCGGTGTGGGAACCCTCGTTACCGCCATTGTTCAGTCAAGTTCGATAACTACAGTAATCGTCGTTGGAATGGTTAATGCCGGTATTATGACGCTGACACAGGCGATAGGCGTTATTTTCGGGGCAAATATCGGTACAACAATAACCGCGTGGATTCTGGTTATTAAGGTAGGCAAGTACGGCCTGCCCATCCTCGGAATCTCTGCAATCGTATATCTGTTTTCAAAAAATGAAAAACTCCGTTATATCGCGATGACATTTCTGGGTCTGGGAATGATTTTCTTCGGCCTGGAACTGATGAAAGACGGATTTGCACCATTGAGGGATATGCCGCAGTTTCAGGAATGGTTTTCATATTTTGCTCCTACTTCATATCTGGGCATAATTAAATGTGTTCTGGCAGGTTCCTTACTTACCGCAATAGTACAATCATCTTCAGCTACAATCGGCATTACGATGGGTCTTGCATTTAACGGGATTATCGATTATCCGACCGCAGCAGCATTAGTACTGGGCCAAAATATCGGCACTACAATAACGGCATGGCTGGCTTCTTTGGGTGCTTCAACAAATGCAAAACGGGCATCGTACGCACATATATTCTTCAACATTGTCGGGGTGTTGTGGATAACCGCCATATTCGCTTTCTATATAAAAGGCGTGCAGGCCTTTATACTCTGGCGAAGCGGACATGATGTGGCAGCTTCGGTTATGAAGAACGGCCAGGTTACCTATCCACATATGATGGAAGCTATCGCTATTACGCACACAATTTTTAACGTGGTAAACACACTTGTATTTCTGCCGTTTGCACGATATATGGCAGATATACTCACCTATATTATCCCGGATAGAAGAAAGGTCGAAAGGCCCAGACTTACAACGCTGGATATCAGGCTGCTCGATGCACCGGCGATTGGTATTGAGCAATCACAGCAGGAAATTTTCAGGATGGGCAAAGTTGTCATCGAGATGATGTCAAATCTCAGAGCAGTATTCCTCAAGGGCAACGGAGAAAAAATAGAGAAACAGAAAAGTATCTTCCGGCAGGAAGATGAACTCGATGTAATACAAAAAGAAATCGTCGAATTCGTAAGCCATATAATAACCGGCGCCATTCCGCACGATGTCGCAGAACAGGGAAGAGAGCAATTGAGAATGGCTGACGAGTACGAATCAATAGGCGATTATGTTACAAACATCCTTAAACTCGACCTGAAGCTGCGCAACGCAAAAGAACATATAACCGACGAAGGCATCAAAGCCATCATTGACCTGCATGATAAAACTGCCGGCTATATCCTGCTTCTAAACAACGCTGTCAAGAGCGGAGACAAAGATGCTGCAATCGAAGTTGAGAATAAGGGGGATTCCATCACAGAGCTTATGAAAAAGTACCGCTCGGAACACATCGTTAGAGTTGAAAAAGGAGTGGCTTCGCCATTAAAAAGCCTTATTTATACCGATATACTCAATTCATACAGGCGGATAAAGGACCACGGACTGAATATTGCCGAGGTGCTGGCAGGAGAGAAGTAATTTCGCTCTCTATTGGAAACCATTAACTGTTTTTCTTTTCTATTATTGCGGACTTATATATTTCAAGCAACTGGTCAACCATTGAGCTTACAGTGTTATTAGCACGGAGATGGTTTTGCGCATTTGAGGCGATTGACTTTGCCCAATCCCTGTCATCAATAAGTTTTTGTAACGCCGAATAAATGCTTAATTCATCGCGGTTATCGAAGAAGACCGCGGTTGTGTTATTTTGCAGAAAATCATCCGCATTGTTTTTATCGGTAGCGATAGCCGAACCTGCACTTGCAGCCTCAATCATTACAGAGTCAAATCTTTCTGTAGCATACGGCTGGATAAAGACATCCGCACTGCGAAATACCACCCGCAAAGGCCTTATC
>CAYTQR010000108.1:4608-6477 GCA_964440045.1 uncultured Planctomycetaceae bacterium | reverse complement strand
AGCTATATCGGCATGTAACTTCATTCTGCCCTTAAAATCCTTTTTAGCCCTATCCTCATTCAACGATGCGCCGCAGTTGTTACAGAATCGCGCCCTGAGATGATTCTTGCCGCCGCACTTATGACAGTGGTCGCTCATCTTCCTTGACGGCATCGCAACAAAGTAGCCATTGGTACCTTCGATGACCTTGATATCCCGGATCACAAAATCATTGTCCAGAGTCATTGAACAAAATGCTTTTAGCCTTTCATCTTTGTTGTTTATCAGCTTCACTCTTACTTCAGTAATTTCCATAAAACTTGCCTCATAAAACTACCATTGATTGTTGAAAACTATAATACTATTGCAATCAAGCGAACTCCTAATTTCCCGCTGTAAAAATTCCGTTTTTGGGTAGTCTTTTTTATCGAGGACGACAAACAAAGCTGAACCACTTCCGCTTAACAGTACCGGAAACCCTGCTGTTTTCTCTATTTCAGTCTTTAATAGAGCCAGCTTATTATTTAGTGCAAAACATGTCTCAGCAAGCATATTTGTGCACATTTTCTGTACTAAATCAACTTTGTTTTCGCAAAGAAAAGGTTTTATCTGCTCTTTTAGTACTTTAAACAAGGATAAATCAACCTTGAAATTGTCATAAACCTCTTTAGTAGAAACACTTAAATTCGGAAGCACCAAAAGGGCTAAAAACGGAAAAATATTATCCAGTTTTGAGATTTTTTCTCCCCTTCCGTTGCATAAAGCCTGAGGACCGCTCAAAAAAAACGGTACATCACTACCTAGCTGTTCGGCTATATTTTGGAGTTGGTTACTATTAAGTGATTGATTATGCAGTTTATTTAACGCCATGAGCGTTGCTGCCGCATCGCTGCTTGCCCCGCCGAGGCCTGCACCGGCAGGAATATTTTTTGTAAGTGTTATTTTAACCGAAGGCTCTTTGCTGACTGTCTCATAAAAAACAGCACAGGCTCTATAAACAAGATTATCCCCTGCCGACGGAGACTGCAAACCGTTACAAATAAGTTCGATTCCTTTTACTTTGCCGATTTCAAAAAGCAACTGGTCATAAAATGTAACCTTTGACATCAATGTTTCTATGTTATGGAAACCATCTTCTCTTTTATCTGCGACAAGAAGATAAAGATTGATTTTCGCAGGCGCTCTTGCAAGCAAGGCATCGTTTACAAATTCAAATTGTGGTTTTACCTGTTCTTGTGCCATAGCCCTTACTACAAAATATTATTAATCAGCCTGGGGTACAAAACGAGCTGACAGCTCGTTTTCCTTAACAGTTATTCCTTCAATACTAACCTTTTTTCGATTAATGGAAAACACCGGCTTTGCTTTACTATTGTTAAACAATGCTCTAACAAAATTAGAATCTTTTGAACCGGCCAGGAGACTGTCAAAGCTTTCAATAATCTTCTTTTCTACAATTTTATCGGCAAAGGGAATTCGGCTATTACCTGCCTGCACTTTGGAAACCTCAAGAAAAAACTGTCCATTTCCGTCTATGCTCGGTTCTAAAACAATAGTTGGATAAAAATCTAAACCATAATGAGCCATTTTACTGACGAACAATATCCTGTCCTCTTCAAAAGAGACGCTCACGTCCGACATACCTGCCTTTTGGAGACTATTAACATCAATATGCCTTGCAATTACATCGTTTATGCCTTGTTCGGAAAAAACAACCTCAAAAGGTCGGCCATACTGCGATTTATTATGAAACTCAGGCAGGATATAATTGGTAAGATACATGCTTGGCTGTTCATCGGCGGGTAGTTCTACAACCTTGTAATGGGCCGGTGTTCTGAAAAGTCCAATACACCAAAGCAAAAACAGAAAAGCTATAAGAACAACTAATAT
>CAYTQR010000108.1:0-4598 GCA_964440045.1 uncultured Planctomycetaceae bacterium | reverse complement strand
CTAATATATTAATGGTTTTTCTGACTTTACGCTTCGCCAGGGCTCGCTTTATTACTTCATAATTGAAATAATTTTTCATTACTTCCTTGCCAAAGCTATTTTTGCGATTATAGTGCCTTCTCGGACAATACAACCATAGAATCAGGATAGTATCTTATCGGAAAGGATTACAATGGCAAGTCATTTTGCAGACCGCCTGTGCAAGGCAGTTATTAGCAAAAAAACCGCTTTGACTGTCGGACTCGACCCTGTTTACGCCCGTTTACCTGCTGCTATACGCCAGAGAAAAGAGTCGGGCAATGAAAATGAAGCTGCCGTTGAAATTGACGCTATATTTGAATTCTGCACAAAAGTTCTGCGGATAGTCGCTCCTCTTGTGCCAGTGGTAAAACTGAATATCGCCTTTTTCGAAAAATACCTATGGGATGGTATAGAATGCTATTACTCGCTTATTACCGAAGCAGAGGACCTGGGACTGGAGATAATCGGCGATGTCAAACGCGGCGACATCGGCCATACAGCCGAAAGCTATGCAAAAGCTCATTTGCAAAATCCCGATCTCGCTGGTCTGGATGATGTGCTTGCGCCCGATGCGATTACTATAAACGGTTTTGCCGGGGCAGATGGCATTTTGCCATTTGCGGATATGGCTGACAAACAGGGCAAGGGAGTTTTCGTCTGGGTGCGCGCGAGTAATCCTTCGGCAGCGGCTATTCAGGATTTTGCCGACTCGGCAGGAGAAAAAATGTACGAAAAGCTGGCCCAGACCGTAGCAGAGATTGCAAATCAGACCCATCGAACCGGCATCTGTGGCTACAGCAATGTTGGTATGATCATCGGCGGTACAAGCGGCGAGCAGACAACCGCACTTCGCAAAAAATACGGTAAAATCATCTTCCTGGTGCCCGGCTTCGGCTCACAGGGTGCAACGGCTGAGGACTGCCTGCGATTCTGCAAATCGGATGGTACAGGCGCACTTATTAGCGCCTCAAGGTCTATAATATACGCTTACGAAAACGAAAAATATTCCCAGCAGTACGGCGATAACTGGGAAAAGTGCATAGAACAAGCAGTGGCAGATGCAAAAATCGAACTGGCCAAAGCGGCACAGTAGAAAAATGAGCATTGATTTTCTCAAAGACAAATCTGTTGTGATAATGGGGCTTGGTGTATTTGGCGGCGGTCTCGATTCGGCGAAATTTGCCGCTCGATTCGCTAAAAAAGCCATCGTAACCGACAAGGCCGATGAAAGCAAACTGGCCGATTCAATAAAAGAACTAAAGGAATTCGGCAATATCGAATTTCACCTCGGCGAACATCAGATGTCCGATTTTACCGACTCGGATGTTATCATCGTTAATCCCGCCGTTGACAAAGCAAATTCATACATCGATGCCGCAAAAAGCAAAAATAAACTCATAACCTCTCAGATAGAAATATTTTTCCAGTTGTGCCCTGCGAAAATTGCCGCGATTACCGGCTCAAACGGCAAAAGCACAACTACCGCCCTTACGGCTCATTTACTTAAAAACATAAAACACGGTAATGTCTGGCTTGGCGGCAACATCGGCAATCGCCCGCTCCTTGAAACCCTTGAGCAGATAAAAAACGATGATATTGTTGTCCTTGAGATATCGAGTTTTCAGCTTAAGCAGTTGGCCGGGATAAAAAAATCTCCATATATCGGCTGTGTTACAAATATCGCTCCCAATCATCTCGACAGACACAAGACGATGGAAAATTATTGCAGCGCCAAAGAAAACATCTTCCGTTTTCAAGAGGCCGGCGATATCGCTGTCCTAAATGCCTGTGATGAAAAATGCCGGCAATGGTACGAAAAATATAAAAAGACAGACCGTAAATGTATTCTATTTGATAGAGAAAAACTCGACAACAGATTGACAGCCGTTTTTAAGCTTCCCGGCAAGGCAAACAGGGAAAATCTCGCTGCGGCGGTAACAATAGCCGATTGTTTCAGTCTTAAAGATGCCGACCTGGTCAAATCTGTCGGTAGTTTTGTATCCCTGCCGCACAGGCTCGAGCTCGTCGGGGAAGTTGGGGGGGTGAGATATTATAATGATTCAATCGCCACGACACCGGAAAGTACTATCGTTGCGGCCGAGGCCTTTGATGAGCCTAAAATTCTCATTGCAGGCGGATATGACAAAGGTCTTGATTTTGATAAAATGGCCGAGGCAATTTGTGATAAGCTCAAGGCTTTGATTCTGATGGGCCAAACGGCTGAAAAAATTGAACAATCCGTCAGAAAGACCGGTAAAATCCTGCAAATTTACAGGGTCCAATCACTTGCCGAAGCGGTAAATAAAGCTAAAGAAATTGCAGCCCCCGGCGATGTTGTCTTATTAAGTCCGGCTTGTGCAAGCTATGATATGTTCGTTAATTTCGTACAGAGGGGAAAACAGTTCAGCGAGATGGTAAAACAACTCTAAATAAGCCTTTCGACAGGCGCAAAAAAAGGGGGTCAGATGGTCTGCCCCCCTTTACTGGAGTTTGCTCTTTATAGTTTTTCGCATCTACGCCAAACCCAGCTTTTATACTTTAAGTATAACAAAAAACACGCCTCATAATCAAGAAAAAAGAGAAATTTTGACTTTTTAACAGCTCTTAAAACTACCTGATTATAGGACATTTACCATATTTGTCTTCTCCGCGGCGATATTCTGCTGCAGGCAAAACAGTGTTTTTGAAATGCTATCCAGTCCTGTGAAAAAAAGTGATTTTCGTCTCTGTGGTCGTGTTAAGGCTCATTCAGTTTTTGACGAACTGTAACTATTCAAATTACATGGAGACAAAGATGGGCAAACAAACAGATGACCGACGCAGGGAGAAACGCTTAAATTATCACTGGCCTGTCTGGTTCGCCGAGGATTTTAATGACGTTTTAGCACAGGGGCAAATGGTAGATTTATGCAGCGGCGGGGCTGCCTTTACCTGCTATTGTGATGTTGGCGTTTACGAGGGGCAATATATAACCACAAGGTTCAGTGTGCCGCACTACGGCCGGGACAATTCATTCGACCTTGAAAATTGTATAAGGAGTGGCTTTGTCTGCAGAGTAGAGAATGTTAATCCTTATATGAGGAAAATCGCTTTGCAGTTTGCAGAACCTCTGTTTTTCAAACCGGGCGAACAAGAGCAAGACCAGCCCGCATCGCAATCCGGCACTTTTTAGCCATAAAAAGAGCCGCTTTTAACACTTGAACAGAGACAATTTTTGTCCAGCACCTTTAAAAATCATACTGTTTGATAATCCACCTATGTTGCTTTGCTTATAAAGACCATTTCTGTCGGCAAAGTTATATAATATCGTTATTTTCTGGAAATTTCAGCAACAATATCTATACTCAATTCCCTTTGGCAGGACAAACCCCGTTAAAGTCAAAGAATCAAAAGATTCTCGACAGCCATCGAGGGTGGCCTGACTTTAACGGGGCAAGCTAACACAAAATTAGGATATAGGCTTAAAATGGAACTGATAAAGCAGATTAAAGACGCTGAAAGCAAGGCAAAAACCCTCGTAGAAGATGCGCAGAAGCTCGCTGCCAGGACCGCTGAAAAGATAAAAAAAGAACAAGCCGCTCAACTTGAACAGGCGGCTCGGCAACGCAGTAGCGCGATTGAAAAGGCAAAACAACAGGGTCTGGCCGCCGGCCGGGGGCAGGGGCAGGAATTGATGAAAAAAGCAAAACAGCAGCAAGAGCAGCTTAAAAGCACTGCTGAAAAACACAGAAGCTCAGCAGCGGATAAAATCGTCGACTTTTTACGCAACAAGCTGACCGAAAAACCAAAATAAATTTTTTTGCCGGATACTCAATGTCAATAGCGCAAATGCAAAAAATTCTAATCGCGAGTTACCGCACTGAAGCGGCAGAAGTTCTCGAAGCGATTCAAAGCTCCGGTATGATGCAGATACTTGATGCCGAGCGAGCTATTGTCAGTAAGGAATGGCCCGAACTGCACACAGAAATCGAACGGCCTAAAAACATTGAGGAGGTTAATACAAAAATTGGTTCAGTCCTGGAATTCCTGAATAAATACACTCCGAAATCAACATTTGCGCAGGCACTTGCCCCTCGCGCAATAGTAAGCGAAAAAGAATATACCTCAGTAATTCGTACAGACCAGGCAGCGAAGATGCTGGAAGAATGCGGCGAGCTTGCGAATCAGCTTCGTAAACTCCGCGAGCAACAGGAAAATTTAGCCGGGCAGCTCAATATGCTTTTGCCGTGGGAAAAACTTGACACGAACCTCGCAGATTTGGAAAAGTTCAAAAAAGGCGCTGTAATTTTAGGCCTTATCCCGGCAAAAAAATTCAGCCTTGCAGAGGAAAAAATGAAGGATTTCCAGGCGGCGATTGAAAAAATCAGTTCCAAAAACGGCCTTGTCGCTTGTGTAGTCATCACTCTTAAGGAAAATGCTGCCGAGGTTTACAAGACCCTTAGAGCCATCGAATTTGAAGCGGTAAATTTAACACACTTTAAGGGTACGCCGGCCGAATTAATTAAAAATATCCAAAACCAGCTTCAGGATATCCACCGGCAGAGAGCAGATATTGAAAAGCAGGCACAACAGTTAAG
>CAYTQR010000107.1:3288-6701 GCA_964440045.1 uncultured Planctomycetaceae bacterium | reverse complement strand
CTATAAAACCAGCACCACCAGTAATGATAATCATATCAAATCTCAAAAATAAAAACTTGTCCCCGCGAAGGCGGGGACTGTAAATTACGTCGCCGGCACGGCGACGGCTAAACATTGAGGATATGAAAAAAAGGGATTTTTGTCAAATGTAAAGATTTGGAGCCTCGGCAGGGACGTGAGCTAAACGTCAATTTCGGGTTTGATTTCTTCTGAATCGGGCAGGTGTTTGCCGGCAAGATGGATAACAACGCCAGGCAGTGAAGTTATAAGCCAGATAAGTCTTTGAGCCAAAGCGAGTATCAGGCCTTGTCGGGCGGTTACTTGTGCGACCTGACCAAAGAGGCCCTTTAGGCCAAGCTCCATTACGCCTGCCCCGCCTACGCTGATAGGGATAACACCGATTATCCATGAAATTGGGAAGAAGACGAAATAGTATTTGATATGGGCTTCGATGCCGAGATTTCTGCCTATGAACCAAAAGCCTAAAATTGCCATTGATTGGCAGATAAATGTAAGAATGATTGCCAGGAACAATGTAAACGGTTTGCAGCAGTAAAGTTTTACTGCTGTGGCTATTCGGCCGAGCCATAACTTCCAGCGAATAGCGAAAACAAGGACATATTTAAAAAGTATCGGGCGAAACTTTCTGTTGAAATACATTAAGGCAAGTGCCATTGCGGCCAGCAGAACCAGTCCTGCCAAAACGGCCAGAGCTTTGATCACCAGTGATGCTAAATCAAAATCAGTTCCAAACTGCAGTTGTGCTCCGGCACCTTTTGTAGGTATCAACCAATATGACAGGAAAATAATCGCCACAGTACAGGAAAGGCCGATGGCACGGTCGACAAAGACACTAAGCGCAGCTTCGATTTTCTTTTCGGTATGCATTGTAACATACCAGGCTCTCAAAGCGTCTCCGCCAACCGAGCCAGGCAGACAGTTATTGTAAAACAGACCGAGTAAATGGAGCTTAAGTGCGGCAAAGTAGGCGATATGAATGCCCTGGGCACGGAGCAGTGTGAGCCATCGCAGGACAAATACAAGCTGACTGATGAAAAAAAGGCCGAGGGCAGCAATGAAAACAAATATATTCAGACCGGCAAAAACCTTCGCGATGTCCTTTACGCTTTCACCTTTGAAGGCGAAATACAAGGCTGTTACAGCTACGACTATCTTGATAAGATGTGAAAGATGTTTATTTTTTTTATTTACTTGTGCCAAAAGGTTTCCTTTAGAAAAAGCTTGAATTCGGGTATAATAACGTGTAAAAGACTATCCGGCAAGAAGATAACTTAGTCGTTTGTATTTGGTCGCTGGTATTTAGTTAAATGAAAGCCGCCTGCGGCGTCAAATTTTTTATTATGGAGCCTGAAATTGGCCGCGGATAAAGAAATAGAACTTGGGGTAAATTTTGAGCCGAGATTCGACTCAAATGGGCTGATTACAGCTATATCGCAGGATGCAAAAACCGGCGAGATCCTGATGGTCGCGTATATGAATAAAGAGGCTCTGAATTTGACTATCCAAACCGGAAATGCGGTCTTTTACAGCAGGAGCAGAAAAAAGCTGTGGAAAAAAGGTGAGGAAAGCGGACATATCCAGAAAATTAAGCAAATATTAGTCGATTGCGACCAGGACTGCCTGATTTTAAAGGTCGAGGTTGACGCCGGCCAGTGCCACACCGGGCATCAGTCCTGTTTTTACAGGTCAGTGAAAAAAGATAATCCGAAAGAGCTCGAGTTTATCGCTGAAAAAGTTTACGACCCCGAAGAGGTCTATAAGAAGAAATAGGCATCAGATACTCTTCAGCGACCTCACAGTCGGCAAGGTCTGAAATCGCTCAATACTAAATCCCTTAACGAAAGTATTGATAATTTCTTCAAGGCATTCAGACTCCTTTTCGTGCAGCATTGCGTAAAGATTATAAGGCCAATGCGGCAGGGGTTTTCGTTCGAAACAGTGGCTGACCTGCGGCAAATCGCATAAATACTTTGCCGCTGACTCGTCGGCTTTGCAGCAGAATAAGGCGTTAAAATTGGCGGGGGGGTTGTGCTTCTTTACGGCCGAGGAATCCAGTTTGTGACGGACGGTCGAGGGGAAAGATAAAAACAAGATTCCGAATTTTTCGGAAAGGTTTTTGAGAATTTCATCAATATTAGAAGATTTTAATGTAAACCAGAGATTGTAATAATGGTTTCGCAGGTAATTATGAGAAACGCCGTGGAGTGAATTAACCGCATCAGCAACGGCGGAGAGTTTGTCCTGTTCCACGTGGGCGGCGATAAGGGTTGAGACGGAAAATGAGTAAGAACAGAGCGGGTCGGAGGCGAGATAATCGCTGGAGTGGGCAAAGGCCCTTGCACGGCATCCGCCACAGGTATTTATATAATTGCACTTGCCGCATTTGCCGGTGAATTTCTTTTGACGAATTGAATTTAAGAAATCGGATTTTTCCCAGATGGAACCAAAATCGGGCGTTTGTAAAATGTTGCCTGCTGAGATTTTCAGAAAGCCGCAGGTTTGGACATCGCCGGCGTAACTGATAAAGACAAAATCACCAGCGGCCAAACAGCCAAAAGCTTTTTTCTTTGAGTCGGGATATAAATTCTGGAAAACCGGAGCAAATCGCGGGGCACAAGTGAAACGAACATCGATACTGCTTTTCGTTTTCAATTCAGCGACGGTTTTTAAGGTTTCTTCATATTCTTTGCCGGTTAGGGCAATATCGGCAAGTTCTTTACCCCTACCTGCAGGGACGAGCATAAAGGGATTGAAGCAATAGGCGCCGAGCTTTTCGGAAAGTTCAGCAAGCTCGGTAAGGTTTTTGAAATTGAGCTTCGTAACAGTTGTATTGATTTGATATTTCAGGCCGAATTTTTTGGCGATATTAATCGCGGCAAGTGTTTTTTCAAAAGCACCGGGAGTTTGGCGAAAATTATCGTGGACTATGGCATTGGCTGAATCAAGCGAAAAGGAAAGTGTTAAAACCTGTGCTTTTTTGAGCCTTTGGGCGATTTCTTCGTCGAAATTGTAGCCACAGGTTGCAAGTGAGACGGCTAAGCCGAGGGAAATAGCAAAATCAATCAATTCAAAGATATCGGTTCTTTCTAAAGGTTCGCCGCCGGTAAAAATCAGGACACACCGGTTATAATCGGCGATAGATTTTATGATTTTTTTGCATTGTTCTGTTGTTAAATCGTCTTCAAAGTCGGCATCTGCCGATGCTCTGCAATGGATGCAGTTCATTTTGCATCTGCGTGTAACTTCAAAGGCAACTATTCGAGGTTTTTTTACTGCCGAAGCCATTTGGCCAGTTCTTTCGCAAAGTAAGTTATAATTATATCGGCGCCGGCTCTTTTAATCGCGGTGAGAGATTCGATTGCTGCGGATTTTCTATCGAAAATATTCTGCTC
>CAYTQR010000107.1:812-3278 GCA_964440045.1 uncultured Planctomycetaceae bacterium | reverse complement strand
ATGGATGCAGTTCATTTTGCATCTGCGTGTAACTTCAAAGGCAACTATTCGAGGATTTTTAAGACACGGACTTACACTGACTTTTTCAGACACGGATTTACACGGATTAACACTGTTCATAATTTATTTTGGGCAACTTCTTTCGCAAAGTAAGTTATAACTATATCGGCACCGGCTCTTTTGATTGCTGTAAGAGATTCTGTTACAGCGGACTTTCTGTCGAAAATATTCTGCTCAGCGGCGGTGTTTATCATCATATATTCGCCGCTGACCTGGTAGGCAGCTATGGGGACATCGAAACGCTGTTTGGCCTGATAAATAATATCGAGATAAGGCAAGGCAGGCTTGACCATCACAATATCGGCACCTTCGGAAATATCCAATTCAATTTCCCTCATCGCCTGTTTTGCTGATGAGGCAGGATCCATCTGATAGGTTTTGCGGTCGCCAAAGGCGGGGACAGAATCGACAGCTCCGCGAAATGGGCCGTAAAAGGCTGAGGCATATTTTGCCGAATACGACATAATCGCGGTATCTGCAAAGCCTTTTTCGTCAAGGGCTTTTCTTATTACAGCTACTCTGTGGTCCATCATATCCGATGGAGCAACCATATCCGCACCGGCATTTGCGTGCGAGACGGCAACTTTGGCCAAGATTTGGCAAGTCACATTATTATCAATTTTTTCATTTTTTATTATGCCACAATGGCCGTGGTCAGTATAGGCACACAGGCAAACATCAGTTATCACAAACAATTCCGGCACGGCTTTTTTGATATTTTTAATTGCCTTCTGAACAGCACCGGTGTCGTTATGAGCTTGTGAGCCTTTTGAATCTTTTTTCTCGCCCAGGCCGAACAGCAAAATCGCAGGTATGCCAAGGTCGAAAACTTCTTTTGCTTCTTCGACAACTAAATCAGGCGAAAAGTGGAAGCAATCTGTCATTGATTCTATCGGTTTTTTAACCCCGTCACCCGGACAAACAAACAATGGATAGATAAAATTATCGACAGAGAGATTGACACCTTTGACAAGCCGGCGCATCGAAGGGCTGGTTCTAAGCCTTCGCATTCTGGCAGATGAATTCATTTTGTTTTCCTTCTATTTCTTCATCTTTTAGATAGCAATTTGGTTCCAAAGTCCAGCGTGAATTTAAATCGCTGTCGAAGAATCGCATATTAGTGCCGCAGATTTTGAGCCAACAGCATTTTTTGCACCTGTCCGGCGCAAAAACAGTTTTATCTTTAAATATATCCAAAGATTTTCCCAAAATATCTTCAAAATTTTGTTTTGTTATGTTACCCAATGTGTAATTTTGCCAGAACTGGTCTGGGTGAACATTGCCGGCGGCATCGATTGCGAAAATTTTAGTGCCGATTTTATTGCCACCGAATTGCTGAAGCAAATTTAAGCCCTTTTCATACAAGCCTGAATTTTCCTGTTTCAGGCGGTTCAAAATAAAAACGCCATCAGCGTGATTGCCAACAGTTAATACTTCTGTAACTCCTTTTGTGGCATAACTTTGCGAGCAATCAAGGATTTTCTCTAAGGCTTCTCTAATCTGCCTGTTGGTGCATTTTAGATTGTTTTTTGCAGCCCGGCCTGCGGAAATCAGATGATAAAAACAGATTCTTTGGACATTTAACTGTTGGGCAAGAGCAAAGACATCAGCTATCTGGCTGGAATTCATATTTGTTATTGTAAAACGCATACCTGTTTTGAGATTTATATCCCTGCAAAATTTTATTGCGTTTACCGCCAATTCGAAACTGCCTTTGATGCCGCGGAATTTATCGTGGTTTTCTTCTGTACCATCTATTGAAATGCCGACGTAATCTACGCCTGCATCGAGAAGCTTCCTGGCTGTCTGGGAATCGATTAAACTTCCATTTGTCGAAAGAACCGTGCGCAGGGCGAGTTTGTGTGAAAAATCCAAAAGCTCAAATATATCTTTTCTTTCAAGCGGTTCACCACCGCTGAACAGAACAACAGGACATTTAACAGCAGCTAATTGTTCTAAAAGCTGTTTTGCCTGTGATGTGTCAAGCTCTTTACCGCTTGAAGATCCTGCTCTGCTGTAACAGTGAAGGCAATTCTGGCTGCACTTATTGGTACAGTTATAAACAACAATAGGACCCTTGGTATTATCAGTGTGATAGCGGAATTTATCCGATGAGTTTTCAATGCCGCAATAAAGTTTCGAGACGTTAATCATTTTATACTTTCCATTGCTTCTATCAGGCCGGTGATTGTATGTTCTTTTGCCTGGACAGTCGGTGTGATACCAAATTTTTTCAGGGTATCAGAAGTGGCTGGGCCTATAGAGGCGATTTTTATGTTTCGTACCTCTTCGGGGTCGATATTTTCAAAGAAACATTTAACGGCGAAGCTGTTTGCGAAGGTCAGCCAGTCAATATTTTCATCGATTTTGCAAAAATCATTTTTCAACTTTTCGGCAGTATAAATC
>CAYTQR010000107.1:0-802 GCA_964440045.1 uncultured Planctomycetaceae bacterium | reverse complement strand
GAACGAAGCAGCAGAATCTTTTTATCTGCAGGGTTATGTTCCTTTATGAAACTCATCGCAAGTTCTTTTGACGTGAAATCTGCCGGTATGAAATCGGCTTTTATACTGAATTCGTTAAGTGCATTTGCAGTTTCGGCGCCGATGCAGGCGATTTTAGCGTTTCCGAAAATCCGGGAATCCTTGTTCGATTTTTTTATCGCATCAAAAAATAATTTTACGCCTGTGGGACTTGTAAAAAAGACCCAGTCAAAATTTCCAATTTGCTTGATAATCTCTTTAGCTTCTTTGGTATCGGTTAAATCCTGTAATTTGAATGCAGGACAATCTATCGCCTGGGCCCCTCTTACGGCAAGTTTGCAGGCAAGGGCGGCATTTCCCGCTGAATCGCGGGTCATTAAAATTCTTTTGCCGAATAACGGCTGGTCTTTGAGGTAACTGTGGCAATTTTTCCCGATTATCATTAAGGCAGGCGGGGTGATTTTTTCTTCTACGCATTTTTTGGCGATATCCGAAACAGTGCCTTTGACGATTTTTTGATTTGACAGTGAAGCATTTGATACAACTATCGCTTTGCAATCAGAGGCAAGGCCTGATTTAATCAATTTCCGGCAAATCTGCTTCATATTCGCAACGGCCATATAAAAGACGATTGTGCCGTTGAGTTTGGCAAGGCTTTGGAAATCAATATCGATTTCTTTGTCTTCGGCGCTATGACCCGTAATAAATGTTACGGCTGATGCGGTGTCTCTATCGGTAAGAACAATGCCCGCACAGGCAGCAGCGGCTGAGGCGGCTGTTATGC
>CAYTQR010000106.1:0-6855 GCA_964440045.1 uncultured Planctomycetaceae bacterium | reverse complement strand
TGCGGTATCGCTCCGCGCATCGGCTCATATTTTTCAAACGAATGATGCATAATCGCTCTGCCCTGCGTCGCATTCATCATTCTTGCATGAAGTCCGAACAATCCGCGGGACGGTATAAGAAATTCCATATGAATAAAATCACTTGTACCACTCTTAGCGTCCATTTTAACCACTTCGCTCCGCCGCTCGCCCAGGAAACTCATCACAGTGCTTTGACAATCAAACGGGCAATCAATCGCAAGCAGTTCTATCGGCTCATGATGTACGCCATCGACTACTTTGAAAATTACTTCCGGTTTGCCGACACAAATTTCGTATCCTTCGCGCCGCATATTCTCCAGAAGTATTCCAAGATGCATCAAGCCCCTGCCGGAAACAGTAAATTCCTCAGGACTCTGACCAGGCTCTACTCTTAACGCAACATTATGCTGAAGTTCCTTCTGGAGTCTTTCGCCAATCTGCCTGCTGGTTATATATTTACCGTCTCTGCCGGCGAAAGGGCCATCGTTAACTCTGAATGTTATCGACATTGTCGGTTCATCAACGGAAATAACCGCAAGCCTCGAAGGATTGTCCGCACAAGCAATTGTGTTGCCGATATCTATAGGGTCAAGACCTGATACCGCACATATATCGCCTGCCAAAACGGTCGGAACCTGCTTTCGACCCAGACCATCAAACACGTGAGTCAGCAGAACTTTCTGCTGGGTATGCACGTTATCAGTATCAATTACAGTAACGTTCTGGCCTTTGCTTATTTGCCCTGCGAAAACCCTGCCTATCGCGATTCGTCCGACATAATCCGAATATTCAAGACTGGTTACGAGCATTTGCAGCGGAGCGTCAGGGACAACTTTCGGAGGAGGAACATTTTTTATAATGGTCTTGAATATCAGCTGCATATTGTTGGTCTTTTTGGCGGGGTCTGTCGTCGCCCAGCCCTGCTTTGCAGATGTGTAAACAACAGGAAAATCGAGGGCCTTATCGTCGGCGCCAAGCTGAACAAGCAAATCGAATACTTCGTTGACAACTTCGTGCGGCCGGCTGTTTTCGCGGTCTATCTTGTTGACTACAACTATAGGCCTTAATTTATTTTCAAGAGCTTTGCCCAGAACATATCTTGTTTGCGGCATAGGCCCTTCAAAAGCATCAACCAAAAGCAGAACGCCGTCGGCCATTTTCAGGACACGCTCAACTTCGCCGCCGAAATCAGCGTGGCCGGGCGTGTCGATTATATTGATTTTATATTCAACGCCCCTGTTGTTCGTATAATCGACCGCACAGTTTTTACTGAGGATTGTTATGCCGCGCGCCCGCTCAATTGGGTTGGAATCCATAATCAAGTCGTGCTCACTGCCGGCCAGCTTGTCAAGATCCTCGGTGCGAAACATTCCGGACTGATACAGAAGCTGGTCCACCAGCGTCGTTTTGCCGTGGTCGACATGAGCAATTATCGCTACATTACGAATATAATCTGAATACATAAAAATCTCAAAAAAGGTTAGACGCCAATCAGGACTTGTTTTAATCCCAGTTATGAAAACGAGTTACTTTACATTGTTTTTTGTGAATGTCAATATAAAACCCTCAATTCTTTACCAGCATAGCCGCTGCCAGCTCTCTGCTTTTTTGAGCGCCGTATAACAGTTCAACGAGTTTAAGAGCAAATTCAATCGCTGTGCCGGGCCCCTGGGAAGTTATACAATTGCCGTCAACAACTACCCGCTGATTTATCGCCTCTTTGTTTGTCAGCCTGTCAGCCATTGCCGGATAACAGGTCGCTTTCTTATCTGCTAATAAACCGTGATGTTCAAATACAACGGCAGGCGATGCACAAATCGCGGCGTACAATCTGCCGGCCTCCTTCTGCTTTTTCAACATCTCAACAAGTTTTTCGCTTTTGCCAAGGCTCTCGGCCCCCGGCATCCCGCCCGGCAGAACTATAAGGTCGTAAACCCACTCTGTGCAATCTGCTATCAAACAATCGGCTGTGATTATAACCTCCCGGCAGGTAATTATCTGGCGCCTCTGCACTGAAGCGACTGTCAAACCGGCCCCCGCTCGTCCAAGGCAATCAATTATCGTAATCGCCTCAAGTTCCTCAATTCCATCCGCAACGGCAATAAGTGCTTTTCCATCCATAGTTAGCTCCTTGAAATCCGGACTTCTAAGCACATTTTAGACACTTTTTAAT
Organism: uncultured Planctomycetaceae bacterium; assembly: GCA_964440045.1. Lineage (GTDB taxonomy): Bacteria > Planctomycetota > Phycisphaerae > Sedimentisphaerales > UBA12454 > JAFGGI01. Next base: position 4,661 of record CAYTQR010000106.1, on the reverse strand, counting down.
TGATTGCCAATAAAAAATCTCGAAAATATACTGTAATAGCCCACAAAAATAGATTTCTTAAAGGAGCAAGAAAATGTTAGACAAAATCTTCAATTTTCAGGCAAAAAACACTACCGTCAAAACCGAAACCGTCGCCGGCGCCACAACATTTCTGACAATGGCATATATTATCTTCGTCAATCCTGATATTTTAGCCAACGCCGGCATGGACAAAGCCGCTCTTATAGCTGTTACCTGCCTTATAACCGCTATCGCGACAATAGCAACGGGGCTTTTCGCAAACGCACCGATAGCAATGGCTCCGGGAATGGGACTTAATGCATTTTTCGTCTATACCCTTGTAATTACCGAACAAATCAGTTGGCAGACCGCGCTTGGAGTAGTCTTTCTGTCGGGCTTGTTCTTTTTGATTCTGACACTTGTCGGATTGCGAAGAAAACTCGTCGAAGCCATTCCGGCTTCGTTAATTTCAGCTATTTCCGTCGGTATTGGTCTTTTTATAACCTTTATCGGCCTGAAAAATCTCGGCATCATAATAGACAATCCTGTAACACTGGTCCAGGCCGGAAATTTGAACTTAACTATAATGATTGGCCTGGCAGGACTTGCTGTAATGATTTTTCTCGAAATGAAGAAAATCAAAGGTTCGCTTCTGGTCGGCATAATTTTCTCCACCGTCCTTGCGATTCTGCTAAATAAATTTCTGCCCCAGGAAGGAAAAGTAAACATACCAAAGTCTTTTATATCCGCCGATATCAGTATCGCCGCAGTTGCGCTTCATCTCGACATCATCGGCGCTTTGAAATGGAGTCTTTTCGGCAGTATCTTCACGCTGATGTTTATGGATATGTTCGACAGTATCGGAACACTCGTCGCCTGCTGCAGCGAAGCAAAAATGACCGATGAAACCGGTAAAATAAAACAGCTTGATAAACTCCTCGCCATCGATGCCGGCGCTACAATGCTCGGAGCTGTTATGGGGACTTCAACAACAACCTCATACATCGAATCTGCTGCAGGTATCGAACAAGGCGGCAGGACCGGCCTTACCTCAATCGTCACTGGAATACTGTTTTTAATCGCTGTCTTTTTCGTTCCCCTCGTGGGAATCGTACCGAGCTACGCAACGGCGCCTGCCCTGATTATGGTCGGCCTGTTTATGATGAAAGGAGTCAAAAAAATTGATTTTTCCAAAATGGAAGACGCCTTTCCCGCATTTATCATCATAATTATGATTGCCCTGAGTTACAGTATCAGCACAGGACTTGCGTTCGGATTTATCTCGTTTACACTGCTCAAAATTCTTGCCGGAAAATTCAGGGATATCAAACCTGTGATGTGGATAATAACTGTGCTGTCGATTCTTTATTTCATACTGCCGATGCTAACTAAAGGTACCTGATAAAAGCCCCTGTCATCAGCGAAATAAGAATCAGATAGTCCAGGTCATTGGGCCCATAGTGTTCATGGCCGGGTGAATTGTCAACATAAAGAACACCGAAACAATCTTTTTCGCACATTATCGGTGCAATTATCGCCGACTGAATCTTTTCGTTTTCAGTTTGCATCGGCAGTCGGGGGACAAGAATATAATAGTGATTATTTAGAACCTCATCAATTCTCGATTTAAGCTGCAATTCTTCAAGTTTGACACTTTCACCGTTGATTCTCCTGCCCTTTGATACTTCCAGTTCGTCGATCGGCCCTTCTCGCAGAGCAACCCATACACGAAAAGCCTTAAACTGAGATAACAGCGAATCCACCAGCGCAGTGGCAAGTTTGTTAAGGTCTTCACTTTTATACACGGCCAAAGCAGTGTGCGAAAAATCTCTGCCTCGATTCGCCTGCATCTTGATAAGAGGAGCATCCGCACTTTCAAGATGGCGAATAATAATCTGTGGTTCGTGCAGCGTCGCGTGAAGTGTATCCTCAAGACTTACAGATGAATCCTGCTTGTCGGATTCGTCTATATGAACTTCAATCTGGAAATCGGCAATTTTAATCACGTCCCCATCTTTTATTTCCACCTTGTGGATAACCTCATCATTAAGTTGAGTTTTGTTGGCTGAATCAAGGTCCTCTACAACCCATTGGCCTTCCGTCGTGGTATAAATAACCGTATGCTGTCTCGATACCGCTCTGTCGGGCAAAAAAACCTGGCTGCCTATCTGCCTGCCGACATAAATCGGCCCTCGCGAAAAACGCAATTCGTTTACAAGGTCATCCCCTCGTTTTATTGTAAGTCGCATCGTGATAGCCTCCGCTAAATTTTTGTCCGCCTCCGGCGTAATTGCGACACAAAAAACTCCATAACCATAAACTGTAATAAGCAATTACCGAGTTGTCAAGTTTTTATGGCAAAACCAAATTCCCTATTTTTCTTGCTTTTGACGGCAATATCGGCGATAATACCCCCTAAACAAAAGGTGTTCCACCTTTGATTTGCTCTTGTATCTTGAAAATATTCTGTGTAAAATAGCTGGATACAAATTGAAAGGAGGCTCAAAATGACTGAGGATATTATTGGAAAGGTTTCGGACTTTTTTGCGCACCCCGTCGTCGCAGGTATTGAACTTACAGGCTCTTTGAACGTTGGCGATAAAATTCGAATCAAGGGCCATACCACCGACCTCGAACTTACGGTAAATTCTATGCAGATTGATAATGCCAATGTTACAACGGCAAAGGCCGGCGATTCTATCGGCATAAAAGTTCCCGACCACGTTCGCGCAGGCGACCACGTTTACAAAATTACCGAATAATTCACCGCCGGGTTTAGCCGTCGCCGGCACGGCGACGCAATATCATTGGCGCAAAATCGGGAAACGGGAATCTGTTTATATTTAGCCCCCGGTTTTACCGGGGGTTCTGTCATCCCGCCTTCCTCCGGTCCAATCCCGCCAGTCAAATAAAAAAACCGACATCCACAACGCCACGATGTAAATCGTCAAGATGCCTTACGGTAGCAGCAATTTCGCGATGCAAACCACCTACATCGAAAATTTGGCGGATTTTCAGTAAAAATTTTACAGCCAAAACATCGGTCTGATGCAGTGCCTATTTCGATTTCTTGCTACTCTACGTACTTCCAGAAATGGCACTGCGTATCCTTCAGTTGCGGTCCCAGAATCCTTTGCCTTGGGGTGGACTTAGCTTGACGAGGAACGAATCGGGGGATGGGGGGCCCACGCAGTATATGTCCCTTTTAGCCGTTGCGGCACCCTCACGAACGATCGAGCGAAGGTACGGCTGCTTTGACAGCGTCCGTCTCACTAGCAGCCACGAGAAGTTGCCATAGCATATCTGCTCAGGCAGCCCCTTCGCCTTACAGTACCTAAGGAACTCCCTCGCGGACAGGTGCCTCTTCGCCTTCAGGTTCACGTAGAGGATTACGGTGTAGGCTACCCATGCGACGCCTGAGCTCAATATGAAGATTCCGAGCAGGATAAGGCACAAGTCTGGTTCTTCGTGCGGCTCGTGCACAGTTATAAGCACGATGCCAGGGAAGACGAAAAATATACTCGCTAACACCATGGCTATGATAATCAGGTTTCTGTAATAATACCGAAGCACACAATCGGGGCAAAGCTTCGGCTCAATCTCCCCGAATCCTACAACCGAATATTCGGCGCTACCCCCTCCGAAGCCACTAACAATAAGAGGGGAACACTGCAAGGACTGCTTCTTGTCAGTATCACAGGTGAAACAGTTCCTGTTAATTATCAGCTTTCTGGGCACTGGAATCATCCGACATTTCCCACATTAAACGCTTGGCTATGCAACCAAGCTTTCCAATTCCACTAAAATATTAAAATCTTGCTCTAATCGCAATAATCTGAAGTCTTTTTTACATCTACAAAACCACCATCACCGTATTGCTGGCTTTCCCTCTGCTATATCGCATTTCTTCTATAACATTCAGAAGTTCGTCGTTCGATGGTTTAGGCAAATCTTTCACTTTTTCTCCCTGCAGATGTTCCACTATTATCTACGCTTTTTATCTCTTTGTCAATCCCGCAACAATTTAATATTCAACGTACCTGTGCGGGGTCAAATCCTCTTTTTACCCTTAAAAAACCCGCATAATCTGCGAAATCCGCAGTTAACTGCGCATAAAAAATCCCGCACCTACTTTGACATTGCTACAAAACAATACTTGACGGCCATTACTAAATAAAACCATCCAATATCCCTCTGCTGCACCATCAAAGTAGGTGCGGGATAATATCGAAAACAGTTGTACCTGTGCAGCGAAAATGCCTGACGTTTAGCCGTCGCCGGTACGGCGACGACATATTTTCCTTTAGAAAGGAGGTGATCCAGCCGCAGGTTCCCCTACGGCTACCTTGTTACGACTTAGCGCCAGTCACCGAACTTACCGTAGGCAGTCGCTTCTCGAAAGTTAGCAAACCGACTTCGGGTACTCCCGGCTCCCATCGCTTGACGGGCGGTGTGTACAAGGCTCAGGAACACATTCACCGCGTCGTGGCTGATACGCGATTACTAGCGATTCCAACTTCATGAGGGCGAATTGCAGCCCTCAATCCGGACTGAGATGACTTTTATGCGATTAGCTCCACCTTACGGTATTGCGACGCTTTGTAGTCACCATTGTAGCACGTGTGACGCCCTGGGCATAAAGGCCATGAGGACTTGACGTC
>CAYTQR010000105.1:0-7037 GCA_964440045.1 uncultured Planctomycetaceae bacterium | reverse complement strand
CTTTAACTCATAGTTGCTATAATCCCGCCAAAAACGGCAAACATTGCGGCAGATGTGATTCCTGCCGACTTCGCCTTAAAGGTTTTGCCGAGGCAGGATTGAAAGACCCCCTCAAATATGCAAAAAACCGAAATTCAAATCTCTGAAATTTTCTATTCCATCCAGGGCGAAGGGCTCCTTGCAGGCCAACCCAGCGTTTTTATACGTCTTGCAGGCTGCCCTTTGCGATGTAATTTCTGTGACACCGAATACGCTCTGAACCCGTTGGCAGGGACAGAAATGCTAATCGATGAAATAATAGAAAAAATAATAAAATACTCGCCTAAATACGTAGTCATTACCGGCGGCGAACCGATGATTAATCCGCAGATTTCCCTGCTCTGTGAAAAAATAAAGGAGCATAACACTCATATCACAATTGAAACAGCGGGTATTAAATTTATTCCGAACCTTCCCTGCGATTTGATGAGCATCAGCCCTAAAATCAGCAACGCTTACGATAATGAGCAGGACAAAAATAAGTATCTGAAAATCGATGAGCTCAAAAAACTCATAGAAAATTACGATTATCAGTTAAAATTTGTGGCAGAAAAGATAGAAGACATTACTGAAGTTCACCAGATTGTCAACACGCTAAATGGCGTCGACCGCTCGAAGGTTCTGCTGATGCCGCAGGCTAAAGATGCTTCGCAATATATGAGAATAAGTCCGCTTATTGTCGAAATGTGCAAAGCGAACGGCTTTACTTACAGCCCTCGCTTGCAGCTTGTTTTTGGTGAAAATAGACCTGTAGGTTGAAAAATTCTTGATTTTTGCTATTCGGTATATTAAGCTATTTTCAGCTATCAGACAATCAGGGCTTGAGTTAATCAAAAAATACATATAAGGATTTTTACCGTGTTTGACTCATCCAGGCACAGATATAGATTCAGAATAGTTATCCCGGCTTATCCAGCTTTCAATATTTATTCACATATTGCTGTAAAGACAACGGCATTGGGTCCTGTTTGCGTTGCCAGTGCCGCAAACAGGATGGCAAAATGGGGTGTTGAGGTTATCGACGAAAATAACCTTGGTAAATTCGGCCCCGTATCTAAATCCGGCGGAGCCGACCACGAATTTTTACAACGTCAGCGGCCGGCCGATGTAGTTGGTTTTTATGGCGGCCTGACCAGCACCATACCGCGGTTGTACCAGATAGCACAGTTCTACAAAAAGCAGGGAATCACTACCATTGCCGGCGGTCAGCATTTTGCTGCAGAGAATATACTTGAGGCGCTCTCTTCAGACATAGATTATGTTGTTATCGGCGAAGCCGAAGAAACAATTACCGAGTTGTTAGAGGCTATAGAGAATAATCGAGATATAGACCATGTGAAAGGTATTGCATATCTGAAGAACGGCGCCCCTTTTTTTACCGCGGCAAGAGAAAAGCTGACAGATTTTGGCAAACTGCCTTTACCGGATTTTTCTCTGGTTCGCTATGCAAAGATTAAAATTTATCCCGTTGAAAGAATACGAGGCTGCGGTATGGATTGTGAGTTCTGCACCGTCAAGGGCAAACCAAGACATGCTGAACCGGAGCGTTTGCTTGAGCACATCAGTTCTCTTGTCGAAACGAGAAATGCCAAACATTTTTTCATAGTTGATGACCTCTTCGGCCAGCAGCGTGACGAAACGATAAGGTTGTGTAATCTCCTTGCAGATTACGAAAAGAAAGTAGGCCGAAGGCTGGACATAACGGTTCAGATAAGGCTGGATAAGGCTCGTGATACAGAACTGCTCTCCGCAATGCGGCGGGCAGGAGTTCAAACGGTAGCTATTGGCTTTGAGTCGCCTATTGATGCGGAACTGGCGGCTATGAATAAACATATGAACTCTTCCGATATGTTATTGCTGGCTCGGACATTTAATAAATTCGGATTTTTGGTACACGGTATGTTTATCTTTGGCTATCCGCTAAAAGAAAATACCGGTATCGAGATACCTGTAGAGGAACGCGTCAGATGTTATAAGGATTTTATCAGCAAGGCCAAAATCGATACGGTTCAGGTGTTGCTTCCTGTCCCAATGCCCGGCACGGAATTAAGACAAAGGCTGGCGAAGCAGAACAGGATTTATCCGCTTGAGGATATCGGCTGGGAATATTATGACGGCAATTTCCCTTTATTCGAGCCGGACAAACCTATGACTTCCGAACAGATGCACACCTGTTCAAAAAAAATCATGGGCAGGTTATATAGGTTCAAATATATGTTTCTTATAGCGGTAAATATCTTTTCATTTCCCGCCCTGATTTTCTTTCTCCATAACATTCAGCTTGGCTGGCAGAAATGGTATCGTATGTGGCGCAACAGCCTGATTCGATTTGGCGGCTGGATAATTTTGAAGAAATGGACGATAGCATTCAGGCATAACAAGTTTTTGCAGAAATTGCAGATTGCCCGCCGGAACCTTATACAAACCAGATAACATTAGATTTGTTTTTTATCAGCAAAATAACTTGATTCTGTTGTTCTTTACAGTAACATAATGGTCCTGCCTTGCCCAGGTGGCGGAATTGGCAGACGCGCTAGCTTGAGGGGCTAGTGAGCTTCGGCTCGTGGAGGTTCAAATCCTCTCCTGGGCATTAATCATCACACTTGACGGCCGTTCTTACTTTCTTTTATCAGTTTTTATGCTCCTGTGGCCAGCTTGCCGAACCATTGAGCTTTTATTCAATCTCAACCACAACGCGAAATCCAATATGTGGCTGATTAGTCTTCGGCCAACGGTGGTTCCTATCCGCACTCCGACATTTATAAGCCTTTTTATTCCAGGCCCCGCCTCGTATTACGCGTCCACTATTGCTCTTTTGCGATCCCTTCGGGTCAACTAACGGTGATATCTTGTAGTAATCCTTGTTATAGAGGTCGCTGCACCATTCCCATACGTTGCCATGCATATCGTACAACCCGAAGGCATTAGGCGGATAGTAACCGACATTATTTGTTCTTTTAAGATATTCGCCTGCAACACCGTCGGCATAAGGAGTTTTGGCTTTATAATTGGCAAGGCTCGAATCGAGTGTCGTTCCTACATTGAATGCGGTCGTCGTCCCTGCTCTGCACGCATATTCCCATTCCGCCTCAGTAGGCAGCCGGAATTTCATCCCCGTCTTGTCGGATAGTCTCTTCAGGAATTGGCGAGCCTGATGCCAGTTGACATTTTCGACAGGCAGCTTGTCTCCGCCGAACTTGCTTTTATTCTGGTGCATAATAACCCTATATTGTAATTGGGTTACTTCGAACTTGCCCATATAAAATGCTTTTGTCAGCTTGACACGATGCTGCCCTTCATCATTATCTTTTTTCGGCTCCGTCGGTGGCGAACCCATCTCAAACTCCCCTGCCGGAATATACACTACCGTCATAGTCACTTCATTGCCAAGCTCAATAGTCTTTTCCAGCGGCAAATCATCTGCCTTCGCAGCTTTTCTCTGCTGTTTAGTTGCGTCAGATTCTTCTGGTTTAGTCTCCTTGGCCGCTATAACAACAGTAATAAGCAGGACCATAAATATAGTAATGACCTTTTTCATAACTTGCTCTCCTTAAAAAAAAATCCCTTTTCAGCTTTTTTTGCTGCGAACGGACTCCTTAATACGCTGAATATGTCCCCTTCCAAGAGCCTTAACTTCACAGCCTAATTCGAAATACCGCTTGATTTTTCCGTCATCGAGTATTCCGAAGCAGTCGATAATCGCCAGCGGCCCGCCGGCCCATTCGACGATTTTGTCCGGCTCAAGATTCAGATAAGGCTCGTGCGGCACTGCTAAAATCAATGCCTCCGTTCCTTTGAGAGACCCCTGCAGGTCACCTTGTACCTCGATTTCTTTCAAGTGTTCCTGGTTACGGAAAAATCGCGCCCACGAATGTCCCGGCGCCGGATATGTATCCTGTTGTTCCAGTTCATACCAGTGTTCAAGATACGGGTCGTGCACGCGCATCTCTGCGCCCATTTCGGTCAGTCTTCGCATAACGATTTCCGAGCCGCTATATCGTGTATCAGCCACATCCTGCCGGTAGCTTGCCCCGCATAGAAGAACGTTGGCCCCTGCGATATACCGTCCCATATTCCGCAGAGCGTCCCGCGTCAGAGTCGCCACATGCAGCCCTCTCGTATCATTAACGTCAATCGCTGTCGTTGTAATCTTGAAAATATCATCATCAAATCCGAGCAAATGCTTATATGCCCAGTAGCCCAGTCCGCCGTCTTTAGGCAGACAGTATCCGCCGATGCCCGGCCCCGGAAAAATCATATTATTGTGCGTCGGCCGCATCTTAATAGCGTTAATAACCTTAATCAAATCCACACCGTTGCGTTCCGCAAAAAGCGACCACTCATCGAGAAACGCAAGGATAGTCGCACGGTATGAGTTCTCGACAATCTTGGTTGTCTCCGACTCAATCGGCCTGTCCATAACCGTCAGCGGAAATTCTTCTGTGTTTAGCACCTCACGCAGAAATTTCTCTACGCGATTGCGAGCCTCGGTATTACAGCCGGAGCATACCCGCCAAAAATCCCTAATCGAGGAAACATAATTCCTGCCCGGCATAACCCGCTCGAAACTATGTGCCAGCAATGGCTCAGTCTCAATACCACGATTATGAAATGCTTTTTTTAATATCGGCCAGGCAACAAATTCCGTCGTCCCAGGCGCTACTGTAGTTTCAATCAGCGTCAGGCAGTTTGCCCCAATCTTCTGGCCGATGGTCTTCATCGTTGCCTCAAGCGCCGCCATATCAGCTTGTCCCGTACGAAGATTTCCCAAATCCTGCTTGGCATAATCACACTGCACATCCACAACAACACAATCAGCCAGTTGCAGGCAATCACTATTATAAGTACCAATGAGAGTCTTTTTATCGTTTACGCAGCGTGATATCATAGGGTCAACCTCAGGGTCTTCCGCCCTGACCGGAGATAATCCTTTATTGAGCATTGGAATCTTCCAGTAGCTTCGGGTACTTGGCCGCTGGCAGCCGATGACGAATTTGCCAGGCTTGCCCGTCGTCTTGTCAACGGTATCTGCTACGATAGCAGCCATTACCGCCCCGACAAAACCAACTCCCATAACTACTACGATTTCCTTGCCTTCTTTTCGCGCTGTCTCGGCAAGTTTACTGACACGCTCCATTTCTTCTGCATATTCATCACGCTCCGGAATTGCGAATTTCTCTCCGGCTGGATTTAGCGAATACTCTGTCATAATTTCTTATCTCCATTTTGATTAAATTTGATTAAAAGTAAATTTTCGGCTATTATAAGCAAATCAGCTCAAAAAGAAAGCAAAAAACCAGTAGAATCTGAAAAGGAGATTGCGATGCGATTTAAAACTACCTATTTACTAATATTTGCCGTGGCAACAGGTTTGTTCCTTTCTCGTAGTGCTTCTTCTAATGAACCAAATCAAACAGAAACGAACAGACAACCAGACTGGAAACATCCTCGAAGCAACGAACGGCTGGACGACCGTGAAAAAATGGTTAAAGTTATTCGCGACAGATACAGCTTCGGTAATGAAGCTGTGCTGAGCGCAATGTTGAACGTGCCCCGGCATTGGTTCGTGCCTAAAATCACTCAGGTATTGGCGTATGCGGATAGACCTCTACCTATCGGTCACGGCCAGACCATTTCGCAGCCCTTTATCGTCGCCTTTATGACCGGCCTGCTCGAATTGACGCCAAAGATGAAAGTCCTTGAAATCGGCACCGGCTCCGGCTACCAGGCCGCAGTCCTTTCGGAATTTACCCCGAATGTTTATACGATTGAAATTCTGGCGCCGCTGGCAAAAAGGGCTCAGGCGCAATTATCGAAACGAGGCTACAATACAATCAAAACTAAACTTGGCGATGGTTACAAAGGCTGGCCCGAATACGCCCCTTTCGACGCTATTATTGTTACCTGTGCCCCCGACCATATTCCCCAGCCGTTGCTCGACCAGCTAAAGCCCAACGGCAAAATCGTAATTCCGGTAGGCGAAGAAGGATATGTACAGGACCTGCTGTTGGTTACCAAAAAAACCGATGGCTCGCTCGAAAAAAAATCTATGATGCCGGTGCGTTTCGTCCCTCTGCTGCGTGAAAAAACGAAAAATTAACGAATTTTTTCCGCAGAACCTCTTCTTCGTGTAAGCACATACACCAAAGCCCCTGCCGATAGACAAACCATTGCGACAATAAATCCCCCCGGCCTGTGCCGAAGGGCATAGACCGCAGAGCTGTAAAGCATTAACGCAGCCGTCACGCAGAAAATTATAGTAGGCACAGGGAAAAACGGCATTTTAAACCTTCGTTCGGTCCCCGGCTCTTTTCTGCGAAGCACCCATGCCGACAATCCGGTAGCCAGAAAGAACATCCAAACCAGCGGTGCGGTATAAAAAATCGTATTGATAAATGATCCTGCAAACAAAATGATTGCCAGCCCGATAGCGCTCTGTACCGCCAGCGCCCAGACAGGCGTACCCAGCCGACGATCCCATTTACCAAGCAGCCGAAAAACCGCATGCTCACTGCCGAGAGCGTATGAAATCCTCGCACCGGTAAAAATCAGGCCGTTGATAGCGCCCAGTGACGAGATACAAATCATAATACCGATGAGCCGACCGGCAAAATCTGGAAAAACAGTTGCGACCGTATCTACCGCAACAGCTTGTGAATTCGCCATCCCCGAATACCCCAGGGCATACAGAAATGAAACATTGACCAGCACATACAGCAGGGTAACCGCAGCTGTACCCCACAGCAACGTCCGGACGATATTTTTATGCGCCTTTTTTACTTCCGCCGCCACATAAGCCATCTCGTTCCATCCCCCAAACGTAAATAATACGAGTATCAAAGCAAGCGGCACATTACTATCGGCAGGAATTAAATTCTCTTGCGGCACAGCTTTGGGCTGCGCAAAAAGACCTGTCACAACAATCGCAAGCAGTCCGAGTACCTTAATAACGGTCAATAGATTTTGTGTCCATTTTGCCTGCCGAACCCCCACTATAT
>CAYTQR010000104.1:0-7044 GCA_964440045.1 uncultured Planctomycetaceae bacterium | reverse complement strand
GCCATGCGATTACTGTCTGGACTGAAGGTAACAGAGCCTTGTTTAAGGTCTTCATATTCCGCCCCGGCCTGCTGTCCGTCAACGACAACAATCAGCCATTTGGCGTCCTTGACGGTTACGAAAGCTATGTGCCGCTGATCCGGACTGCGTACAACATCAAAGACTCGAGTAGGCATAAACCCCAAGTTTATCTCGGTAAAACGGCTCGGCGTATTGGAATCATCCCGGCCATAAGATACCGCCGTCAGGAGCAAGGCTATCGCCACAAATGTGACAAATAAAATACGTATCTTTTTGTTCATACTTTAGCTCCTTTCCCCACATTTCCTCTAACATAACAGCTATATTTTACCACTTTTACTGTATCTTGTCTATTGGTATTTATTTTTTCCTGTGCAAAATTACTTCTTCGCTACGAAGTGGTTTCCGGGCAGCTGCTTTATAACTCCTTTAAGCCGTAGTGAAACAAGGCCGGCATTGACCTTGCCTGCAGCAAGGCCGGTGAAACTTATTATTTGTTCTGTATGAACGGGTTCGGTATCGAGGCAATCAAATATCCTTTTTTCAGCATCAGTTAGATTAAGCTGCGACTTGTCAAACAGCGGCATGTCAGCTTTTTGTTCAGCCTGGGCGGCAGAGAGCGTTACGAGCCTGGTAAAATCTTTTTGCAGATATTCGAGTGTTTCGATTACATCTTCAACCGATTCGACAAGTTTGGCGCCCTGCTTGATAAGGCTGTGCGGACCCTTGGAAAGCGGCGAATCAATCCTGCCGGGCATGGCCAAAACCTCCCGGCTGTTTTCAAGGGCCGACCTTGCGGTAATAAGCGCACCGGAGCGAGGCATAGCCTCTACGACGATTGTCGCAAGTGAAAGACCTGCGATAATTCTGTTTCTCGGCGGGAAATTTTCAGCCAACGGTTCATATTCGAGCGGCAGTTCGCTGATACAGGCGCCATTTTGGGAGATTTTCTCAAAAAGCTGTTTGTTTTCAGGCGGAAAAATTTTTGCAAGACCGCAGCCCTGCACCGCGAAAGTTCTGCCGGCCGCGCTTAGTGCGCCACTGTGTGCTGCACTATCGATACCTCTTGCCATTCCGGATACTATAGTAAACCCGGCAGAAGCAAGGAGATGAGCGAAACGGCCTGCCTGTTCTAAACCGTAATGACTGCATCTGCGGGCCCCGACGATAGCGACGGCAAGACTATCAGCTTTGGTCAGGCTGCCTTTAACGTAAAGTATCGGCGGTGGGTCATAGATTTTTTTTAAGACTGTCGGATATCTTTCATCTTCAATAGTTATAATGCAGACGCCAAGTTTTTGGGCTAAGGCAATTTCCTTTTCGGTATCGAATTTGTTTCTTGTTCGGCAGATTGATTCTGCCTTTATTGTTCCGACGCCCTCAACTTTGGCAAGCGCCGCTACCGAGGCGCCTAAAACAGTCTCAACTGAGCCGAAATATTTTAAAAGTCTGGCGAAAATCACCGGGCCAACACCCTCAGCTCGAACAAGCAAGAGCCAACTGCGTATATTCTTTGTGTTTGGTTCCAAGACTATCTCATAAAAACGAAGGGAATTTTGTTACGTTTTTATCCACTATTGTGCCAAAAGCAACATAGAAATCGCCCGATTACGCAAAAAATAACAGTTTTGCTGTAAGATGTGGACTTGCGTAGTCCTAAATATTATACAAATTTATCGGTCTATATTCGGCAAGTTGTGAAAGTGTAACTCATTATGATAAAAGATGTTGTAAAAGAAGACATAAATGCTCTTTGTGTTCCATTGTTGAGCAAAAACGGTATTACGTTGACTTTAAGGTTTTTTATTGCTATCCTGTGAAGCTATGACTGCGCAAACAGCGACAACTAATAAAAAAACACGTAAGACTTCCTCGAAAGTCGGGAAAGTCAAGCTGACCAGACAGTTCAAGACGACCAAACAGGCTCTTGGATATCTGTTCAGCCGAACCGACTACGAGAAGCAGAGCCGGCTGCGCTATAATGTAACGACTTTCAGTCTTGAGCGGATGAAAAAGCTGCTTTCGCTGCTGGGTAATCCGCATAAAAAGCTGGCCACGGCTCATATAGCAGGCACCAAGGGTAAAGGCTCGACCGCAACAATGCTTTCTCGAATGCTCGAAGCCAATAAATATAATGTAGGCCTATATACTTCGCCTCATGTGGTTGATTTGCATGAGCGGATAGCAGTTAACGGCAAAAACATTACCGATTCGGAACTGCTGGGACTGATTAACCGGATTTACGCACCGGTTGAAAAAATGGCCAAAAAGGACAATCCTACGTTTTTTGAACTTTTCACGGCAATGGCGTTTTTGCACTTTGTTGACAAAAAAGTTGATATAGCCGTTATTGAAACCGGCCTCGGCGGCAGATTAGACAGCACAAATGTTATAGAACCTGCCGTTGTCGGAATGACCAGTATAAGCATAGACCATCAGAATCTTTTGGGCAATACTATCGACAGCATAGCGAGAGAAAAGGCGGGCGTTATAAAGAAAGGTATTCCTGTAGTAAGTGTTCCGCAGGAACCGGCTGTAATGAAAGAGCTCAAAAAGGCTGCCTTAGCGGTAAAGTCGCCGCTTTTAGTAACCGGCGAGGATATAGATTTTTCGTGCAGATTTGAATCCTCCCGTGAACACGGGCCGCATACACGAATATGCCTGACGACACCGACAAGCAGATTCGAGCACTTAAAAGTGCCTCTGCCGGGCGAACATCAGGCCATAAACTGCGGTCTGGCCATAGCGATGCTCGATATACTCAAGGTCGGCGGCTATAAAATCGACGATAACAAGGCAACCGAGGGTCTGAAGGATATCAAGATGCTGGGCAGAATGGAAATTATCCATCAGGACCCGCGGATACTGATAGATGCGGCGCATAACGCAGCAAGTATTAAAGCTTTAGTTCAGGCAATCGGACAGCATGTACCATATGATTCGATGGTAGTCATCTTCGGCTGCGGTCAGGATAAGGATGTGCACGGCATGCTTGAACAGCTTCAGTACGGGGCCGACAAAGTGATATTCACCCGCAGCAATTCGCCAAGAGCGATGTATCCACAGGACCTTGCTGATATGTATACCGAAATCTGCGGCAAGATGTGCCAGACAGCAATGAGCGTTAGAGAAGCCCTGAGAATCGCATCCAACGCCATCAGCAAGGAAGACCTTATCTGCATAACAGGCAGCTTCTATCTCGTCGGTCAGGCAAGAGTAATGTTTAAGCCGGACTAATACTACGTGGAAGACCGCTCTAAACAACTTGTCGCGGCTCTGTTTTCTATTTCTATACCCTGATATTTTTTAGGATTATTTAATGCCATTTAATATTTTTGGTCTTTCCGACCCGCTGGTACGCGGTATTCTCGCTACCGGCTACAAGGCTCCAACTGAAATTCAATCACAGGTAATCCCGGCCGCAGTTGAAGGCAGAGATATCATCGGCTGCGCCCAGACCGGCACAGGCAAAACGGCAGCTTTTGTACTGCCTATCTTAAACCGGCTCAGCCACAAACATGCGACCAAAAGCAAAAATATAAAAGCGCTGATTCTTACCCCGACTCGCGAACTGGCGCTGCAAATCGAACAGTGTATTATCGGCTACGGCCGATTTCTGCATATGCGAACTCTTACCGTTTACGGCGGCGTGAATATCAAAGGTCAGTTTGCCGCGCTTAATCGGGGCGTTGACATCGTTGTTGCCACACCGGGCAGGCTCATCGACCATATGAATCGGCGAACTATCAACCTCAGGCACGTTGAAGTGCTCGTTCTCGATGAAGCCGACCGTATGTTCGATATGGGTTTTATCAAAGATGTGCGGAAAATTATCGCCGTTGTACCACAAAAACGTCAAACGCTGCTCTTTTCCGCTACTATACCGCCCGAAGTAAAAACCCTGTCCGCGGGAGTAATGAATCATCCGAAAATAATCCAGATTGGTCGGCAGCGCAACCCAATCGAAACCATTACGCAGCATATTTATACTGTCCCGAAGGAACAGAAAATGGAGATGCTGCTGTATATGCTCCAAAAAGGCGGGATGTACAGTACACTTGTTTTTTCCCGCACAAAACACGGCGCCGATAGAATCAGTCATCGCCTCAAACGTGCGGGCGTTAAATCCGTTGCGATACACTCCGACCGTACCCAGGGCCAGCGACGTCGCGCGATGGAGGGGTTTAAAAGCGGAAAATTCCAGGTTATGGTTGCAACCGATATCGCCGCGAGAGGAATAGATGTCGAGGGAATTTCACACGTTATAAATTTTGACGTGCCCGTCTTTGCCGAGGATTACATTCATCGCATCGGCCGAACCGGCCGGGCTACCGCCACTGGCGACGCGATTACGTTTGTCTCTCGCGAGGAGGAAAAATATCTGCACCAGATTGAATGGTTCATCGAACGAAAATTCAAAATGGAAAAATGCCCCGGCTTTGTCTCTACGATGCCGGATTTACCGCCAAGCCGCCCTGCGAACAAGCCCAGGCATAAATATTCTGTTCCGGGCAAAAAACGCCGACCTTCCGGCAGGCGAAGAAAATAGCCACAAAGGCACTAAGACACGAATAATTAACCGCGGATTTCACGGACGACGCGGAGATCGCACCACAAAGAACACGGAGAACACAAAGAAAATAAAATAAAAAACAGGTAAACGTCCCCTATTTATATATTTATATGTTCGCCGTCCTGTTCTGCTATCTGGAAAGGTAATTTGCCTTGACCCAGTTGAAGTTTAATATAATGTGAACAGCTATAAGGCACAGCAATATCGCCCCGCCGCCTTCATGGAAAAATCCGAATGTCTCATGCGAAAGCTTTGCGCGAAATAATACAGAAACTGCCTGATTTACAAACAGTAGAAGCAGGATTGGATTCAAAATTTTAAGCGTTGTATTTCTTTTCATAATCACTCTCCTATTTTTACCACTTCTGAGTTACGGAATATTCGACAGTTGCCGTAGTATTAGCGGCAAGCTCTGCCGTAAAGCGAGCAGTTGCGGCATCCTTTTTCACATAAGAATGACTTGATTCATCGATTTTCCAATTGACCCGGGGAGAAAATTTTTCATCGACAAAAACAGTAACAGCCGAATCCTTGCGATTCCGCAGTTCAATCGAGCGTTTCTCCCATCGCGTCCTGCGGTCGGCCCTGCTGTCGAGAAGCTTGTACTCAACAGCAATGTCGAAGGCATCGCCGATATAAAGCGATAGTTTTTCATCCTTCGGCGTGTGGTCTATCAGGTCTTCGCCGACAAATTCAAGCGAATCGTCCGTATCCTTCTTAAAAACTCGAACCTTGCCTTTGGGCAAAGCGATGCCGAGGCCATATTCTTTTTTGTTCTCAAACTCAAATTTTATCTGAACCTTTTTGTCGTTTTTTTGCCGTTCATAGAGATAGATTTTCTTTGCAGGAACGTTCAGGGCAGGGGTAATAAATTCTATCTGCTTGACCTGATTGTTGTTTATGGTACTCCTGCGCCCAAGCGTGTAAATGTGATAGTCCATAAACGGTTTTTCTTCAAAAGCCGGCGCCACTGCGGTCATACCATAAGCCCTGTCTTCCATCATTTTTCTGATGTGAGGTTTCTCAATTTTTCTTACATCGCCGGCGATTAATTTAATCTTCGCATCTTTGTAGGTTGCACCGCTTTTGTTGTCAATTGTTACCCAGCCGCTGATATCAAGTGCGCTTTCATCTGCGTTAAGAATCGCAGAATAGTCTGCGCTCCAGCCAATATCGCCGGTAGTATAAGTTACACGGCATTGTTGGCTGCCGCCAGCAACTGCCTGGACAAGCCAAACGAGCGTAGGTTTTGTAACCAAATCTTCGCAGAGCTGGGCAAGAGAAATATTTTCAATACTGTCATTTGAGATTATTTCTATCCGGCCGCTGGTGTTTTTGAGTATCAGGTTGTTGTCCCTTGCAGCCATAAGCTCGCCGGTAATCTCAGTACCCTCATCGGCTCCGCTGCCTTTGATTGAAACATTGACTGTCTTATCAAGGTAACGCTTGAGCAAACTTGATGTGTCAACAAGGTCATATTCGTAATTCTGCTCGAGGATAGTAATGCTGCCGGGTGAGCTTAGACATTGAAAACTTACGCTCGGCGGCTCTATCGAAGAGGCAACATCCGTAAAGCTTATGGTGTTAAGACCCTTTTTAAAATCCATCTGCCGCTGCTCCTTGACGAGGCCGAAATTGCCGCTGTAAATAGTTACCGCTACAGAATTTGTCTCGCTTACAGGCGGTTGAGCTGCAAAAAGGCCGGCACAGACGAAAAGGGTTATCAGGATTAGGCTAAAAGATTTTTTCTCCATTTTTTTGCACCTCCAAAAAAGTATAATGCTATTTTCACACACAATTTGGCCGGCGTAAAGTAAAATCAGGAATACAACGGACTTTACCAAAGACAGAAATGGTCAAAAAACTGTTTTTGCCGTGGACAAAACGAGGTTTTTCAGCTCTGCCGCTGCCGGATGATGGCCGAAATGTTCGAGAGCAGCCAGGGCTTTTTGCTGATATTGCTGTGCTGTGGATTGTGCAAATTCAATGCTCTTTGAGGTGTGCAGAATCGAGGCGATACGGTTTATATCTGCCTGTTCGCTGTCAAAGGCTTCGAGAAGCTCATCTTTGGCCGCTGAACTAAGGACGCTAAAGGCGTGAATGGCCGGCAATGTCGGGGTTTTGGTAAAAAAATCCCTTCCGCCAGTCTTGCCGGTCTGGTTTTCTTCGCCAAGAATATCAGCAAGGTCGTCGGCAATCTGGAAAGACAGGCCGAAATTCAGGCCGAATTCATATAATCGCTCGGTTGACTGTTCATCGGCTTGTGATGCGAGTGCACCGAGTCGGCAACAGTCGGCAAAAAAGACGGCGGTCTTGTTTTTTATTATGTCAAGATACTCGTCAATGCCGATATCGAAATCGCCGCGACAGGTGTTATGGAGCATTTCACCTCGACATATTTTTGCGGTGGTATCGGCAATGAGCCGGGCAATATCGTTTCTCCCCAGAGA
>CAYTQR010000103.1:0-7169 GCA_964440045.1 uncultured Planctomycetaceae bacterium | reverse complement strand
AAACTAGATTGCTAAGCAGGTTCGTGAGTATGGTCGACAAGATCAATGGAAGCATCACTACTAGGTTTGTGCCGGCGTAACCGTTGGAGACGGCACAGGCTTAGGACCGATAAATACGTGCAAATCATTCCGGGATGCGATTGCCGTTTCTCCTAGTCCGGCACATCAGATTTGGGTTGCCCAGGGAACATATTATCCCGATGAGAGCAGTAGCAATCCTGATGGCACTAATTTGAAAAAGGACACTTTCTTATTATGTAACGGAGTTGAAATTTACGGCGGATTTGTCTCTGGCGGAGTATGGGAGGAACGTAACCCGAATGCACATAAAACCATTCTAAGCGGCGATATCGGCAGTATCGACTACGAATACGACAACAGCTATCACGTGGTAACCGCCAGCGGAACCGATTCAACTGCTGTGCTGAACGGCTTTACTGTATGCGACGGCGGATATAATCTATTTGGGACAGCGTCTGGGCATTGGCACTACGGCGGTGGAATGTATAACTTGGGCGGCAGTCCGACAATTGCCAATTGTACCTTCAGTGGAAATAAAGCAACTGAAGGGGAAGGTGACGGGAATTGTGACGGTGGTGGAATGTACAACAAAGACGGCAGCCCGACGATTACTAACTGCATTTTTAATGGAAACGAGGCAGAAGGCGGCCAGGCAGAAGGCGGTGGAATGTACAATGAAAACTGTAATTCAACGATTACCAACTGCACCTTTAGTCTAAACTTGGCAGATAATATGGGCGGTGGAATGTACAATGCGGGCGGCAGCCCAACGATTACCAACTGCACACTCACCGCAAACCTGGCAAAGGAAGGCGGCGGGGTGTACAACGACTCTACAGACCTGACAATCAACAACTGCATCATTTGGGGCAATAGCGCCGGCACCAGCGGCCCGCAGATTGGAGGCAACCTTTCTTCTCCTGACCTCGACGTCACCTACAGCAATATTCAGTGCGTGGGCGTCTGGCCGGGCGAGGGTAATATTAATGCTGAGCCGCTTTTTGTGGATGGCCCCTTGGTCAAGAGTAATCCTGGTAGTAAACCGTTGGATGATTACGGCGACCTTCGTCTGCAATCCGGTAGTCCCTGTATAGATACTGCCGATGATAGTGCAGCACCTAATCCTAACAAAGATATAACAGGCTTTGCGCGTGTTGATATCCCTGGCGTTGGTATTCCGGAGACAGTGACTGATATGGGCGCTTTTGAATACGATCCGGACGCCGGTGTCAGAGAGGCAGTAACCATTCATGTAAAAACAGATGGCGACGATAGCAAAGACGGTCTAAGCTGGACCAATGCCAAACAGACATTACAGGCCGCTCTTGACATTGCACTGGCTAATGATGAAATATGGGTTGCGGCCGGAACGTATAAGCCTTCTAAGTTAACCGATCCTGGGTATATCAGCTCGGCTACTTTCCAGTTGATTAACAAAGTTGCGATTTACGGCGGATTTGTCGGTGGTGAGATAAGCCGAAACGAACGCAATTTGCTTGCAAACGAAACTATCCTCAGCGGCAATATTGGCGGCTTATATGATAACGCCCGTCATATAGTGACTGGCAGCGGGACCGATAAAACTGCTGTGCTGGACGGCTTTACTATCACTTTCAGTGGTACTGTTATCACTTATGGATACAAAGGCAGCGGGATATTAAATGATGACGGCAGCCCCACCGTAACTAACTGTACATTCACCCTCAGCGATGGCAGTGCGATGTACAACAACCACGGCAGTTGCCCGATAGTAACCAACTGTACATTCACCGCAAACGAAACCGGTGACGGCGGCGCGATGTACAACCAAAGCTACAGCAGTCCGGTAATTACCAATTGCGAATTCTTTGGGAACACAGGAACCAACGACGGCGGCGCGATATACAACAACAGCAGCAGTCCAACAATTACTAACTCCACGTTCAGTAATAACATAGCGTGGCAGAACGGCGGTGCGATATATAACATGAATTACTCCAGCCCGACGATTACCAACTGTATCCTGTGGGAAAACAATGCAATCAGCGGTTCACAGATTTACAATCATGGGGATAACAGTTATCCTGTTATCACCTACAGCGATATCGAAGGCGGCTGGGGCTCAAGCCAGCCAACATGGAATCCTGACTACTATAAGAGTAGTTGCGAGGAACTGGAATTCAATATGAATTTTGAGGATAACCCTACTGCTACTACTACCAGGGCTGTTAGATACAGTTCTTATCTTTCCGGAACGCTCAACAATTATGATACGACTGGCTGGGATGTATGGGACGAGATAAATAAGGTACGCGGTACCGCCAGCGGCAATTTTGGGCCAACCAACGATCTTGGCGCCGGCGCACAAGGTGATTGTTACATATCCTTTTCAGATAACTCTTGCTTTGATATTGGTTCTTCGTCAAAAAAACGCACATGGGCATTCTGGTTTAATGCGCCTAATCTTGATAACGGTACCATTATCAGTCGCTGCTCCTCAAGTGCCGAAGATAGATGGTGGGAAATACGCATCAAAAACGGCAAGCTTGAGTTTTGCCATGGATTAGGGTATTTGACCATGGAGACAACATCCTCCTTGAGCAATCTGGGAGTTACAGCAGATAACTGGCATCATGCTGCCGTTGTTATTGATAGAGAAACACAGACGACCAGTAAAATATATATAAACGGTCGTGAGGTACCGGTTGCTATCAAGGCTTATAACAGTGAATCAGGGTCGGATATAAGCAGTGGTATACAATTTGGAGCCGGCCAATATGAATTTGACGGCCTGCTCGATGAGGTACGGCTTTATAAGCGGCCACTTGCTCCTTCTGAGGTCAGTATTCTTTATCACAACCAGGTTCCATTTGCTCCTGTACCTGCGCAAGGAGACGGTAACATCGATGCTGACCCGGTTTTTGTTGAGGGCGGCAACAAACGGCTTGAGCCAGGTTCACCCTGCATCGATACCGGCTATGGTGCGGCCATTCCTCCTGATTATGCCGACCTTGATGGTGACGATAACATAACCGAGCAGACACCGCTGGACCTCGATCTTCTGGATCGATTTATAAATGGTATTGATATGGGTGCGTACGAGAATAACTATGATCTATCACCCTACCCTGTGATCGTATCCGCCGGAGCCCGCCATAGCTTATTCATTAAAGGAGACAGTGCTCGCACTGTCTGGGGCTGTGGGGATAATAAGGGCTTTGAGGATGAAGATGGTTGGCCTGTAGGTACAGGTGCTTGGCGGTCGGCGGTACAACCGCCTCAACAGGTCCTCCAGGGCGATAAGAACTATCCTGTTGATGACGATTATCTTGAAGGTATTAGCAGCATCAGTGCAGGATCTTGCCATTCTCTTGCTGTTGGTTCCGATGGTTCTGTATGGGCTTGGGGTAGAAACACGTATGGACAAATAGGTGTTGGGGGCTCTCCCGATCCTTATGACCCAATAATATACCCGGAACCTGTGAAGGTCGAATCCCTGTCAGGTATTACAAAAGTCTCTGCAAGTACTGGCAGTGAGCTTCCTTATTCCCTGGCACTCGATGAAAGCGACAATGTCTGGGCGTGGGGACGTAATGAGTACACTACATATAGTAGTGAACCTGGTTGGTCTTCTTCTTGCTGCAATCGCGATCTTGTTGCTTGTGGTGAATCTTGCGTGCCCGAGTATGGTATTTGTGACTGCTGGGGTTTTGGACAGCTTGGAATTGGCAATTACTGTGCGGTGGCAACTCCTCATCAAGTTTTAGGCGGGGCAATGGGAACCGAATTTCTTGAAGGCATCGTGGATATATGTGCCGCACTCACCCATTCCATAGCTTGCGACGACTTACTGGGCAATGTCTGGACATGGGGTTACAACTGGAACGGAGAATTGGGTAATGGGTATTACTCAGCCCCCACCGGCTAGCAATGGGCGATTACTCCTGTTCAGGTTGTAGGCGGTGAAATGGGAACTCAATATCTTGGAAATATTGTAGCCGTAGCTGCTTCAGGTGTCAAAATACCGATAGATGGGCCCGAAAACACCAGTTACGCCTTATCTTCCTCAGGCTCAGGCGGCAATGTCTGGGCGTGGGGTAGTGGCCTTTACGGAAAGCTCGGTGATAATGGTGATAATGAGGACTATAATGGAGGAGGTATTTGGCTCAGTCCTACACCCATAAAGGTTTACGACGGAGAGCAGACATCAGGTGAAACTGATTATTTAGAAAATATTGTTGCCATATCTGCTGGTGGTCGCCATGTCCTGGCGCTGGATGAAGATGGTTCTGTCTGGGCATGGGGTAAAAATTATAAGGGCCAATTAGGTAATGGTGGCGGTGGCGACAGCGCAACACCCGTTAAAGTCCAGAAGGATGATGTTTTTGGTGGCGGCGATTTATCAGACATAGTTGCCATAGATGCAGGAGCTGAGCATTCAATGGCAATAGATGAAGATGGCAATGTCTGGGTCTGGGGATTGAATGACAACGACCGATTGGGTATAGACTTTATGGATGAAGTGAATAAAGCGGTTAAGTTAGGTTTGGGTTTTTAGATTAACCGTTTAGCAATAGTTCTCGAACAGGCCGGCCTTTTAAATGGCCGGCCTGTTCCGCTATCTACTGGCGGTGGTAACTCTGTACTGGTTCAGGGTGCGATTGTCAAGCGTTCGTAGGACCGGTGGAAACAGCTAGGATTTGCAGTGATTGCTGAATGCACTTTTTGAGCCAAAGACAGGTTAATCCGAGTCTTTAATTTGCAACAGAATTTGCAACAGCAATGTACGTTTAGGCTACGGTTGGCCTTCGGTTGGGCTTCGGTTAGCATCACAAGTCTTTAATTGGCCTTCATTAATCGTTTATTCACAAATACTTACAAAACCCTTAATAGGACTGTCGATCCGAAGGTTGAGGGTTCGAGCCCCTTCGGCCTCGTTACTTAAGTTTTTAGCCAGCAGGTAATTATACTTGCTGGCTTTTTGAGGTGCTCCTGAAAATCCAAATTTGCGTCAGTTGCTTTTTCAAGTTTGTATAAATAAGTGGTAATTTCTGTAATCTTACCCCTATTATTCAACGAAAAATGAAGATTAACTGTTCAATTGTCAAAGCTTAATATAAACCATCGTAGGTATAATCCGAAGGTTTGTAGGGCTTTTCCCTGCCTTTATTTCTGTGATTTAAGGGCATTGACAAACATACATAACTATAGCTATAATATAATGTTGCAAAAATAATCTTAGCCAGAAAGTCTAAGTTTATATTTTTTGTCCGGAAGGATTAATGACAGAAGGCCAATTATCACAATCTGAGAAGGTTGCATTACGAGAGAGAATCAAGGAGTTAACCTGTCTCTATGGTATAGCACAGATTGCAAGGCAGTCAGACAAGCCATTGAAAGATATTCTCCAGAGTATTGTTGAGCTTCTTCCGCAGGCCTGGCAGTATCCAAAAATAGCTTCGGCTCAACTTAATTTGGATGGAGTTTATTACACGGCTGGCGATTTTTCTACCTGTTGCCAGAAACAATCTGCGGATGTTTTTGTTAACGGCACACCAAAAGGGTTTGTTGAAATTGGGTATGCCGAGCAGATGTCGCAGCTTGATGAAGGTCCTTTCCTTAAAGAAGAGCGAAATTTATTGAATGAAATTGCCCGCCAGATAGCTCTCATCATAGAACACCGACAAGCGGAAGAAGATAAAATGAAGCTTTATGGTCAGCTCAGACATGCTGACCGACTTGCTACGGTAGGAATGCTTGCGGCAGGAGTAGCTCACGAACTGAACGAACCTGTTGGAAATATTCTGGGGTTTGCACAGTTGGCAAAAAAATGTGCGAAGATACCTGCATCTGCAAAGCAAGATATAGAAAAGATTGAGTCAGCGTCTTTAGACGCCAGAGATATTATCCAAAAGCTTTTGGTCTTTGCTCGACAAGTGCCGCCTGAAAAGAAACCTGTTAACCTTAATGAGATAGTAAAAAATGGGCTTTATTTTCTCGATGCACGATGTGCCAAAGAGGGAATAGAGCTTGTTTTTGTACTTTCGCCGAACCTGCCTGAAATTGTCGCCGATGCGGTACAGTTAAATCAGGTTCTGGTAAATCTTGTTGTCAATGCATTGCAGTCTATGGAAGGAAAGGGAGGTAAAATTACGGTTCAGACCAAATCTAATGGTCAAGAAGTTTACCTGATTGTAGAAGATACTGGATGCGGCATGAGCAAGGAAGTTCTTGATGAGATATTTACGCCATTTTTTACAACGAAAGATATTGGTCATGGGACGGGTCTTGGCCTACCTGTGGTACATGGAATTGTTACCGCCCATAACGGTATGATTAATGTTGAGAGTAAAGTCGGCCAGGGCGCACGATTTGAAATTCGGCTGCCTATAAAAAATTCGCGGAAAGTCAAGGAAAGCAGTTAATATGTCATCATCGCACAAGAAAAAAGAACACATTCTGGCCGTGGATGATTCTGCAGCTACGTTGGAAGTTCTCCAGCGAAACCTGACAGCAGCAGGCTACAAGGTTTTTACAGCACCCGGCGTGCCCCAGGCACTTGAAATTCTTAATGAAACAGAACTGGATTTGGTGATTACCGATCTTAAGATGCCCAAGGTCAGCGGTATGGATTTGATACGGCATATCCGGGATAATTTCAAAAACACAGATATAATGATGATTACCGGCTATCCGTCAATTGAAGGAGCTGTCGAAGCTGTTAAAACCGGCGCTCAGGAATTCCTGCCCAAACCATTTACTGATGACGAACTATTGTCCGCTGTCAAGCGTGTACTGAGCAAGGTAAAGTTGCGCAGGACGGGGAACGGCTTGCCCGGCCGGGCAGTAACCGAGCATATAGGTCTTATCGGGACTTCCAAAGTAATTAACAAGATTTTCACCGCTATAAATAAAGTGGCATCAACTTCTGCGACGGTGCTTATTACCGGTGAAAGCGGCACCGGCAAAGAGCTTGCAGCCAGGGCCATTCATTATAAGGGGCCGCGGTCATCATCGCCTTTTGTCGCGGTAAATTGCGGCGGTATTCCGGAAGGGCTTCTTGAGAGCGACCTTTTCGGGCATGTAAAAGGAGCATTTACAGGGGCGACAGAATCGCGAGCGGGTTTTTTTCATGCAGCCGACAGCGGCACGATTTTTCTCGATGAAAT
>CAYTQR010000102.1:4337-7252 GCA_964440045.1 uncultured Planctomycetaceae bacterium | reverse complement strand
GCTATCTACCGTGCATACCGTATTCGGCTCGGTAATTTTTAGCTCATCATCGATGATAGCCGGCCCAGGCGGAATACTTGGTCCCGGACTCCAATACGCATCTTTCCATGAACCCGTCCCCGCAGCCTGATTAGCATCCCCCGCAGGCGCGCCCACCCACCTTGCAATAGTCGATGAAAATCCATTACTGCTGATAAGGACTATCAATAAAACAACTGTACTTATCCATTTAAGCTTCATCTTTTTACTCCTAAAAACAAATTAAACGTTTTTTTAAACAATGCTCCGCCATTCTCCCAGAATCAGCTTAAAAAAACAAGGCAATTTTAGTACTTCTCCCGATTTAGTGTGAGCGTTGTCCTTGGGACTCCGCCGTCAGGCGTCCCGCCTATGGTGTCCCCAAGGGACTTACGGGACTTACGGAGAACATCCAATGTTCGACGTTTTTCATTTTATTGCGGTTAGTTTGCAGACATAGAGATTATAGTCTGGATATTTTCAAGTCTTCCGAAACAAATCAATTCATCGTCAAGTTTAAATACAGTATCGGCAGAAGGGTTAGGTATGGTTTCGTTATCTCTTGTGATTGCAAGGACGGTTATGTCCTGACTTCTCAAGTTTGAATCGATAAGGTTTTTGTCGATTATGGAGCTGTTGGGAGAGATTATTATTCTTGATACGCCGTAACCGCCGGTAGCGATTAAAAGCTCTTCGGCTGTTACGGACTTGATGATTTCTTTTTTCATAACAAATCTGCGAAGGACATTCGTAACTTTACCGGTGAATCCGATGTTTGTAAAGAGTTTGTACATAACAAATATAACAGCTATGATTATGACCAGACTTATCCATGGCAGAACTGCTTCGGGCAGGAAATCTTTTAAGAAAGGCAGAGAAATTTTTCGGCCTCCTGCTCTTGGTCTTATAGAATTAGCGAAAGTAGCAATGAGAGTAACAAGCCCGGCATTTCCAAGTACGATAAGGACTGAAGCGATTTTTCGCCTCTGAGGGTTTGAGACGATAAGCTCGGATTCTTTTGTTGTAAAGCCTGTGCCTGAAAAACAGCTTAAGGCCTGGAATTTTGCGAGCGACCATTCAAGGCCGGTAAGCTGAAAGGCGATTGCTCCGATTCGGACGACGATGAACGATGTGACCAAGACCATCGTAAAAATTATAAGATTCATAAGCATTTTCTGTTCCTTCAGTTATGATTCTATTGTGGGCTTAAAGCCATTTTTTCCTTTTAAACAAGTACAGCATTGTAACTATGGCAACAACAATAAAAATCCAGAAACCGGCCGGATAGGCCCATTTATAGTGTAATTCGGGCATATGTTCGAAGTTCATGCCGTAGACGCCAGCGAAAAATCCGAGGGGTATAAATATAGTTGCTATTATCGTCAGGACCTTCATAACAGCGTTCATTTTGTTGCTTAGGCTGGAAAGATAAAGGTCAATCATACCTGAGACCATATCGCGAAAACTCTCTATTGTATCGATAATCTGTATCGTATGGTCGTAAACATCGCTGAAATATACTTCGGTCGCCTGTGATATATTTTTTGCTTCGCTTTTTCTGAGGCTGTTGACAACTTCGCGCAGCGGCCAGATGGATTTTCTAATGAGTATCATTTCCCGTTTTATCGAGTGGATTTTCTGGAAGGTTTTTTCGGTCGCCTCGGCAATAAGTTCATCTTCAAGGCCTTCAATTACTTCGCCGAAGCTTTCAAGTATTAAGAAGTAGTTATCCACTATCGCATCGATAAGCGAGTAGATAAGATAATCTGCTTTCATTTTTCTGATACGTCCCTTTGCCTGGCGGATGCGCTGGCGAACCGCGTCAAATACATCGCCCGGTTTTTCCTGAAAAGACAGGACGAAGTTATCGCCTAAAATCAGGCTGACCTGCTCGCAGTCGATAGTTTTGTCTTCCTTGTTAAAGGTAAGCATATTAAGAACGACAAAGACATAATTTTCAATGGCCTCAAATTTTGGTCTTTGCTCGGTAGCAACAACGTCTTCGAGGGTTAACGGATGGAGATTAAAGACTTTGCCGGTTTGCTCGATGAGGTCTATATTTTGAAGGCCGTCGATATTTATCCATGTAACAGAAGATTTTTTCTTTAAATCGGCACACTGCTGAATATTGGTTATCTGCTTTTGGTCGAAATTGTCGCTGTCGTAGTCGATGGCGGTGATTTTTACCTGAGTTGTTTGTGTTTGGCCTGTATGGACAAGCGTTCCAGGCGGCAGGCCTGATTTTCCGGAATGTTTTTTAAGCAGCTTTTTCATTATTTATGCAGATTATTTGAAGATTGTCAGATTGTCAAGCAAACTAAAGCCCAAAAAAAACCTCAGGCAGCCGGGTCGAGTCGGCAATGGATTCTTAATCTCTTCCATCCTGCCTATTTAAACTTCGACGGGGCAAAATCCGTTTTGCGGCTGCCTGAGGCGCTCATCCGTGAGCGCATTATCTTTAACGGTAAAAGCAGTTTCTTTAACATCTGATTTCATTTGCTGCTGAGCAGAGAGTATCGCTTGGGTTTGTAAAGCGACAAGGAATTTGACAAAGGCGGTCGAGACACAACGAAAACCGGAATTGAGTACTTTTTCCTCCACCATTGAAGCGATTATCCTTGCAGTGGTATTCTCAAGATTATACTCAGCGACAAGATCATTGACGATTTTTGATTTGTTCCAGCGATTTGCCGCCGGCGCTGTACCAGCCTGGCGTAGTTTTAAGGAGTCACAAATTTCATGCATATTATATTTTGCTATTTCTATCCTTGCCCTTAACAAATTTCGTTTATAACGGTGTTCGGCAAGATTTGCTGCGGCATTGTCATATCCGGTGGAGGAAAGAACAGCCTGAATTATCGAGAAAATTTCGCTGCTTGTAATTTTGTTCCTGGAAT
>CAYTQR010000102.1:0-4327 GCA_964440045.1 uncultured Planctomycetaceae bacterium | reverse complement strand
CGGCAAGCTGGCTGGCGACGGAAGTGTCAATCTCCTGAGGGGCGGCAAAGGCATTAACAAAGGCGGCAATAACCTTTGTGTGCAGGTATTGTTCCTGACTGCCATCAGCTTTTATTACCTTCAGCTGCATCGTTGAACCCTTAGTCTGTAAACAGCTTCGGCTGATTTATATCGTCAGGCTCTAAAATAGCCTGGCTTACTTCACTTATAAGTTCGCCGGCATCCGTAAATTGCCGATAAACACTGGCGAAACGAATATAAGCCACCTTATCGACGGCCCTGAGCTGCTTCATAGTGCTTTCGCCAATAAATTTTGAGGTTACCTCCTTGTCAGAATGCCTGAAGATATCTTCCTCAACCTTATCTGCAATTTGCTGTATTTGCTCGGCGGAAACAGATCTTTTATAACAGGCTTTCTGCAGGCCAGCAATTACCTTGTCCCTATCGTAAGGAACCCGTGAATTGTCCTTTTTAATTACGTTAAGTTTAAAACTTTCGCCCGCTTTCTCATAAGTTGTAAACCTCCTGCTGCAAGCCAGACATTGCCGCCGTCTCCGGATTACCC
Source organism: uncultured Planctomycetaceae bacterium (assembly GCA_964440045.1). GTDB lineage: Bacteria > Planctomycetota > Phycisphaerae > Sedimentisphaerales > UBA12454 > JAFGGI01. The sequence continues at coordinate 3,762 of CAYTQR010000102.1, read as the reverse complement.
TTCCTGCCTCGCTTGAACGTGAGTCAATAACCTTGTCGCGGTTTTCCTTGCAGTATGGACATTTCACGATACTTTTCTGCCACTACACTAACAGCACAATATTTTGAACTAAAATCATTCTAAATGTCACATATGGTATGTCAACCAAAAAGATTTAAAAATTTTATTTATCTTTCAGCAAAACTTCGACGGGCTTAGTCGAGCTGTGAGGGACAGGCGATGAGTCGTGGCTGTTAGGTATTTTTTTTGTTTTCTATAAGAGGTGTTACTCAAGAAAGTAATGGTTGGCGTGATGAGAAACTCACAGAGAAATTTAGTAGGTCTGTTTGAGTCGAAGCGATGAAATTGGGCGCACGAAAAAGGGGTCTCTGCGTCCCCTAATTAGCAGAGACCCGACTCGCCGTATGCATATCCCCCCAAACAGGATGATCAATCGGGACGCATTGTGTGCGATAAGCGGCCGGTGCGTTCCGGCCTTGTAACGCGTCCCATTCATATTTACTTGTTGTGCCCGGCCAAGAGCACTTTGCTTTATATCTTTAAGCTCTTTCGAGCTCTCAATTTCGCCTGCCCTGAGTTAGTCCCCCCAAGGCAGGTAGCACAAGTTAAAGAAGGAGAGAAGGAGTCAATTTTGTTAGCGATTTTTCTGTCATTCTTTACACGTAAAACATAAGAAATAAATACAACAATAGCAATTCACGAGATGTTTTATTTTTCAAAGTAACGCTAAAAATATAAGAAATGGATTATAGATGTGCAAATTTGACGAAGCAGGAATTTAATTCGGCAAGATATGAATTGGATTCGGGTTATTATAGGACGGACTCTCAAAAGAGGTAAGCATCTGAAAACCTAATTTATTTACAAGTCCTTAAACAATTCATAACACATCAAAGACGACCGGAACTTTCTGGCGAATATCAGATAAAGCCATATTGGCAATTTCCTGCATTTGAGGATGAGCGGATTTCGCACAGCGGAATTTAAAGAAGTGTCGCCATTCCCTAAAGTTGCCTGTTATAACAATTTCGGTTTTAAGCGAATTAGGCAAGACGGTTCTGGCCTGCTGCGGAGTCCAATTGTTTTCTATCATTTCCTGATATTGTTCTTCTGCCATACCTAAAGCCATGAGCCAGATTTCTTCAGCTCTGGATAATTTTGGCATTTTTCCTTCAGAAGGGCAAAACGACAAAGACGAATCGTCTCGCGTATAAACACCTTTGCTTAAATCCATCCAGCAGGGAATAATAAAAGTTACACCGCCTTTGTAATTACAATACCGAGTAGATTCCTGAGCATAACTGAATAAACGATGCCGCACTATTTCGTGAGTAACTCCTCGGTCACAGATGAATCTATACGAAGCAGAAGTATGTTCAAGCATTGCTTCATGCCCTTTATCGATTATCATTTTCACAAATTTGGCGGCTGAGCCACTTGTGATTCTGTCTTCGGATTTATAACATGTCCTGCCTGCATACTCGATTGTTTGTAATGGATTTTCAGTCATCCATATAAACTCTATCGAAGGCTTTATTAATTTCATTGCGTATCCTTACGCTGTTTTTGCTAATGTTTCTTTTTTCTCATCATCTTCATCTATCCTACCTCCATGTCAAATAAGTTTACAATCCTAATTCCTCGTCTGTAAGGTTATATTTCTGACGGAGCCGTTCGGGTACCTGACGCAAAAGTATTTGGGCCTGCTGCACATATTTAGTGTTGGGGTAATCCTTCATTACCCGTCTGCATATATCAATAGGTTTTTGGTATGTAGTATATTGGAGCTTTTTACTAATTTTAAAGAAAGTCCTGGCATGTTCGAGCAGTGTTTCAGCCTGTGGGTCAAAAAAATCTTCATCTGGCTGATTGCCGGTTGCGGCACGAGTTGCAGCGGCAGGTGGTGTTTTTTGAGACTGTTCAGAAACCTGTTTATTAGTATCTTCAACGATAGTTTTATGCTTAGGTTGCGGTTCAGGCTTGTTTGGTTCTGCCGATGGAGACTCAACAGGCCTATCAGCAGGAGGGATTTGAGGTTTAGCAGGAGTTTGATTAGAGTCTGCCGGTGCGAACTCCTGCGGATTTTCGAGAATAGTACGAATAATCAATTGCGGCAGAAAGCTTTCGACTTTGCCGGCATATCTGGTTGTACTGTCAGGCGCAACAATTAGTAATGTCGGTTTGTCAAAAGCACCGCTACAAAGTGAGAACATCTTTTGCTGCTGTTCGGCAGGAAGTATAAAAGCCTGCCAGTTTTGAGGATTTTCACCGAGCCAGTTTTCAAGATTTTCTCTTTTGGCGGCGTCGTTGAGGTTGAAGCCTGCAAAAGCGATTGTCTGATTTTCTGTAAATTGGCTTTGTAACTTTGAGAAAGCTTCAAGTTCCGGTATTTGTTTCTTTATTTTGCTCTGCTGCCAATAATTAGTCTGCGGTACAGGTGCAGGTATATTAGGGTCATTAGGGTCGTTAGGTTCTACTGTAGCAAATTTGTCAAGCTCATTCGGATCTATAGCCCACAAGAGAATACAGGAAAGCTGACCGGCCGGCTGCCAGGAAGCAGCATCAGCTATAACAGGCTCGGGCTTAAAGTCAAAGACTTTGCCAAGCAGTTCAATTTGGACAGAGTTTATGTCAAGCTGAATATTACCTTCAGATTCCTGCTGGTAAGATTGCGACTCTGTTTCTTCGGCCTGAGCATCTGTGTTTTGTTTTATCAACGTTTCAATTGCAGATGTGTAATCGGTGTAAATGAGCGAAAGAGCAAAATGTGTTTTGACGACATCTGGATTTTGCGAGGCTATCTTCCATGCAGAATCGACATCTTTTAATGCTTTGTCCTGCTTGCTGTCGAAATGATATACCCACGCAGCTAAAGTATGATACATAGTTTTCTGTGAGTCGTCGAGTACCGGCAAATACTTTTTGTTTTTCGCAACAGTCCTGAAAGCTTTTTTAAGGTCTGGGCCCGAAAGTATTTGACCGGAATTGAGACGATCCGTCAGATTTTCGTATTCGTCCTCAATTTCTTTTACTGCTGTTGAAGCTTCGCGTTCAAGCAGTTGCCTTCTTTCTTCTCTGGATAGTTTCCTTCTCGGTGTGGCTCCATACTGAGGTTGGGCAAGAACTTCAAGTGCAAAAGCAGTAAGTAAAACAATCAAAAAAACGATTTTCGATAGATTTCTGTATTCTCTCATAATTTGTCCAGTTTTTTCTTAAAATTAGTTTATAACATAATACCATAATACCATTAAATTTAGTTGCTGAAAAGTCAAAAAAGTTTGCGGCGAAAAGGTATTTGACAATATGCTTTCATAACCCATAATAGCTATAATTTACTGGGGTTTCTATGTTTACAGGACTAATTAAATCGGTTTGCACGGTAAGCTCGACGGTCCGTCAGGCCGGCGGAATAAAGATTGTGATAAATCTCGGGCAGGATGCCAAATACGGCGAGAGTATCGCTGTTAATGGGGTTTGTCTGACTGTTGCCGAGGTAAAAGGAAATACGGCCCAATTTGAGGTGAGTGGCGAGACGCTATCGGTAACGACACTGGGGGGATTAAAAGCTGGTGCACAGGTGAATATTGAAAGGGCATTACAGGCGAATAGCAGATTTGGCGGACATTTTGTGCAGGGGCATATCGATGCGGTCGGTAAAGTTAAGAAAATCGAAAAAAAGGGAGGATTTTGGCAGTTTGTTTTTGAGACGCCAAAGGATATTCGGGAATTTCTAATATCCAAAGGCTCAATCGCAATAGACGG
>CAYTQR010000101.1:3853-7436 GCA_964440045.1 uncultured Planctomycetaceae bacterium | reverse complement strand
CCTTAAATTATTGCCTCTGGTTTTGGCGGCCAGCCGGGCACGTAGGCAATTATCGCATTCGGGTTGATTTCCTTAATTACTTTGTCTACAGGACCGGCAACATGATAGCCCGGCATAAAAATTCCCTTGTCACAGGCACAGGCACCGATTGCAAAAACTACGCAGGGTTTTGCTGTCTGGCGATAAACCTCCTGCAGACGCGGCAGAGCCTGTTCGGTTACAACTCCGGTAACGAGCAGGGCATCGGCGTGACGGGGAGAACCGACGAGCTTTACTCCTAAACGCTCCACATCGAATCGCGGCGTTAGACAATCGACAATTTCTATATCACAATTGTTGCATGCCCCTGTATTGACGTGGAAAACCCAAGGCGATTTTTTCAATCCAAAATTCATCCAAAAACTCATATCTTATTCCTATAGCCAGCCTATACCGAGGAAATTACCCACAACAGCAAGAACCAGCGCGATAACCAGCACAGGCGAGCAATAATACCAGAAAAATTTCATTATCTGGTCAATCCTCATACGCGGATTGGTATTCTTTATAAGTATTAACAAGACGAGAACTACAACATATTTTATAATTCCTAAAATTCCGGTATATATCGATGAGCCAAAACCTCCGAGAAACAACTCGACTACGAATAAAGGCAATGCTATTAGCATTATTGCATGTGCAAGTTTCCATATTGCAAGCAACGGCCCTGAATATTCAATTATAACTCCACCTGCAAGCTCTGTTTCAGCCTCTGCTACATCAAAAGGCGTAAGTCCCAGCTTTGCCTGGACACACAAAATAGACGCTAAAAAGGCCAAAAATCCGGAAATGCTCATTATAGGCTTAAGCTCTGATAACGCGGCAAGTGAAAGAAGCTCTGTTTGTTCAATCTTACCGGTTGCCTTGACGAGGACAATCGCAAAAGCGAGCAGTAACGGCAGCTCATACGAAATCAAAAGCTTCATCTCTCTTGCCGAGCCTATTGAGGCATGGGGGCTTGCGCTGGCAGATGCTCCGAGTATCAATGCAAGGGAAGGCATAACCAGAAGATAGAGCACTACAATAACATCGCCTGCAAAGTATCCGTCCTTTTCCAGTGCAATTTTCCACAGCATCGCCGAGAGCAGAATAACCGAGCTTAATGCAACCAGTGGAGCCAGAGAGAAAACAAACCTGTTTGCCTGTTCAGGAATGGTCTGCTCCTTGCCTAAAAGCTTTACCACATCGTAAAAAGGCTGCATCACAGGCGGCCCGACGCGGTATTGAACCAGTGCGCTCACTTTCCGGAAAATCCAGCTTGCGATAAGCCCTGCGACTGTCGTCAGGACAAAGCCGTAAAGTAAAAGTTCAAGCAGATTTTTAGCTAAACCGCTCATTTGGATGCCTCTTTATTTTGCGGCAGAAACGGTTCCCATAAATCGCCATCTGCTACCTTTACAACTACACCATCAAAAACTTCAATCATATCCGCATTTTGCCCAACGTCTACGTCCTGCCAATCCAGTGCCCCGCTTTTGCAGGTTCCGACACAGAGCGGTTTGCCATTGTTCTCCAGCCTGTCCCTGCATAAGTCGCAGACATCATCAACAAATTGTATAAGTTCCGTGTAAACCGTACCGAAAGGACAGGCTATCGCGCAGGTGTCGCAGCCGGTACAGAGCATATCAGCTCTTTTGAGTATCTTTTCGCCGTTACGACCGGTATCAACTTTTTCCAAAGCACTGCGGGGACAAGCGGTTATACACGGAGCAGTTTCACACTTTCGGCAGATAAGAGCGAAGCGAATCTTTTCGAGCAGTGCTTTTATGCCGTTGTTCTCAGGGTGGTGCTTGTACGAGCACTGCACATCGCATTGAGCACAATCTTTGCATTTCTTCAAATCTATTATAAGTTTTGCCGACATAAATCAGTCCCAGATTTTCGGGTAATCCTTTATCTGCTCATAGGTAAATACAGGCCCGTCCTTGCAGACGTAATATTTTCCGAGCATACAATGGCCGCACAGGCCTATTCCGCAGCTCATATTCTTTTCCATCGAAAGATATATTTGCCCAGGCTTAAAGCCGAATTCGAGCAGCTTTAAGGTTGCGAATTTCATCATTATCGGCGGCCCGCAGACAACCGCGACGGCATTATCGATTTTTACATCGTCCGGCTTCAATATCGTCGTTACCACACCGACATTGTCGTGCCACTGATCGTTACCCTGGTCAACGGTGAGTTTTATCTGAACGCCGTCAATTTTCTGCCAGTCGCCAAATAATGTTTTTTTGAAAATAAAATCTTCAGGCGTTTTGGCCCCATATCTACAGACGATAGAAGCGAAATTGTTCTTTCTTTCTACAAGGGCAAGGAACAGTGAACGAATCGGAGCAAGCCCCACGCCACCGCCGACTATATAAACTTCCCTGCCGGCAAATTTATCCAGCGGATAGCCATTGCCCAAGGGCCCGCGAATGCCGAGAACAGTACCTTTTTCAATATCATGCAGCAGTCCGGTCACCTTGCCGGCCTTCATAATACTGATTTCCATTGTCTCTTTCTGTGATGGAGACGAAGACGGGGTAAAAGGTGCCTCACCACTGCCAGGCAGGGTCAGCTCGACAAACTGGCCGGCCTCAAACGGTATAGACTCGACAGGTTTTAGCACAAAGCTCTTTATAGTCGGGGACTCATCGATAATATCAATGACCTCGGCGTCTATAGGCTTATATGGATTTTTGTGTTGTGTCATTTTACTTTTTGAGTCTTCAATTCATCGTTTAATTGTTTAAGTAATCGGCGCAAATCCATTGTGCCGGACTCGGCATCGATGCATCTGCCGCAGCCTACGCACATATCAATACCATATCGCTGCAAATAATACGAAAATTTGTGCATCAGGCGGTGTTTAATCCGGTCGCTGATTGCCTTTCTCGGATTTTCGCCTCCCGCAACAGCAGCATAGCTCATTCTCATACAACTGTCCCACATTTTCATCTTGGCGTAATAGTCCTTAAGTTTTGTGTCGTGCAGATAAAAGCAGTGGCAGGTGGGGCAAACCCTTGTACAAGCCTGGCACTCGACACAGCCTTTAGCTTCAACGTCGAATAACTGTGAGTTTTCAGAGCCTTCGACAACTTCCTGAATAGGCCTTTCGAGCTTGAATTCAGCATTCTGGACGACAAGAAGCTCATCGGCTTTTTTACGAATTTCATCTCGCTGCTCTATCTGTTGCGGCTGGGCCTGTTTAAACAACGCTTTATTCTTATCGAGGAACTCTTTTCCCGCCTCCGAGCCGGCTTCAATTAAAAAGCCATTATTGACAGGCGAAACATTCAAATCAAAACCCTTATCCGCCCAGGTTTTACCGCCGAGCAGATAACAAAAACAGCTTTCTGCAGGTTCAGTGCAGTCCGAGGCGATAATAAACATCTTTTCTCGCCGGCTTATATATGAGGGGTCCTTGAAATCATCTTCTTTGAAGACTTTATCGAGAATTTCAATCGACCGCAGGTCGCAATCCTTAAGGCCGAAGACTGCAAAGGGTTTTATTTCAACTGTATTAAATACCGTACTGTAGTAACTTAATTGGTCTTTTTTA
>CAYTQR010000101.1:0-3843 GCA_964440045.1 uncultured Planctomycetaceae bacterium | reverse complement strand
TTTCTCTCTACGGCTTATATAGAATGGGTCTTTGAAATCATCTTCTTTGAAAACTTTATCGAGAATTTCAATCGACCGAAGGTCACAATCCTTAAGGCCAACCACGGCAAAGGGCTTTATCTGGGCTGTTTCGTCCTCTTGCGGGAAAACCGCTGCAAGCTCGCGAATCGGGAAAAGAAATTCCTTTATAGGCGTACAAACGCGAACTTCATTAAGTACAACATCCTCGTCCGGGTCATAAATTTTATAGACATAATGAGAATTGGCTTTTTTTGGGATGTACAATTCCCCCTCGGCTGCGATAGAGTCGAATAAAGCCTTTAGGTTTTCAACAAAAACCGTTTCCATCTGTCTGTCCTGACAATTTTAGTTTATGCCGAACGCAGGTAATAAGACAGGGTCGCAAGGTCCATTGCAATATCGATGTTGATTACTTTAACCTTTTTAGGCGTAGTCAAAGTGCAGGGTGCAAAGTTCAGTATTCCGTCAACTCCTGCCTTTACGAGTCTTTCAGTAACGTCTTGTGCAACGTTCGCCGGCGTTGCGACAATCGCAAGTTTTATCTTTCTTTTTTTGAGAGAATTGATTTTTGACGTATCTTTCACGGTAAGATTACCGATTTTTTTGCCGATTTTTCGTTTGTCACTATCCAGGGCACAGGTGATTTTAAAGCTGTATCTTTCAAAACCGGGATAACTGAGAATGGCCGAGCCGAGTCTGCCTGCCCCCACTAAGGCTACCTGCCTGGTAGAATCCAGCTTAAGGATTTTCTTTATTTCCTTTATCAGCCTTTTAACGTCATATCCTTTGCCCCTAACGCCGAAATCGCCGAAATATGAAAAATCCTTTCTTATCTGTGAGCCGGGGACATGGACAAGATTTGAAAAATTATCACTTGAGACGTTTGTACAGTTTTTCTGGCAGAGCAGCAATAGCTGCCGCAGGTAAACAGGCAACCGCCTGATCGTTTCATCCGGTATTTTATGGTACCGCATAACCGCCTCTTAACTAAAGCTTGTGTTCACATTCACAAACCCACTTCACTGTAAGATTAAGCAATTTATGTATATAGTCAAATGAATTTTAAAAAAAATTATGGGGAAACCGGCGTATATTTTACCTATATTTACAGAAAAATACCACCTTTGGTTTTATTGCAGTTTCTCATAGGGCCACATTTCCAGCCTGCCGTCAAGTACCCTTACGTTCCCAAAACCTTGTTTTTTCAATATAAATGCCGCTTCGTATGCCCTTAAAGAATAGGAGGAAAAGATTACGATAGATTTGTCTCTATCAAGTTCGCCGAGAAGTGTTTGAAGAATTGTGCTGATTGAGGCCGTTGCTTGTTTTTGAAGGAGACTATCCATGCAGGACAATAAATATGTTATTCCTGCAATTAACGACGACCCCGATTTTCTGCAGGCAATCCGCCTGTTTCTCAAGGCTAATGATTATATTATAATTGAGGCCAAAAGTGCCGAGGAGGGCCTGAAGGTTTATAAAGAAACAAAGCCTGACCTTATCCTTGTCGATTTGATGATGGAGGAGATTGACGCAGGCGCGAACCTTGTTAAGGATCTCAAGCTTCTTGGCAACAAAGCACCCATATACCTCTTAAGTGGCGCAGGCAATGGAATGACAGACAATGTTGATTATAGCCAGCTTGGTTTCAGTGGTGTATTCCAGAAGCCCATCAAAAACGAGCGTCTTATTAGCATCATCAAGGCCAAATTGAAGAGTAAACCGTGTGCCAACTAAAACATGGGTAACACTTTTTTGAATTTATGTTTGTTATTTCTACGGTTTACGAACGTCTTGCCCAGGGCCTGCGCCAGTTAATGGCGGGCAGCCGGAAATTTGGCATTGAGCATATGACCAGGGACGACATAACAGCGTTGACAAATGAAGCTGCAGCAGTCAGTGGAATTCAATATATAATGGATGTGGACCAGGGAAAAGTTGACAGAATCCTTAGCAGTTGATTTTTACTGCAGAGGTTAATGTTATGGACTATGCTAAGTTTCATCCATGGTTTTTTTTAAGAGTTTGTCGGTGAGCAGTGTATATTGACTTGTCAACCACTTGTAATCTATTTTTGAGCCAAAGACAGGTTAATCCGAGTCTTTAATTTGCAACAGAATTTGCAACAGCAATGTACGGTTGCGCTTCGGTTGGCATCACAAGTCTTTAATTGACCTTCATTAATCGTTTATTCACAAATACTTACAAAACCCTTAATAGGACTGTCGGTCCGAAGGTTGAAGGTTCGAGCCCCTTCGGCCTCGTTGCAGCCTTGTTGGTGTCATACACTGACGAGGCTTTCTTTTTTATGTCCAACCAAGTCCAGTGAATTTCTTTGACGATGAACTTGTTACCCCAACAATTATTTAAGCAAGTGCTGTCTCAGCAATAGTAGTAATATGTACGTACTTAGAGTTAAAAAAAGATGAGCCAAAAAAGTTAACTAAACAAAATTGAGTTAGCAATATCTGTTCCGGCAAAAAACATAATCAGACTCCTATTTTAACAAGTTTGCCATATATACCCCTCTTTCGCTATATACCCATCGTATAATTTTTCTTCCAGGTGTCGTACAGTTGACACTCAAAACCATTCTCTATTAGTGGTTTCGCATCGTTATACTGATAATGAAACATGCGTTTCTTCAAAACTAAATCAACATCGGGGTTTTCTCGTACGACATTAAGGGAGCTGAAAATGGCTATAAGAATTTTGCTGGCGGACGGCCATGGCATTTTGCGAGAGGGCATCGGAGCCTTGGTTGAGAACTGCAATGATATGGAGGTAGTCGGTCAGGCCGACAATGGTCTGACGGCGGTAGAGATGGCCTGCCGATTACGGCCTGATATAGTTCTTATGGATGTAACTATGCCGGTGTTGAACGGTATTGAGGCAACACGCCAAATTAAAAGCGAACTGCCGGATGTTAAGGTACTTGCACTGTCTGAGCATTCAGAAAGAGAATTTGTGCTGGATATGATTAAGGCGGGTGTATCAGGATATATGCTCAAAGAATGTGTGTTTGATGATTTAGTACATGCTATTAAAGTTGTTACCGCTGGCCAGTCATATTTGAGTCCTCAAATTGCAGCAATAGTTTTAAATGATATTACGAAGAACGACATTTTTAGTGTTGCTAACGGCCTTACACTAAGAGAAAACCAAATCCTTCAACTTTTGACAAAGGGCGAATCTGCAAAGCAAATCGCTTCAGAGCTGGGCATGAGTACTAAGACCGTTGAGGCAATCCGCAGGCACATTATGAAAAAGACCAAAATTGATAACCTCGCAGACCTTACCAAGTACGCTATTCGCGAAGGGCTAATCACGGTTTAAGAAAAATTTTGGATTTGGCAAATTATTTTTTGGCTGTATTACTCCTCCCCTCTTGCTCTATAAGAGTGTTGTTATAACCAAAGGCTATAATAGAAAGCTCCTTTGGATGGTTTAGTTTTTGTGAAAGAGGGATATCAGTATTAAAAACCCCACAATTCCTCATTAACAAACTCAACTTTTTGGGAAAGGCTTGTTCTTAAAGCACTTAAGACTCCACAAGTTGCTGCAAAATCAGTAAAAAATTAGTTAATGTTGTTATGTGATAATGCCGAAATTTATCATAAGAAGGCAGAAAAGGGACGTGAAGCACAACTTGAGTTAGTTTGCAAAAGGCTTTGACTTTTGCTTCCGGTAAACGAAACCGTAAAAAGGTATTTAAATGGGAACTTAGAATGACGCTGCAAAGATTAACGACTGAGAGACAACTGCCACGTGTTATTGCTTCTTTCGACAGTATTGCTCCTATTGAAACACATAAGTTTACCC
>CAYTQR010000100.1:0-7517 GCA_964440045.1 uncultured Planctomycetaceae bacterium | reverse complement strand
ATGCGGGCGCCGAACAGGTCGCCGAACAGGTCGTTGAAGATGTCGCCAAAGTTGACAGGCTGCCGTTAATGCAGGGCAGAAGAATGACAATGTTTATGATGCCTAAATAAGCGTTATTCGCAAAATTTTACGCATTACCAAGATAAATGTTGACCCGCCAAAGGCGGTTTGTTAGAATCCGGTTCTTATTTTTTTAAAAATAGTTATTCAAGGTCATAAAATATGCCTAAGCAGAAGACTCATAAGGGTTTAGCGAAGCGCGTAAAAGTAACCGCTCGCGGGAAAGTCAAGGCTCACAAAAGCTTTTCAGGGCATTTGATGAGCAGTAAAACCGCTAAAAGGCGCCGCCGGCTCAGCAAGGCATTTATCGTCCGTGGAGCGGTTGTAGATCGGATTAAGGAACTACTCGGTTCAAGTAAATAAAAATAGCTTTCTGCTTCTCGGCTTACCATCGGCTGCCGCCAGCAGAAAAAATAATTTGAAAGGAAAGCTGATATGCCGCGTGTAAGAAAAGGTTCGGCACGAACTCAAGCCAAAAAAAGAGTCCTCAAGAGGGTAAAGGGTCATACCAATGCTCCAGGCCGGGCATATAGACTTGCCAAAGAAGCGGCCGTAAAAGCACAGGTCAATGCAAAAATCGGCAGAAAGCAGCGTAAGCGTCAATTCAGGAGTATGTGGATTATCCGTCTCAATGCGGCCTGTAAGGAAAGACAAATCCGCTACAGCCAATTTATCAATGGCTGCAAGAAGGCCAATATAGAGCTTAACAGAAAAATGCTTAGTGAAATTGCAATTGCAGATGCGCCGGCTTTCGATGCCATAGTTGAAAAGGTCAAAGCTGCATTGCAGAGTAATTAAAAAAATTACTGGCGGAATAGTGCTTGACGAATTTAAAAAAATCGAACAAGAGGCGCTTGCATCACTTAAAAAGATAACGAATTCTGACCATCTTGAGCAGTTTCGTATCCAATATTTATCACGAAAAGGGTCTGTAGCGCAGATGTTAAGCAAAATAGGCTCTTTTTCCGCTGAGCAGAGGAAAGAGGCTGGCGCTGTCGCCAATAAAATAAAAAAGGAAGTAACAAGTGCCTTTGAAGAATTGAAATCTTCACTTGGAAAAGGCTCTCAAAAAAAAGACTCTCTGATTGACGTTACACTGCCGGGAGCTGATTTTGCAATCGGCAAAAGCCATGTAATTACACAGACCAAAGACGAACTGCTTGAAATTTTCGGCCGAATGGGTTTTTCAATCGCCTACGGCCCTGAGGTAGAGGATGAATGGCACAATTTTATAGCGCTTAACATTCCGCCGGAACATCCTGCCCGTGACGCAGGCGATAATTTTTATATCGATAACAATAAGCTCCTGCGAAGTCAGACCTCAACTATACAAATCCGTATAATGGGAAAGCAGAAACCGCCCATAAGAGTCGTTGCACCGGGACGTGTTTACAGGCCCGATACGGTTGACGCGACACATATGTTTATGTTCCACCAGCTCGAAGCGCTTGTAGTTGACGAGGGCGTTTCAATGGTCGATATGAAAAGCGCTATAGCTCAGTTCATTGGCGCGTTTTTCGGCAAAGATGTCAAATGGCGGCTTCGGCCGAGTTTTTTCCCGTTTACCGAGCCAAGCGCAGAAGTTGACCTGCTGTTTGTTGACAAAAACGGCGAGGATAACTGGATAGAGGTTGGCGGCTGCGGTATGGTTGACCCGAATGTATTTGACGCGGTCGGAATCGATAACGAAAAATATACCGGCTGGGCCTTCGGTTTTGGTATTGAGCGTCTTGCTATGCGAAAATACGGCATAACCGACATAAGGCTGTTTTACGAAAACGACATTTCTTTTCTCAAACAGTTTTAGTCAGGACCCCTTTTGCAGCAAGTCTTTTATTCGTCCGGGCAGTAATTTGGTCGGCAAGTTTTTCCTTGTCAATTTCTATATTCTGCTGCGCCAGGTAAGCATCGAGAAAATTTGTCCTGTCAGAATCACTTATATTGTCCCGGAACATATTTACCTGCACGAGATTTTTCAGGCGCAGTCTCCAAGGCAAAGCTTCAAATTTTTTTGTCCGCTCATTATCGAGAAAAACAAATGTGAACTTGTCATTGTTTTTTTTGACCAGGACATTTCCGAGTCTCAAATCGCCGTGGAAGATATTTTCAGCGTGCATCCTGCCGACGGTCTGGCCGAATTGTTTGACAAGCTCATCTTTAGCCGTTGTTTCCTTGTTGAGCATTTCGGGCAACGGTATAGAATTCTTAACAAAGCTGGTTATTAGGAAGTTTTTAACAGTAACACCGGTGATGGTCTTTGTGCCGACGACAACTATATCAGGAGTGGACAGGCCGTGCTGTTTCAACATCTGTGCTGCATTGAATGCTCTTTGGGCCCGGCAGGAGCGCAGAAAATTCTTCAAGATATCAAGCAGGGAACGATTAAGATATTGTTTCAGGATGAGACTGTAAATTCTGCCTTTGAGATAAAGGTCGAATTTAAAGACCCTCGCAAATTTTGAGCAGCCCAGAGGCTCAAAAGAACTCCGCTGACCATCGGCAAAAAGACGAGATGTCTGACTGGGAACTTTAGCCGGGAAATCGTCTGAAAGCTGCAATGTCAAGCCGGAGGATTTTATTTCTTGATAATTAGTACACTGACTTACACTGTTTTTTTTCGACACTGACTCACACGGATTTACAATGTTCATAATATTATATGCCGATAATTGCGATACCCAGCTCATCGGCAAGGGCAATGGTCTCGGGCTTGTCTATAATGATAGTTCGGCCTGCCTCAACGACGAGACATTTGCCGCCGTTGGCGCTTATAGAATTGATGGTATTAGTTCCAACACAGGGAACATCGAAACGAAAGTCGTGGTCGGGCTTTGAGGCTTTCAAAAGTGTCCAGCCGCCTTTTTTGCAGAGTTGGCTTGCACGGCTAATCATTTTTTCAGTACCCTCAACCGCTTCGACGGTTATGACGATTTTTTCTTTAACGGTTATCGCCTGCCCTATGCCTGCCTGAGCAATTTTTTTAACGACATCCCAGCCAAAATCGATATCGTGCTGTATATCAGCGCTCGGCTGAACTTTTGTCATTACACCTTTTTCGGCAAGGTGCTCAGTGCAAAATTTAGTCGAGTCCTGCAGGACAATACCTCCGCTTGCAAGCTCGTCTGCAATTGCTTGCAAGAGAGTCTGGTCAACTTTATCTTTTTTTCTTAATCGCCAGTAATAAATTCTTATCGCCCGCCAGTCCGGCAGATAGCGCAATATCCGTCGGGGAGTAAAAAGTTTCCCCTTGTCGACTTTGCCAACCATTATGGCGTCTGTCACGCCGTTTTTTCTTAGTCTTTTTATCCATGTATCGGGACGGGCAAGTGGTACTACTGTATGATAATCTACCTGTGCGATAAGCTCAGAGTCGGGATTATCATCCAGACTTGTGCATATAACCTTGTAGCCGGCTCGCTGTGCGCCCTGAGCGACGAGAATCGGCAGCCTTCCGCTGCCTGCTATCAGGCCTATTGTTTTTTCATTTTCCATTTTCGAGCCGCTTCTCAATCCGGCGGATAGTTTTTCCGATTTCCGGCAAATTCTCAATCATACTGTAAGCTCTTTTGGCCTTTATCGCATCAATGGCCGGAGCGCCGAAAACTTTCCTGCCGTCGGGAATGTCATTTATAACACCTGCCTGGGCGCCTATCGAGACATAATTACCGATTTTTATATGGCCGACAATCCCGACCTGCCCGCCGATTACACAATGATGGCCGATGGTTGTTGAGCCTGCGATGGCAACCTGGCCTACGAGCAAACAGTGTGCTCCTATTTTAGCGCCGTGACCGATATTTGTAAGGTCGCCCATTTTACAGCCTTTGCCGATAACCGTATCTTCAATGGTTCCCCGTTGAATACAGCAGTTTGCTCCGATTTCGACATCATCTTCTATTACTACAATACCGATTTGCGGAATCTTGTGGTGTTCTCCTTCGTGTGTTGCATAGCCGTACCCGTCTTTGCCTATTGATGCATTAGCGTTGATGATGACATTATCGCCGAGCCTGCAGCCGTCATATACGACAGCATTTGGATAAAGGATACAATTTTTACCGATTCTGACGTTCGGCCCGATGAAAACGCCGGGATAAATAACGGTGTTATCTCCGATAATTGCATTATCACATATTGTCGCAAAATCATTGATATCACAGTTTTTACCGATTTTGGCTGTATCAGCGATGGTTGCCTTTTGAGACAGACCTATGTTTTTGTGCTGCCTGTGACCGTGCAGCAGAACCACTACCTGTGAAAAGGCATAATAGGGGTCTTTGGCAATCAGCAAAGGCACTGGCGCTTCGGTATCACGCCCGACAATTACTGCACCGGCTTTTGTATTTTGCAGGGCTTTGGCATATTTGGGATTAGACAGAAAACTTATGTCCGTTGCGGTTGCGTTTTCAAGCGTTGCAACAGCGGTAATTTTTACCTCGGCGTCTCCATTTACCTTTCCGCCAACATATTGAGCAAGCTGGGCTAATGTTTTTTCCATAAATATAGGCTAATTATAACGATTACTGTCTGCCGGTCAAGAATTTAAGAATTCAAGAGCCTGTTTTGTCAGTTCTGCTGCCTTATCAGGGCAGGGCGAGCTGAAATCCGGGGCTTGTAATTTAAAAGTCGAAACCCACGACCCGACAGGACAATACTGTACCGGGTCTGTAGGCCCAAAGCATACGATAGTCGGAATACCTGCCGCTGCTGCCATATGTGCTATGCCGTTGTCATTTCCAATGAAGCAATTCGCACAGCTGATGACCTGAAAAACCTCTGTCAGCGAAAAATCACAAAGAACTGGCGCAATCGCTCCGAGAGCATCGATAGTTTTCGTTTCAAATCTTTCTATCTCGGCCGGGCCCAGCAGAAATACGACCTTTATTTCGTTATCGTTTAAATTTTCGGCAAGCATATAGAAATTATCAATATGCCAGCACTTGTCTTTGCCGCCGCTGCCGGGATGGATAGCCGCAACCTTCTGTCCGTTTTTTATACCGACCGATTTGAGTGTTTTGCGGCCCTGTATCAAATCACTTTTATTAGGCGTAATATATGTTTTCTTCAGGTTTATATCAGATGCTTTAAGCTCAAGGTATTGAGCGGAAATAAACGATTCGAGATAAAAGGCGGCTATATTACCGGCAAAATCAGTAGGAGGTTTTAATTGCAGTGTGGTTACTTCAACAGAATTACTGCAATTCGCGGTGTAAATGAGATTGTTTTCAAAGTCGCTATCGGAATCACCGAGGAAAGTAACAATCTGCTTAAAACCGGCAAAGGCGCTTATCAGCGAGTCGCGGTCTTCAAGTTCAAAATCCTTGTGTTTGACAAAAAGCCTGTGCATATCGATAGAGTCGAGGTCCTTTATACCGTCGACAGCAGTCCTGCCGAGAAAATATCCCATATGATGATTTCTGCCTAACATTTTGACGGTGCCTATACCAAAATGTATTTTGATGAATTCAACCAATGGCAAAGTAAGAATACAGTCGCCTACTGCACCGGGCTGAATTATAAGTGCCTGTGAGGCGAACCGCCGAGCCCGGCTTTCAGCATTCCCGACCATCCTCAAAATATCCTGATTTTCATTTTCCATCAATCAAAAGCCTCTTTAATCCATCCTGCCCCTGCAAGATTAAGACCCTTTTCATCTTTCAAATAAAAGACAGCTGCCTGGCCGGGTGTTATTGCGGCAACAGGCTGGTCAAAAATAATTTTTACTATTTCCTTATCGGGATATACGTATCCCGGTACAGGCTCGTCATTATAGCGGGTTTTTATCAAAACGGCAAATGCCTGCCCCGGCCTGTCAATCAGCCAGTTTGGCCTGACAGCGGTAAGTCCTTTATGCAAAAGTTCCTGTTCAGGGCCAAGAGTAACGGTATTTTCCAAAGCATTGAGCCTGGTTACATACCAGGGCACGCCCATAGCGATTCCGAGTCCTCGTCTTTGGCCTATGGTAAAATTATGAATACCGTTATGCGTCCCTAATATTTTACCGCTGCTGTCAATGATATTACCCTGGCGAACAAGTTCGGGGCATAAACTCTCAAGTTTGGCCTTGTAGTCATTATTGGGTATAAAACAGATTTCCTGTGAGTCTGGTTTACTGTTTACTTTAAGGCCGAGACTTTTTGCCTTTTTCCGAATTTGGTCTTTATCGAATCGGCCGACAGGGAAAATAACACTTCCAAGAACTGCCCGGCCAATCATAGCAAGCATATATGACTGGTCTTTGGCCATATTTGCGGCAGCATAAAGGCTGAAATTATTTTCTTCTTTGATTATCCGGGCGTAATGGCCTGTTGCTATGTAGTCGGCTCCTTTTGTTTTGGCGTATTCGAAAAGTTTTCCAAATTTTATGTCTCTGTTGCAAAAAACACAGGGATTCGGGGTTCTAGCCTGTTTATATTCGCTGCAGAAATAGTCGATAACGCTTTTAAACTCATCGGTCAGGTCCAATACCTTAAAAGGTATGCCGAGATGTTTTGCAACCTTTTCAGCATCACTGCTCTTATGTAGCGGCTGGTCGTAGAGCTTCATATAAACAGCGGTGCAATCGAAACCTGCTCCAAGAAGCATCGCAGCGGCAGTTGCACTATCGACCCCGCCACTAACGGCCACAAAAACCTTTCCTGGATGATGGTTGATTGTATCTTCTAAATCCACCTGTAACTACTACCTTTTAGTTTTCCGTTTCAGCTTCTATACCTAAAATTTTATACAACTGATTAAATAAATCATCGGAAACGTCAAAGCCCTGTTCTTCTGCGGTTTGTGCGTGCTCTAAGGCTTGTTCGTATTGGCCTAACATATATAACGTAATCGCAAGATTGTTATGTGCGGCAGGATAATTCGGCTGCAGTTGAACAGCCTTTGAATAATACTCCTCGGCTTGGGCGTACTGCTGTTGCTGCGAATATGCAACAGCAAGGTTATAAAAAATATCGGTAGTAGGACTTGTCAGTTCAATCAACCGCTTATACATCTGGACAGCAAGTGCATATTGTTCCTGATTCATATAAACCTGTGCAAGATTCTGCCAGGCTGATACCATATTAGGGTCGGCTTTTACGGCATTTTGATAAGCTGTAATTTCATCTTCCGTCCAGCCAAGATTGCTATGGACAAGTCTAATACCAAAATATGACTGTGCGTGGTCAGGCTCGTAAAAAAGGACCGCTCTGAACTGCTCTATTGCATCATAATACATCTGTTTTTGAAAATAGGAATAGGCAAGACCGTAAGCTGCGGGAACAGAATCGTTTTTAAATACCAGTGCAAGCCGATAATTTGAAATAGCCTCATCATAATCCTCTTCATCCTGATATATCCCGGCAAGTGTTGTATATATCTCAGCATTAACTGAATTAATATCAATAGCTTTTTTGAGAATACCGATAGCTTTGCCGGATAAACCTTTCGAATGATATACCTGTGCCAGTCCTTTATAG